>JAQGPA010000127.1 GCA_028293325.1 Pedosphaera sp. | reverse complement strand
GGAATGCGATCAACCTGGCCGGCAACATCACGGACAGCGCGGTCAACACCGAGACAATCAATTTTCCCATGGCCATGACGGCGGCGCGCACCTGCATCGTCACCAATGGCGGCAACCTTGTTCTCGGTGGGGTCATAAGCGGCGCATTCAACTTTAGTGTTGGTGCTGTAGCTAATGCCGGCACGGTGACGTTGAACGGCTCGGCGGTCAACACCTATACTGGCAGCACAATTGTCAACGGCGGCACCCTGTTGCTGGACTTCGCCAATCTGGCGTCACCGGTCAACCTCATCAGCAGCAGTTCAGTTCTTTCCTTGGCTGGCGGCACGTTGAGCGTGAAGGGCAAGTCTTTAGGGAGCACTGCTCAAACGCTGGGGACCGTGACAATTGGAGCAAACGTCGGCAGCAGCATCGTGCTCAACCCCAATGGCGGCACCAGCACAACCTTGACGCTGGGCAACACTTGGAACCGTAGTGCAAACGCTTTAAGCTCAGTGAACATTGATTTTTCCGCCGGGGGCACTTTGATTTCAACGCCAACTCTCGCTATCAACGGCGTCTTGGGTTTTGCCACGGTCAAGGATGCGACTGCGGTCGGTCTGGCTTCACTTTCTGGTGGCAACATAGTTCGTCTGACGGGCCAGACCACGCTGCCCACGAGCGGCGGCACCGCCACGGTGAATTATATAACCTCCGGGAATGTGACCAGGAATACGGCGAATTTCTCGGTTAATTCCCTGACCTTGGATGCCTCGGCCGGGTCAGGCGTGCTTGATTTGGGCGGTGCGAGCGATGTGATGACGCTCACGTCCCCGGGGCTGCTGATGTTCGGCGCGAATAATTACACTGTTACCAACGGTCAGGTTGGGGCTGCGAATTCGGAAGTGATCATTCATCAGATGGGGACGGGCACGCTCACCATTAATGGAACTGTCAGCAGTACTGGGAGGATGACCAAGAATGGTTCCGGCACGCTGGTGCTCGGCGGTGCAAACAACGGTGTGGCTGCTACTGTTAATCAAGGCACCGTCCAGCAGGGCATGGCGAATGCGCTTGGGGCCACCAACCTGACTCTCGTTGTGAATACTGGCGCGACGATGGATTTGAATGGTTATAACGTTGGAGCGGGAATTGTTCTTAGTGGCCAGGGTATCATCACCAATTCAGGGGCGTTGGCGAACTTTACGGTAGGAAATGGCAATGGAGCCATGGGCTTGGCCAACAACTTGGTGACCGGTCCCATTAACCTGATTGTTAATGGAAGTGGTCAATTGGGACTTTCGCCGGCAAACACGCACACCGGTGGCACCACTTTCCAAAACAATAACGGTTCGCCCAATAACTATCGGGTAAATCTTACTAAAGCATTGGGCACCGGCCCGCTGACCTTTAACGGGGGCGGCACTTTGCAGAACACGACGACTGGTGTAACCGTAACGAATGCGGTTGTGGTCAACGGCACGGGCAACACATGGTGGTTGGATGCCGGCAGCTATGGTTCCTCTGGTTCGTGGAGTGGGACAGGGACAATTAATGTTCTCCAAACCGCGAGTAAATCACCCACCTTTACTTTTAGCGGTGACATGTCGGGATTCCAAGGCACGCTCCAGTTGTCCGCCAATACCAATACCACGTCAACAGTTTTCACCTATGCTCTAGGCGGTTCGAGCACCTTTGATGGTTCACACGCCACGTGGGATTTATATTCACTCACTGGCACCTTCAGCAGCAAACCGGTGTTGCAGTGGGCTGGCACCGGCAGCCAGACGATTAAACTGGGTGATCTCAACAGCGCAGGAACCACGGGCAACGGAGCCATTGTCGTCAGCAATGGTGTGGCTGGAACCACGGCGACGTTTGAGGTGGGCAATCTCAATAATAACAGCACCTTTGCGGGTGCGCTGGTCAGCGGCGCGGGGACGATTGCGCTGACCAAAGTGGGCACGGGAACGTGGACACTCTCGGGAACCAACTCTTACACGGGCAACACGACGATATCCGCTGGCACGCTGGCTTTGAGTGCGCCCGCCGGCGCTACCTCCACCATCTCGAACAGCCCGGTGATATCGGTTGCCGATGGAGCCATCCTGAATGTTTCCGGCATGGGTTCCACCTTCACATTGGGTTCGGGGCAGACCTTGTCCAACAACGCCTCGGGCACCGGCATCGTCAACGGCAGTTTGAACACCGGATCGGGCACCATTTCTGTGTCCTATACCTCCGGCATGCCTGCGCTCAATGTCACGAACGGTACGCTGACCCTTTCGGCGGGCACGGTATTCAACCTCAATAACACCGGTTCAGCACTGGCCATGGGCAGCTACAAAATCATCTCTGTAGCCACGGCGGGGAATGCAGGCCTGGTGGCTGGCACTGTGCCAGCGGTCACGGTGAGCGGCGGCGGTATTGTGGGCGGCACGAGCGCGTCGCTGCAGGTTAATAGCGGCGAACTGTATCTGGTTGTGGCATCGTCGTCATTTTCCACCACCACCGCGCTCGCCACGTCGGGCAGCCCTTCAATCTATGGCGGCAGCGTCACTTTCACCGCGACGGTGCAGACCAATGGGGTCACAGCGGGTAACGCCACCAGCAACTACGTCTTTAAAGTGGACGGTACGGCCGTCGCCACCAACACTGTAGCCAGCGGTCAGACCATCTACACCACTAGTGCCCTTATCGCCGGGTTTCATACTATCACCGCCGAATATGAAGGCGATTCCAGTTATATCTCCAGCACCAATAGCCTGAGCCAAACAGTCAATCAGGCTGCACTGACAGTCACGGCAAACAATACTAACAAGGTGTATGACGGCGTGGTTTTCACCGGCGGCAACGGCGTGACCTTCAGCGGTTTCGTGAATGGAGAAACGAACAATGTCCTTGGTGGCATTTTGAGTTATGGCGGCACTTCACAGGGCGCGACCAATGCCGGCAGCTACATCGTTATTCCGTCTGGCCTGACGAACGCGACCTACAACAATTACAACATCGGCTTTGCCAATGGCACTTTAACCATTGATCAAGCAAGCACTTCTGTCGGAGTGTCCTCCACCGGGAACCCGTCCGGTTACCAAGATTCAGTCTCCTTCATCGCTACGCTGCCTTCTAACGCCACGGGAGATGTGGTTTTCTCTTCCACCAACGCCCCGATCAGCACCAATGCGGTGAATGCTGGCAGCGCCAGCAGCCTCTCCATCACCAATCTGCCGCGTGGCACAAACCTCATCACCGCCAGCTACAGTGGTGATGTCAATTATCTGGGCAGCACCAATACGCTGAACCAGGTCGTCACCAATCATCCGCCTGTGGCGGCCGATGCAACCTACTACCGTGCCCAGGACACATCATTCCAGATCACTATCACTAATCTGCTCACCAATGTTACGGACGCGGATGGTGACACAATCACTTTGGAAAGTGTCGGGGCGGGAACCAACGGTGCGACGATCACGACCAACAGCACCTATATTTTCTATGTGCCTGGTGCCGGGGCCAACAACAACAGCAATGATAGCTTCACCTATACCGTCAACGACGGATTTGGGAGCAGCGCTACGGCTAACATTCTTATAAATGTTTACAGTAATGGCCTTGCAGAGTTGAGTGTTCCCACCAACGGCGTCGTGAACGTAAAATTCTTTGGCGTTCCAAACTCTTCCTATATCGTTCAGACGACGACTAATTTGCTCACGCCATGGTCGGTGGTCAGTACGAACACGGCCAACACGAATGGGTTCTGGCAGTTCATTGACCTGAATGCCACCAATGCAGAGCAATATTATCGCGCGGTACAACCCTGAACTTATGGGGCAAAAACAATACAACTTTAAATGAACCAACTAAATGGTATTGGCATCAAAGAAACAGTCGGTTGGCATCCCAGTCGATGGCCAATCTGGACAAAGAATAAATGATGTATTGAGAGTGATATTATCTACCTTTAATTTTTCTTTCACTGCGGTTCTTCCCATGTCTAACAGAACGCGGGGTGTTTTGCATGGTTAATTCGTGCGGTAGAATACACATGAACACGAATAACTTTATGAATCGAATAAAATCGCCAGTCATTATTGCCGCGTTAATGCTGGCCAATATAGTGGGCCATGCACAAAGTTATACCACAAGCTGGGTGGGTAACACTTACGGTGACAACGCTCATCATGTTGGCAACTGTGCCCGTTCCATGTGGGTAGCCACCAACGGGGTGGTTTATACAGCATCCCTGTGGGATGAAAACGCAGGCGGTATTGGGATTTATCAAAATGGGCAAACCTTGGGCTCAATCGGGGGCCACGGCGAGGTCCAAGGCTGTTCCATCACTGGTAATTCGATTTGGATTTTCGCTGAAGAGCAAGGGGTCAATGGAGGCAAAGTGGGCAGATACAGCCGATCAACCTTTGTGCGTGAGTTGATGTTTACAGTCAGTTCAACCAATGGAGATTCTATTCCCGGTCTTGCACTATCGCCAGTCGATGGCTTGCTTTATGCCAGCGACAAACCAGGAAACAGAGTCAGGGTCTTCACGACTGGCGGCGTTTGGCAGCGAGACTGGACCGTCACAAGCCCCGGGGCCCTGGCCGTGGACAGCGCGGGAAATGTTTGGGTGGCGCAAATGACCAACGGAACGATCCTCGAGTTCAATGCCACCGGCGGTGCGTTGAATACCATCTCAATGGGCATCAGTAGCCGTCCATCGGCGTTATATATCAATGCGCAAAACCAGCTTTGGGTGGGGGATCAGGGGCCGGATATGAACATCAAGATCTATACGAACCTGACGGGCACGCCCGGTTTGAGCGGCACTTATGGCGCCACAGGCGGTTATCTCAGCACCGCGGGTGGGGCTATAAAGGGCCAAACCGGCGACAAACGTTTCACCCGGGTCGTGGGCATTGGCAGCGATAATTCGGGTAATGTGTATGTGCTAAACAATCCCTGGGGCGGGACCTGGGACTTGGGCCGAAATGGTGGAACCGACCTGCATTGTTACAACAGCTCGGGCTCGCTTCTCTGGACGCTTCAGTCACTTAACTTCGAAGCTGTTGCCGTTGCAGATTCGGAGACCGATGGCACAAATCTATATAGCGGAAAATTTCTCTTCACCGGTTCAGGCGGAGGCGGCTTTGTGGCCAACACCATTGACCCGTTCACTTATCCGAGCGATCAGCGAATCAATGTTGCGGACCAAGGTCGTGGCTCAGACTTCGCCCTGCTGGCCACGGTCGGCACAAATCGAATCCTCATGGCATGCGGCCAGAATACAGATATCTTTTATAGTTATTATTTCAATGCTACTAACGGTTATATTGCCATACCCGGAGTCGTATGGGGAACAGGGCATGAGCGGAATGGGTTCTGTCTGGATTCTGCGGGCAATGTCTGGGAAGGCCGGGATAAGACATTTGCCATTTGGTTCAGCCAGTTGACCGGTTTTGATGCGAACGGCGCTCCCGTCTATGCAGCGGCCACATCAACGCCAACACCAGCTTCCATCGGGCAGTTGAACCGCATCCTCTATTTGCCCACCAGCGACACCATGATACTGGCAGGAGGCAACACGGACTGGACTTCCATTGGCAGCCGGGTCGAGGTGTATCGGGGGTGGCGTGCGGGAAACACCAATGCACCCAACACCGTCATCACCTTGAATACAAATCTCAATCCCAAGTCGCTGGCTGCCGCAGGCAACTACCTGTTCGTCGGATATGTGCATACCATTCCCAATATTGACGCCTTTAACCTTACCACAGGTGCCTTGGACATCAGCATGACCAACGCCAGTCCTGCCACGGTGTATGTGGGAAACGACGTCGATTCAATGTATGGCCTGAGTGCCTATCAGAAATTGAATGGGAAATACATGGTGACCAAGGACAACTACAACGGCGATTCGGTTGTGATTCATACATTCACGCCCGCAGGATTACCAATAATAGCGGGCATAAGTCCGTCCAGTCCTGTTACGGGATCGAGTGGTTCGCAAACGTTGACCATCCTCGGTGTCAACTTCCAGTCGGGCTGCACGGTCACATTGAGCAACGTGGACACGACTGTTTCCAGCAGTCCGGCGGTCACCTTCGTCAACAGCTCAAATCTGACGATCAATGCCACCTTCACGGTGGTGCCGCAAAATTGGAGTATTCAGGTGATCAACCCCGGCAGCATAGTCTCGACACCGTTTAACTTTACGGTGGCGCCGCCACCCCAACCCAAGATCAGCAGCATCAGTCTCGTCTCTGGCAACACGCAAGTGATTCTTAGTGGCACGAACGGGACGGCGGGCTTGACTTATAGCGTCTTGGCCTCGACGAACATAGCGCTACCGCTGGGCAGTTGGACGTCACTGGCTACGAATCTGTTTGGAGCCGGTGGTTCGTTTAGTTGGACCAATGCGATTGACCCGGCCCAACCGCAATCGTTCTTCGTCATCCAACCATAAAGCCCACCAATCCAGAACAAAGTTACCTCCCTCATTTTATAAAATGTTTTGGCAATGGTTTCTTTTACAGCGGGACATGAAATAATTTTTCTATAACTCATGGGAAACACTAAGAAACGGCCTGCTAAATTTTTAAGTGCGCTCCTCTTGGCACCAACTATTTTCCTGGCAACTTTTGGAATCGCCAGCGCGCAGGAGGATGAGTTTTATCTCGACGGCAAACAGCCGATTGAAAAACGTGTGGATGACTTGCTTTCACGACTCACGTTGGAGGAGAAGGTTTCACTCGATCATGCCAATTCAAGTCTTTCAACCGCTGGCGTTCCGCGTCTCGGCATTCCTGAGTTGAAAATGGACGACGGCCCGTTCGGCGTGGGCGAAGAGGTTGGCGAACGTTTTCGAGTTCTTAACCAGACAGACGATTTTGCAACCGCGATGCCCAGCACACTCGGCCTGGCAGCGACGTGGAATATCAATCTGGCCTTTGAGTTTGGCGCGGTGATCGGCCAGGAAGCAAAACAGCGTGGCAAAAATATCATGCTTGGGCCAGCCATGAACATCCAGCGCACCCCATTGTGCGGACGTAATTTTGAATACATGGGCGAAGACCCGTTTCTAACTTCGCGCACAGCTGTCAACTACATTGAAGGCGAACAGGCGCAAGGTGTTTTTTCCTGCGCCAAACATTTTGCGGCGAATAATCAGGAGTATGATCGGGATTCCATCAATGAAATCATTGATGAGCGGACGCTGCGCGAAATTTATCTGCCAGCCTTTCGCGCAGCGGTGCAGGAAGCCCATGTCATGGCCGTAATGGGCGCTTACAATCAAGTCAACGGCCAATACTGCTGTGAAAATCAGCATTTGTTGAACGAAATTCTCAAAGATGAATGGGGCTTCAAAGGTGTCGTCATTTCCGATTGGGGTGCCGTGCATCACACCGATCCTGCTGCGTTAAACGGCTTGGACATTGAAATGTGCTCTCGTCCACCCTTCGAAAAGTTTAATCTGGCCAATCCCTTTCTCGAGAAATTGAAAACCGGAAAAATTCCTGTCTCGGTCCTCGACGAAAAAGTGCGACGGCATCTTTACGTCGTGTTTCAATTGGATTTAATCCATGCCCCGTCGGGAAAAAATACAATTGTTAGCACCGCAGCGCAAACACCCTTGAGCACAAAAGCCCATCAGGAAATTGCCCGTAAAGTCGCCGAGGAATCCTTCGTGCTGCTGAAAAACAAAGAACTACTGCCGCTTAATGTTGCTCGACTCAAAACCATGGCCATCATCGGCGGAAATGCCATGGCGAAATTCTCCTATGATGGCGGCTCGGCGAAGATCAAAGCGCCTTATGAAATCACCGCGCTCGAAGGCATCAGCAATTATCTCAACGGCAAAGCAAAAATTATTTACGCCAAAGGTTATTATCCACCCGACAGCTCGAATTCAGTGCCTGGAGACGGTTCAAAGTTGGTAGCTGAAGCCGTTGCCGCCGCCAAATCGGCTGATGCTGTGGTTTATGTTGGCGGACTGAATCGCAAGGAAGGTTTTGATCACGAAGGTTGGGATCGCCGGGACCTCAAATTGCCCGCGGGCCAGGACGAATTGCTGGGAAAAATTGTCGAAGCGAATCCCAAAACCGTCGTCGTTCTTATCGGTGGCGGCGCAGTTGAAATGGGTCATGCATGGCTTTCGCGTGTGCCTGCTTTGCTCTACGCATGGTATCCCGGCATGGAAGGTGGCAACGCGCTTGCAAGCGTCCTGTTCGGTGACGTGAATCCGTCCGGAAAATTACCCTGCACCTTTCCCAAAAAATTGGCCGACACTCCCACAACCGCGTTGGACGCCTATCCCGGTACGAACGGCACGGTAATTTACAAGGAAGGCCTGCTCGTCGGCTACCGCTGGTATGATACAAAAAAGATTGAACCGTTGTTTCCATTCGGCTACGGGCTTTCCTACACGCGCTTCAAATACTCAAAGCTGAAACTTGTTCCAGACAGCAATTCAAAAAAGTCGGTAACGGTTGAATTTGAACTGGCCAACACCGGCGGCCGTGCCGGCGCGGAAATCGCCGAAATTTATGTGCAACCGGTCAATCCCGAAGTTTTCCGTCCGCTCAAGGAATTGAAAGGCTTCAGGAAAGTGTTCCTAAAAGCCGGAGAAAAACAGAACGTTTCCGTCACGTTAGGCGCGGACGCTTTCGCCTATTATGACGCAGGACAAAAAGGCTGGATCGCAAAGGAGGGCGAATACAAAATTCTTGTCGGCAGTTCCTCGCGCGACATTCGCCTCGATGACAAGTTTAAACTTCGATAAACAGGCCTCGCTACGGATTAAGAAGCGGAGCATCCCTTGGGAGTATTTGGATAATTCTTTCACTTAAATTGCAGTAAAAACATGAAATTGCTCAAGGAACAACTAATTCTGATCGTTATGTTGTTAGTGAGCTCAACTGTCCTGAGTGGAGCCAGCCCGGCCTTGGAGGCTGGATTCGTTCAGCCGCCCAATTCTGTCAGGCCATGGGTCTACTGGTTTTGGATCAATGGCAACATTAGCAAGGAAGGGATCACTGCGGATCTGGAGGCGATGCAGCGCGTGGGTATCGGCGGGGTGTTGATTATGGAGGTAGATCCAGGGCTTCCCGCCGGGCCGGTTTCTTTTGCCAGCGCACAATGGCTCGAGCTTTTTCGCTTCGCTTGCGAGGAAGCGAAGCGGCTCGGTTTAGAAGTGAATTTCAACAATGACGCCGGGTGGGCGGGCAGTGCCGGCCCATGGATCACGCCGGAGCTTTCGATGCAGAAGGTGGTGTGGACGGAAACGGAGATTCACGGACCCCGCCACTTCGAGGAAGTGCTCCCAGAACCAAAGCGGGTGGCAGGCTACTATCGGGACATTGCGGTCCTTGCATTTCCTACTCCATTGGATGATACCTATCGGATTGCCGACATCGATCTGAAGGCAAGTTTCATTTCAAAGAGCTCCCCCTACGGCAGCAAGATGGGCATTCCGAGTCTGCCGATAACCTTTGCCGAACTGCCGATCGAAAAGAAAATTGACCGCAGCCAAATCCTCAATCTTACAGCGAAAATGAAGAATGGCATCTTGTCCTGGGACGTTCCTGAGGGCAACTGGACTGTGCTGCGATTTGGACACACTTCGACCGGCAAGGATAACCATCCGACGCCGGAGAGCGGCCGAGGATTAGAGTGTGACAAGTTGAGCAAAGCCGCCATCGAGGTCCATTTCGCCGCTTTTCTTGAAAAGATCCTCGCCGAGGTCGGGCCGCTCGCGGGCCAGACACTTGTCTCGACGCACATCGACAGTTGGGAGTCGGATTCGCAGAACTGGACCCCGCTGTTTCGGGAAGAGTTCCAGAAGCGTAACGGCTACGATCTCTTGCCGTTTCTACCCGTCCTCACGGGGCGAGTGCTGGGTGGCTTGGAAATCTCCGAAAGGTTTCTCTGGGATTTTCGCAAGGCCATCTCCGATCTTTTGAACGACAACTACGCGGGACGACTGCGCCAGCTGGCCAACCAACATGGTCTGCGTTTGTCCATTGAAGCGTATGACAACACGCCAGGTGACGATATGTCGTACGCGGGTCGAGCGGATGAGCCGCAGGCGGAATTCTGGTTTGGACGCGACTATTTTCCCGGGGTTTATCGCTCATGGGAGTGGTGTGCCGGGGCAGTCTCCGCCGCGCACGTTTATGGGAAACCGATCGTGGCGGCAGAAGCCTTTACCTCCATGCCGGGAGAGAATTGGCTCGCGCACCCGGCCTCAATCAAATCGCTGGGCGATTGGGCGTTCTGTGAAGGCATCAATCGCTTCATCTTCCACCGTTACGCCATGCAACCGTGGAAGGATCGCAAGCCGGGAATGACGATGGGAGCTTGGGGCCTGCATTACGAACGAACGCAGACCTGGTGGGAGCAAACCAAACCATGGCATGAATACGTGGCGCGCTGTCAATAGCTGCTCCGCGAAGGTCGATTCGTGGCCGATTTGTGTTACCTTCAGCCGGAAGGCGCGCCGATGCGGTTTCACCCGCCAGGCGTGGACGCCCAGAGCCCGGAACCTCCCGTTCGTCCTGGCTATAACTATGATGGCTGCACTCCGGAAGTGGTCTTAAACCGCATGTCGGTGGAGGCTGGCCGGCTCGTGTTGCCCGACGGAATGAGCTATCGCGTGTTAGTTCTGCCGGAGCCGGGCACGATGCCTTGGGCCGGAACAATGACACCAAGACTGTTAACGCGGATTATGGAGCTGGTGGAGGCTGGCGCCACAGTGATCGGCCCCCGTCCTTTGAAATCGCCAAGCTTGTCGGATTATCCCGAATGCGACATGAAGTTGAAAGTGCTGGCGGACCGCTTGTGGGGAAACTGCGATGGGGTCTCCGTCACGGAGCATCGGCTTGGAAAGGGGCGCGTCGTTTGGGGGCGAACTCCGCAACAAGTGCTGGCTGACATAGGGATTCCCCCTGACTTTTCTTGCGGCAAGGTTCCTGAAGCTCCCTTTCGTTACACCCATCGCCATTTGGACGATGGCACGGATGTTTATTTCGTTGCGAACAAGCTCGATAGCGCTCAAGAGGCGCTCTGCACTTTTCGAATCAATAATCGGCGTCCTGAATTTTGGTGGCCGGAGGCGGGACGAACCGAGCAACCCGCCCAATATGATGCGGCCAGCAACTGTGTCACCATGCCGATACGTCTGCCTCAGAGTGGCTCCGTATTTGTGGTGTTTCCCCCAAGCGAGGCCAAAGAGAAAGATGGGATCACGTCCGTGACCTGGAATGGCATTGCGCAGACCAACGTTGGCGCGAGTCTTGAAACTGTGCGCGGTAAGAATGGAAGTTTGGAAGCGGAAGTCCGGCGCGCAGGCGATTACGTTTTAAAGAGAGCCGATGGCCGGGATCGCCGGTTTAGTGTCGCGGCAGTGCCCGAACCGGTGGAGGTCGCCGGTTCCTGGGATGTGAATTTCCCGGCTGGTTGGGGGGCCCCTTCCACCGTGAAGTTGAGCAAGTTAATTTCCTGGAGTGAACACCCGGATGCGGGTGTTCGGTATTTTTCCGGGACGGCCAGTTACCGGAAAACCATTCAAGTGCCCTCGGTCATGCTGTCAAAAGAGAGCCGCCTCTATTTGGATTTGGGCCAGGTAGAGATTATCGCCACAGTAAAATTGAACGGTCAGAATTTAGGCATTCTTTGGAAACCGCCGTTCCGGGTTGAAATTACCGGCATTGTGCGACCAGGTGATAATTTACTTGAAGTGGAGGTAGTCAACCTTTGGCCCAACCGATTGATCGGAGATGCACAACTTCCAGAAGACTGCCAATGGAACAAGGATGGAAAGCGGTTATCGCAGTGGCCCTCGTGGTTGCTTGAGGGCAAGCCCAGTCCAGTTGGCCGGTTCACCTTTACTACTTGTAACGTCTGGTCGAGGAACGCCCCCTTGATCAAGTCCGGACTACTTGGCCCCGTCTTTTTGCAGGCAACAACACGCGTCAGCTTGTCCGCCTGGTGATCTGAAATAACCTCTTGGACCAACCCATCGTTTAGCTTCACGATGTAACCAAGTTTACTTGCTTAGTCGAACTCGGTCCAACGATCTGTATGCAGTAGCGGCTGGCATTTCACGGCTTAAAAAGAATTACACCGGCAGGATACCTGCCGGTGTGATTTTACATTATTTACGATTAGGGTGACGCAGTGACGCTGTCAAAGGTCGCAGTGCATGTAACGGGGTTGTTGCGACTGGTTACGCACAGACCGATGTAAACGCTGCTAGCCATCGTAAGGGTGGTCGTGCCTTGTTGTGTCCAGGTCACGCCGTCTGGCGACAGATAGCCGGTAAACGTGTTGCCGCTGCGCACCACCCGCACCCAATAGGGCGCAACCAGCCCGGCCGACCGACTGCCACCCGTC
>JAQGPA010000111.1 GCA_028293325.1 Pedosphaera sp. | reverse complement strand
CCCGTCCGGAAGGACCTGCCCTCCAAATTCGGAACCAATCTCAAAGAGATTGAATCATCCAGCCCAGTGTTGTCGCGCAGCGGCTACGCTGGGTTCACTGTAAAAAATCCCCAACCTTGAAAATGGTTGAATCACCCTCGAATTTTTCCAACTCCCACCATTGGCTATCGGCTATCGCCTATTCCCTTCCCCCCTAATGACCCGTGCGCAAGCACCTTCTCCCCCTTCGTGCTCTTCGTGGTGAACCTCCCCCGTTCGGAGTTCAAGCTTCAGCTTGTCCCTCCCCAATCCACTCCCAATCCTGTAAATTCTGTCAAACATTCCCCTCCGGAATCCGTGTTAATCGGTGTGAATCCGTGGTTAAAAATTCCGCACTCCGAATTTTCCTAACGACTTTCCCCGGCTCGCGCAACTCATGCTCCCAAACCCGCACCACCCTCCAACCCAATTTGCGCAACGCCCGATTCACCAACCGATCCCGCGCCACATTCCCCGCCAGCTTCTTCCGCCAAAACGCCCGATTACCCACCGGCAAATTCGAATGCTTCTTGCACGCATGCCAGAAACAACCATCCACGAACACCGCCACCCGCTCCGCCGCAAACACAAAATCCGGCCGCACCGTTCCGACGCGTCTAAGACCGCCGCCAACCTTGCCCTTCCCTGCCTTTTTAATTCCGCGCTTCGCACTCCGAATTCCAAATTTCAAAAGCCGATGCCGCCGCCACCCCGTGATTTTGTACCGCCGAAAAATCGCCATCAACGCCAGTTCGGTTTCCTTATTCCCCCGCCCCCGAATCTTCGCCATCACCTCCGACCGCTTCTGTTTGGTGAATATGTCAGGCATTTGCTCAATCGGCGAAAGACGTGGCCAGTAGTTGTTGGTTGCGCTTATTTTGACGTTCCTCAATCTGCCATCCTTGGCTTATCCGTGCCTTGCAAGCCTGATAGCAGTAAAGTTCGTTATCCGTGAGCTGTCCGGCATCCGACCGCCGCCACGCCTCGGCAGCGAAACGCTTGAGCACACGCGTCCAACCGCTATCGGTAGAATCAAAACCATCAGGATGCAGCCCCGGAAACAGATAGCTGACCGAGCACCAAGCACGAATAAAGGCTTCCTTCGGCAGAAGTTCGAGTGGTTCAGAAAGCGCGAAGCGCACATGCCGCCCCGCCGCCCGTAGTGAGTTTGGAATGTAGATATAGCTTCTCATACCAAAACGCTACCAGGGGAAATTCACTTTGCCAGGAAGAAAATTCAGCTTTGCTCGATTTGGTCGCCGTACCGGTGCAGACGCCTGTAAAGGTGCAAGTTTTTTCGCCAAAAGATTTCCTCGTAGCACTTACAAGCGGCATCCTCTATCTCATGCAGCCCTCCAGGCTTTTATACAGATTATTTGGCATGTCCGTCAAGCCGATTTTCTGGACGCTACCAGGTTGCCAGGTGTAAGCTACCTGGCGTGCTTCTACCTGGCGTGTCGAAAAGTTTTTGTAAAATGTGTTGCGTTGTCCAGGTGGCCAGGTTATAACCTGGGCATGAAAGTTGAAGATCTTATTGAGCACAGGAACAAACTTAACGCTAAGATTGAAGCCATTGAGATTGAGAAAGCCCAGCTCGTGCGAAAGTTGAAAGCAGTCGATATCCTTTTGGAGGGCAGCGTACCTCCAGCTTCGGATATAATTGATAATCCATCTTTTAAAGAGAATAAAAAGTGGACTTTTAATGCGTCGCGCAAGCGTCCAGTGCCACCTCATGCCGTCAGGATATCGCATCGTTCATCGTTGATTGGGGCGGTGGAGGAGATGGCCAAGAAGCAACCCGGGGGCTTTGACAGCGTCCAGCTCTTGAACGCGCTTCAGTCGGCGTATCCGGAATTTAATCTAAAGGAGACAAAGCATATCAGTTCGCCACTTTCGGATTTGGTAGACAAGGGTGTGCTAGTCGTTGAGCGCAAACGAATTGGTGCCAAACCGAACGTTTACCGAGTGGCCGAAGTGAAACATTAACTTCTTAACCAATGAAGGTTCACTACTATTTATGAAAATAGAGAGTCAGCGCTTACGTGACGCCTAAACGTAAAGCGCCGAAAGAAATAAGGCGGACATGAATGAATCCTCGCAAGATGATCATGTCCGCCAAGAGGCCCACTCGGGACCGTAGTTTAATCGGCAAAAACACCGCCCTGAAAAGCCGGAAATGCGGGTCCAAACCCCGCCGGTTCCACCAACTTCTGGAAGTTAATTTAGCACTTTTGTTCCCGGCTAGCAAGAATTCTTGGTGTTCGCTTTCGCTAACTAGCTAGGTTAGCGCTTGCCTGCTGCCTTGCGCCAATGGGTCTTTAGCTGATCAAATCAGCCACGATTTCCGCGATCTGTTTCGCAAGCAACGGCGGCACCGCATTGCCGACTTGATGGTATTGCTGAGTGCGCGGCCCTTCAAAGAAGTAATTGTCTGGAAACGTTTGCAGCCGCGCCGCTTCACGCACCGTCAGACTGCGGCATTGTGTCGGATCATAATGAATAAAGTAGTGCCCGTCCTTTGAAATGTGCGATGTAATTGTAGTTGAAGGGCGTCCTGTGGTTTGTACTCGGAATCGATCGTTGAATTTTGTTCCGGTTAGCGCTTCGCCAACATTTTTGTGATTCGGCAAGAGTGCCTTCGGAAAATTCTCCAAGCTTGGAGATTGACCGCGCACATTGGCGAACGCGGCTACAAACAAATATCGATGTAAATCCTCACGAATATGACTTCGTGTAGAATGGTTACAAAAGCATTTCAAGCGCGGATCACGAAACCAACTTTGGGCAAATGTTGGCGCTGATTCGCCTTCTACAGATTCTCCTCCACGATTAAGCCCAATTCTTGCAGTCTGAGCCGCGATCTGCAATGCTCGCCGCAGATCCTTATCCAACTTCTTGTCCTCTAACCAAGATGCTGTTGCTGCTTCTCTGATCCATTGAAGCCAGTTCTCGGGGGAATCTTTTTCCTTTGATAAGCCACTCCGCAGAACCGGCAGATCACAAATGGCGGTTTCTATGTTTACTGCATCATGTTCCTTTAGAATACGAGGTGTCGCTACGATGTCATTACGAATGCCCAGAAAGATTATACGGTGTCGCGTTTGTGGGATCCCGTAATTTTCTGAATGAACTACATAGTCTTCCGGTTCATATTTTCCGGGTAAATCCCCATGTTGTTTTACCAAGGAGATCAATCGGTATGAAAGGTCTCCTAATTTTCCATTCTGAGAGCCAAGCGCGCGGGGGGGGCATTCTAAATCGCTTCTGATTTTGTCGAACATCTTCTGCCCTTTAACCTTGGCGGACAGGAGACCTTTTACATTTTCCATGACAAACACAGGCGGCCGGTGCTCCGAGATGATTCTTAGATATTGGCGATAAAGGAAATGTCTATGGTCTTCCTCGAAATCCTTGTCTCCCATCATTCGAGATCGCCCGACTAAAGAGTAGGCTTGGCAAGGTGGACCACCAATTAGAACCCAACTTTTCCGCCCCTGCAGCGCAGCAGCAATCGTTTGGTCAAGGAACCGATCCGTTAGGGCATCACTTCCAAGTTCAGCACACCAAGCCTCACCTGCCGCTGCTTTAGCCTCTGGTGCGAATGCTTTGAAAAGTTGTTTTCGAGAAGTTTTTCCGCGGAGATATTCGTAATAAAGTTCCGGGATCTCTTTTTTCTGATGAATGAACTGGCGATAGAAGCTTCTGAGTTCAAGGGTCTTATGGGCAATGGGATCTTTTTCGATGGAAAGGGCAATCTCGAAGACTGATGCGCCACCCGCATCCAGAAGCGACGAAAAACCTTCACCCAGTCCACCGGGACCGGCAAACAAATCAATGATTGGAGTTGCCATTCTTCATCCAGGCTACAGCCTAGGTGAAAATTGCGACAACAAAAAAACTAGCCGGCCGTTTCTATGCAGCCAAGAGCTGGCCTATTTGTAAAGCTCGGTCGCACAAAGCTTCAACTTCGGCCGAATGGGGCAAAGAGTCTAAACAAACAACTCGAGCAAGGCGATTAACGCTTCTGCAAACGGCTTTTTGTTCAGTATCATTTAATGAGTGGCTCTTTTGTAATGCGCTAAGGTGGTAAACAATGGAGGCGTGGCCTGAAAAAGCGCAATCGATGAACCAGAGCATGAGTGATTGTCGATTCTGTACGTCTTTAGTAACTACATAACGCTGAGGATTATCAATAAGTTTGGTTGGATCATGTGTGATTTCAGCCCACCACCAGAGCCTGGAAAGCGCGTTCCGACGAATATTTCCAGCGAATCTAGTCCACAAAGGTGCTACATCTTGCGTATTCCATCGCCAGCGCACATATCTGGGACATCCCATACAAGCCAGGTAAGCCCATAAATCGGCATCGCTTGCTTCTCGTGGAGTCATCCCGTTCAAAGCCTTATGAATCGCCACAGCCATTTGACCATCGCTGCCAACGCGTTCATCCCTAGATGGAGGGTCTTGAAGCATGGGGTTGATGTTTTCAAAAGCATCCTTAATGTATTGAATTACTAAACCCATTTGCAAATTGGCAGCAACATCTAATTGCTGAATTTTGAGCCCGTCAGCTTGAAGCGGCTCTACTTCTCGCCAATCGCGCTGGGCGACTTGGGAAAGCCAGTCGAGCTTTTTCAAATGATTTCGATTGGTCAGTCTTTGCATCATAATAGGCTTGGGCTGTCCGGTTGGAACCGCAGTATGTTATTTATCTGTGAAAGTTTCTGTGCGCTGCATAGACAATGTTGTATTTTGGATGATAATTCATTCAACGCATCTGCATCCAATTGATCTGTCACGGGCATTTCAAACCCGTTTTCGTTGAATTTTGAGCGCCAGTAATCTGCGATTCTGGTTGCAGGCCAGTCTTCATTTTCAGCACTCGCCTCTTTCAGCGCCCAAATCAGAACTTTTTCCCATACATGGACCCAAAAAAACTCCCTCATGGCAGCACCCGCCAAACCCGCCGGTGAGCTGTCACCTTTTCTTAATAATACATGCTCAAGCTTGCTTTTGTATTTTAAGTTTAACCAGACTTTCGGGACTTGGCTTCCTCCCGAAATCTCAATGTGCATTAGGGACTCTGCGGGCAAATTGTTTTCTGCAAAGCCTAGCCAGTCGACCGGAATAGCTTCCCCCGTCCAATCTTCATCGATAGTCAGGAAAATCGGCTTTGCGGTTAAGCCCAAGACCGAGCCTTGTTGGATGATTATCCCATTGGCGGAAGATGCTTGGTTCGCAGAAACAAACATCGGCACTATTTCAGCAACCCCTCGCAATCTCTCCAAGGGGATTTCAAGCTTCACTGACTGGTGGTTATCAGCGGGAAAGAATTTTCTGAACTTCGATTCCTTACAGAGAAGGCGCGCCCCACAGGAGATGGCGGTTTTGTCTGGTGCGCCGAACACGGCTTCTGCAACTTCAGATGATGGCGTTTTGATTTGGAAAGAAAGCGAAATTATCCCACTTGACCGGTCCTTTAGTTGGCCTCCAGTAATAACCCAACCTTTGCTGGTTAAATCCATTTTCAAATCGATGTCGCCAAATTTTGCCTGTGGCGTGCCAAACGAAACATTCTCAAACACAGGATATGGCCAAGCCTTTGCTTTAAGCATATGAATCCTCTCCTATTGTTTCGTGCGAGGCCTCCTCCAGTTCATTAGGCTTTACAATCGTCGCCTTGAAAAGCCCCTCACTTACCGCGAACACTTCTGGTATTATTTTTTGAGTGGTTCCAACAATTTTTACTTGGGTTTCTGAACCCAGAGTGGGAATGGTAATTCGAAACTTGCGATTGGTTAATTGGTCCGTCTTTAGATTTGTCGGAATGGTGCGAATATTCTCGAGCAAAAATCTGTCTCCCTTTGAAGCACTTCCCGTTTCCAAACCGGCTTCGACCCACAAATCTAAGCTGATTGGCTTGCTGTTGGCCTTAATTCTTGTTCGAATTTCAAAGTTATACTGGTTTTCTGCGCGGCGAAAATATTGCAGGTGTAGCTGGGGCTTGCCGTCAGGCGGTGGGGGCGGTGGCCCATCCGGGCCGATGCCGGGAAACCTAAGCCCTTCTTCAAGTGGACTCAGATCACTGGTTGTCTCGGGCTGTTCAACTCTACTGTTTCGTTCAAAATAATCCCTCAGTTGCTTCAATAGTTCCCGGATGGCTGGACGGGCATCTGGCCAATGACGCAAGCTGGCGGATTTTTCGTCCCACTTGGTATGGGTTACATATTCGGAAAATCCCAAAAGAACGTCGCCACGGACTCCAGCGTTTGACACATCACCAGCACGGCCACCAAGTGCCAGCCCAACGAACGGTTTCACCAAGGTATTTCCCGTCATTTTAGCATAACCAACAACCATTCCCTGGCCGCGTATGCAGGCAACCTTACACTTAAAATCCTCCCTAACTTCGCCCTCTTTGGTGACATCGCACATGTTCGCGTGAATAAAAGTTTTGGTTTCTGAATCAGTTCGCGGTGGTGGCCCTTGTGGAACAACCATTCGAATTTTTTCCGGCAATGCATCCTGTGGGCCACGAGTGCCTTGCTTCATTCGCTGATAAAGATCAATGAAAGGTTGATAATGTGGAAGGTGGTCATCCGCTTCCTCGACGGACCCAGTATCTGATTCAGCGATTACTTCGAGGCGACCATCTACGATTGCAGGCCAGAAAAAACGTGCAGCATATCGTGCCAGCAAAACATGGGTTGGAACCACGTCATCAACATCACTATCAGGCTGATTCCAAAACGGTATGATAATTGTCGTGCCCGTTTCCGAAGCGTCCGCGCGGCGATTGATCATGAGTTTGGTGGCCAGCTCTTGAGCTTTTTCATTCCGAATGGGCCGACACCATCCGTCACGTTTATCGCCACCATAGCCAAGGCCGCGGTACGGATGGTTATTAAGAAAATGAGGGCCAAGCCTCGCTTGGGCGGCTGCACGGTGTGTTGTCTCATCTGGTGAGTTTGCTAATCTCGAAAAGAAAACAACCGTTTGGATTTGGGAGGCAGACCATAAAACAGCCTTGCCCAACCCATAAGTGCCACCGGATCCTAAACCTTGTTTCTCCCGCCGGGCGTCATCCCGAGTCAAGGCGATATATGCTTTGGGGGATTCCCCAGGCAGGCGACGCTCATCCTGTTCGCTTCTGACAGCTTCAGGGCCAACCAATCCTATTGTGCCTATTTCAGAAATCTCTAGTACCTGAATGCCAGTCCCGGCCAAGGTCTCTGGATTGCCAAATTCAGGCGGCTCCTGCCGATTTAAACGAATTCGGTTTGCCGCAGCGACTCGCTCTTTCAAAGCCGGCCAACCAATTGCATTTAGGAAATTCTGCTTCGGCCCCGGGTTCCGAATGGTATGCAACTTAAAGCGGACCTTCACCTTTGCTTGGCTCAGCGCAGCATCAAGCGAATTTTGGAGTACTTCGCGAACAAATATCTCAAATGGAGATATCGTATGGTCTCCTTCTATAATGATTCGCGATTGAGACGCCGCATAGGCATCTCCAGCCTCACCCCGTTCATAAAATTCCCAGTCCATTATTTTCCTCCTTTTGAGTTCCCCGAGCCTCTCCGTTCCTGACTCCCTAAGCCGTCGAGCGGCGCATTCGCCAGCACCTGTCCGCTGCGGATAGCATTTAAGAAATCCATACCACCTTAATTTCCTTTTCCAGTTCCTTAAATTCCCGATCCCCAGTAACTAACTCAGCTTTTTTCTCCTTCGCCATCGCGGCAGCGAAGGCGTCGGCTAGGCTGAGTTTGTAATGCGCCTTGTACTCAGCCGCTAAATCGGCCAAGGAACGGGTTGCGGGATGGAACTCTATCGGGAGCACCGGCAACTCGCCAGCTATTCTTTTCCAGGCCTCCGCGCCATCCTTGCGGATGATAACGTATTTGACCTCAGCATAATTCACCTCGGTCATATGCAGTGGGACGTTCCGTTCGCCGGCCTTTTCCAGCAAATCCCGGACCGTCTCCCCGCCCTCTTCGCCCCGCAAAAATGCGAGCAGCGCGTAGCTATCAAGAACCTTTGCGGCCATGGCGTTCTTCCAATTCAATTTCCCGTTTCTTGTGTTCCGCCCATTCCTCAGCCAGCGGCTTCTCTCCCGGTTTCCGTTTCAAAATGCCATGCATCCGGGCAATCGTATGCCGTGTGACCGGCTTCAAAAGGATGCCATCCGGCGTGGTCGTCACAATGGCGCGCGTCCCCTCCTCAATATCAAATTCCTTCCGCAGCCACCGGGGGATTACCACCTGTCCCTTGACCGTAAATGTAATCGTATCCGTTTTGTTTGTTTTACTCATACATAATAATCCTATTAACTAGTCAAAGTAAGTCAATATATAAAAGTAGGAAATCTTTGATTAGTCAAACTTTTCTCATAAGGTTGAACATCGCTCCAAACCCTCCAAAAATCTGCGTTTATCTGCGTGAATCTGCGGTTTAATCCCTCTTCCAGTCCAGTCTCCATCCCCTTTCTCCAATCAAAAATCGCAAATCAAAAATCAAAAATTCCTCAGTTGCCAAACTGCCTCCATCCCTTATTATCCCTTTCGTATGAATTCTAATTACTGGGGCATTATTTGCATCCCCATCGGTCTTTTGCTTTGCTTCGGCCCCGCTCTTTGGGTCACTGCGTTCGGCACGCCGGACGACCCCAACATCGCCAAACGCGGAGAACCCCGCGACGAATAGCCATCGCCGCCGGTTCCCCGGTCGGATAAGTCCGCCCGCAAAACTCCGACACGCCTGCATCAACGCCACCACTTGGCGTTTTTCCTTTAAACCAGGACCCGTTTTCTGCTGTCTCCTGCTGCTCAGCCCCCGCAAAAGTGCCGGGCAACGCCACCTCCCCTTCCCTGTCTTAATTTTTCCAAAGCTGACGAAAGCTTGGAGCATTGACAGAAATGATGTAGCGCGGCGGAGCGAGGATTTTTGACTTTTGGCGAGGCTTTGGCGAGGGAGCATGCCCAAGGTGGCCTGTGACCGAGCCGAAACGAAGCCAAAAGTCAAAAAGACCGCTTTCCCAATAACTTTTCCGCCGCGCTACAGCATTTATGGAATTGCTCTATGCAAAAAAAAAGACGCCGCGAACGGCGTCTTGCAAATAATTGCGCTGAACTCCAGCCTTACCGGTGCTGGCGGCGCTTGACTTTCAGTTGCGCCAAAGACTGCGCCAGGGAGGCGCTGACGGCCGCCACTTGTTCATCATCCAGCTTCTCCGCCAACCGGGCTTCCGCGCGACGCCGGGCTTCTTCCGCCTTGGCTTCATCGATGCTCTCGGCCCGGATTGCCATATCGGTCATGATCGCAACGCGAACTCCGGTGATTTCCGCGAACCCCTCGCCGACCGCCAGAAAATAATCCTGGCCGCCTTTGCGCACCGAGATTTCTCCGGCCACAATCTGCGTCATCAGCGGGACGTGTTGCGGGTAAATCCCCATCTCCCCTTCCACGCCCGGCAGGGTGACCATCTCGACATCCTCCGAATACGTCTTCGCATCCGGAGTCACGATTTCGAGTCTTAAAGTATTGGCCATGATTTTAATTTCAAATTCCAAACGCTGCATCCGGAATCTAACACTCGCTAGGCTTCTTTGATTTCGGCAATGCCGCCCTTCATATAGAAATTACCCTCGGGCACGTCGTCATGCTTGCCTTCCAGGATTTCCTTGAAGCTCTTCACTGTTTCCGTCACGGGCACCTGCTTGCCTTCGCGTCCGGTGAAGACCTGCGCCACCGTGAACGGCTGGCTCAGGAAGCGTTGAATCTTGCGCGCGCGGAACACCGTCGTCTTGTCTTCCGGCGACAGTTCATCCATGCCCAAAATGGCGATGATGTCCTGCAAATCCTTGTAACGTTGCAGCACGCGCTGCACGCCACGGGCCACGTCATAATGCTCCTGGCCCACGATTTCCGGCGTCAACGCGCGGGAATTGGAGGCCAGCGGGTCCACCGCCGGGAAGATGCCCAATTCGGCAATCGAGCGTTCCAACACGATGGTTGCGTCTAAGTGCGCGAACGTTGTCGCGGGTGCAGGGTCGGTCAAGTCATCCGCCGGCACATACACGGCCTGGAAGGAGGTGATCGAACCTTTCTTGGTCGAGGTGATGCGTTCCTGCAAGTCACCCATTTCCGCGGCCAGCGTCGGTTGATAACCCACGGCGCTCGGCGTGCGGCCCAGCAACGCGGACACTTCGGATCCCGCTTGGGAGAAGCGGAAAATGTTATCGATGAACAGCAGCACGTCCTGGTTCTTTTCATCACGGAAATATTCCGTGACCGCCAGCGCCGAAAGCGCCACGCGCAAACGGGCTCCGGGTGGCTCGTTCATCTGGCCGTAAACCAGACCGATGCGCGAACCGGGCTTCAGAATCGGCAACCCGTTCTCGTTCCGCTTCAAGTGGCCCTTCTCGTCCTTCTCGCAAACAATCACGTCCGCTTCCGCCATTTCGTAATAAAGATCGTTCCCTTCGCGCGTGCGTTCACCCACACCCGCGAACATCGAAACACCGCCGTGCAGCTTGGCGATGTTGTTGATCAATTCCATGATGACGACGGTCTTGCCGACGCCAGCGCCACCGAATGCGCCGACCTTGCCGCCCTTCAAGAACGGGCAGATCAAATCAATGACCTTGATGCCGGTCGTGAGCACTTGCGGCGATGTCGTCTGGTCCACCAGCGGCGGCGCCGCACGATGGATAGGATTATATTTGTCGGCTTTCACCGGCCCCTGTTCGTCCACCGGATTGCCGGTAACGTCGAACACGCGTCCCATCACCCCTTCGCCCACAGGCATGGAGATGGGACCGCCGGAGTCGAGGACATCCAGTCCGCGCTTGAGGCCCTCCGTGGAGGACATCGCGATGGCCCGCACCCAGTTGTCGCCAAGGTGCTGCTGCACTTCGAGCGTCAGCTTGGATGCCTTACCCAATACTGTGTATTCCACAGTCAACGCGTTGTAAATCGCGGGAACGTCCCCGCTAAACTCGACGTCCACAACCGGACCGATGATTTGAACGATTTTGCCTTTATTCATGTGATCTAGTGTTAACTCATCGCCATCGCGGCGCTGGTAATTTCCAAAAGTTCTTTCGTGATGTTCGCCTGCCGCAGTTTATTATACTCCAGCGTCAGGTCCTTGATGATCTGCTTGGCATTGTCCGTGGCATTCTTCATCGCCACCATGCGGGAACTGTGCTCGCTCGCCTTGGCTTCCAGTAAAATCTGGTAAACCCGAAAATTCAAATAGTGCGGCAGCAATGCCCCCAAAACGCCTTCAATGTCCGGCTCAAATTGAAATTCCAACGTCCCCTTCGTCAGGGCCGTTTCGCCGTGAACCCCATCACCCACGCCTTTGATTTCGGCCACCGGCAGAAACGGAATCACCTCAGGTTTTTGATTCAACGTGGAAATAAAATTCGTGAATAGAATGTCCACCTGATCCACTTCGCCCTTGCGGAACATCTCCTGCGCAAACTTCGAAATCGCCCGCGCTTCACTAAACATCGGCGCGTCCTTGTAGGTAAATTCCGCCGCCAATTGCCGTTTGGTCCGCGCGATGAATTGCGAGGCCTTCCGCCCGGCCGTCACAAATATCGTGGTATTCTTGTCGAACTTGACCGCCTCGCGCATCAAATTGCTGTTGAGCCCGCCGCACAAACCCTTGTCCGTGCTCACCACGATCACCGCCCGCTTCTTGACTTCCCGCTTTTCCATCAGGGGATGGTTGAAGTCCGTCGCACCGGCGGCCACTTCTCCGAGCACCTCGTTCATCAAGGTGGCGTACGGCCGGCCCGACAAGGCCGCCTGTTGCGCCTTGCGCATCTTCGACGCCGCCACCATCTGCATCGCCTTGGTGATCTGCGCCGTGTTCTTGACCGACTTGATGCGTCGGCGTATGTCGCGCGTGCTCGGCATGATTTACTTGTAGGTTTGCTTGAACTCCGTGACGGTCGCCTTTAACTCGGCCACCAGCGCATCGGAAAGCGCCTTTTCCTTCGAAATCTTGCCCATCAAATCTGCTTTCCGGCTGCTGAGGTAATCCGTCAACTTGGCCTGGAAATCCTTGATCTTGTCCACCGGCACGTCGTCCATGAAGCCGTTCTGCACGGTCCAGAGAATGGCCGCCTGCACTTCCACCGGCAGCGGATTGTATTGCGGTTGCTTGAATACTTCCACGATGCGCTTGCCGCGCTCGAGTTGCGCCTGGGTCTTCGCATCCAAATCCGATCCGAATTGAGCAAACGCCGCCAGTTCGCGGAATTGCGCCAGATCGCCCTTGATGCGCCCGGCCACCTGTTTCATTGCCTTGATTTGTGCCGCCGAGCCGACGCGCGAGACAGACAAACCGACCGAAATGGCGGGACGAATGCCTTGATAGAACAAATCCGTTTCCAGATAAATCTGGCCGTCCGTAATCGAAATCACGTTCGTCGGAATGTATGCCGAAACGTCACCTGCCTGGGTTTCGATGATCGGCAACCCGGTCAACGAACCATTCCCATAACGCTCACTCACGCGCGCGCAACGTTCCAACAGGCGGCTGTGCAGATAAAACACATCGCCCGGATATGCTTCGCGGCCCGAAGGACGCTTCAAGATCAGCGACACCTGGCGATAAGCCACTGCGTGCTTGGAAAGATCGTCAAAAATGATCAACGCATCCATGCCGTTATCCATGAACCATTCGCCCATTGATGCACCGGCAAATGGCGCGAGATACTGGTTGGTCGCGGAATCGGACGCGGTTGCCGTCACGATGATCGTGTAAGGCATGGCCCCGGCCTCTTCGAGCACGCTGATGACGCGCGCTACGTTCGACTGTTTCTGGCCCACCGCTACGTAGATGCTGTAAATCGGACGAAAATCCTTCTCACCCGCCGCTTCAGCCGCCTTGTTGATGCGCGCCTGGTTAATTATCGTGTCCACGCCAATGGTCGTCTTGCCCGTGGAACGGTCGCCAATGATCAACTCGCGCTGACCACGGCCAATCGGAATCATCGCGTCCACCGCCATGATGCCGGTCTGCAACGGCTGGCTCACCGATTTGCGCTTGATGATGCCCGGCGCAATTTTTTCCACCGGATAATTCACGTCGCTCTTGATCGGCCCCTTGCCATCGACCGGCTGACCCAGTGAATTCACCACCCGGCCCAGCAAACCCTTGCCCACCGGCACCTGCAAGAGCTTGCCCGTGGTGCGCACTTCCTGGCCTTCGCGCACGCCGGTGTAATCACCCAGGATGATGGCGCCGACTTCGGTTTCTTCCAAATTGAGGGCGAGGCCGATGACCCCGTTGCCGAAATCAAGCATCTCGTTGAGCATCGCGTCGGTCAGGCCCTCGATCTTGGCTACGCCGTCGCCGATTTCGCGCACGATGCCGACATTCTGTCGGGTCACCGCGGTTTTTACCCCGGAGATTTGGGCTTCAATTTCTTGTAATAGATTGCTCATAGAATCAGTTAGTCGCTCGTAAAATTAAAATGCCTCGCGTAAATTATCCAGACGCTCCCGCACGCTGCCGTCATAAACATCACTCCCCACCTGGATGCGCAACCCGCCCAGCAAAGCGGGATTTTGGGCAAAGGTGAGATTCAGTCCCGGCCCGTATTTGGCCACCAGGCTGCTCTGCACCGCCGCCTGCTCCTGTGGCGAAAGCGTCGTCGCGCTCTCCACCTTGGCCGTGCGACGCTCCAAGTCCAGCTTCACCAACCGCTGGAGTTGCGAGAGTATGCCCATGAAGCCACGCGGCTTTTGGGTGATAACCGCCTGCACCGCCTGGCGCACGCGATTCTCATCCAGCAACCCATTGTTCACGCAACTGCGGAACAATTGCTTGGCTTCGCGGCGTTCTTGTTTGGAAATTTTCATCGGCCGTCAGTCAGTATCAGGCTGCCAATTGTCGCGTGGTTTCGTCCGCCAATCGCTTCTGGTCGTCCGGCGTCAAAACCTTGCCCGTCACCTTGCTTGTGGTTTCCACCACCAAACGCCCGACTTCCCGGCGCAGTTCCGTCAGCATCCGTGCGTGGTCCGCGGCGGCGGCTTCCCGCGCCTTGGAAATAATCTGTTCGGCGGCGGCAATCGCCTTTTGCGTCTCCGTCTCCTGTACGCGGGCGGCGGCCGCGCGAGCTTCTTCAATCAGCTTGTTCGCCTGCACATTGGCCTTGTTCAGGACTTCCTGACGCGACGCTTCCGTCCGGGCCAGTTCCGCCTTGATTTTGTCGGCATTCGCCAAACCATCGGCAATCCGCTGCCGGCGTTCTTCCAATACTTTTAAAATCGGGTGATACGCAAATTTATAGAGCAGCACCGCCACGATGATGAAGCTGATGATCTGCGAAGTAAAATGATGCCAATCGACGCCAAACTCCTTCGCCGTGTTTTGTGCCGCACTCGACAAATCAGTGCCAATATTTGCTAAGAAGACGTAGTTCATAAAATTTTATCGATCATCAGGCACGGAACCCTTGGTCCCGTGCCTGACATTACTCGCAATCGAGCGAATCAACCTGGCCAAGCTTTGGTCGCGAGGAAGATCGCAAAGAACACGATACCTTCCGCAAACGCGATGGCCAAAATGGACTGCACCAGAATCGGAGTCGCAGCGCCGGGATTACGTCCCACCGCTTCCGAAGCTTTTGCGCCAATGAAACCCACGCCGAGGGCCGCGCCGAGCGCCGCCAGACCAACGTGAATATTGCCGGTTAAACCGCCACTAACCGCTGCTTGAGCCAACATGGGCATTAACATATGTTTTCCTTTTCGTTGCTCAACGGCTCCCGCGATTGAACACGGTCAAACCATTGAAATTGTTTAAATCAATGATGTGCCTTCTCATGTCCCTCGTCGTGCGGCATGATCAACAGCGTGAATACTGCGGTCAGCAGCATGAACACCAGCGCCTGCACGATTCCCACCAGCAACTCCATGAAATAAAACGGCACCGGAATCAACCATGATAACATCGGGACCAGGTTGGACATCGATTCCAACATGTTTTCACCGGCAAAAATATTGCCATACAAACGGAAGCTTAATGAAACCGGGCGGAACAAGATGGAAACCACTTCCAGAATTCCCACGGCCAGAAATACAACCACCATCAGGAGTTTAAGCGCTCCGGTCGTCTGCCCCTTGGGCGCGAATAAGTGGAGCAAAAAGCCAATCGGACCGTTTGCCTGCACCGCCCAGACTATCCAGCAGATAAAGAACGTTACTGCCATTGCGAACGTCATGTTCAGGTCGGCATTGACACCGCGCAGCCATGGCTCATGGACTTGAAAACCATGCGCTGTTTTGACACCCCAGCCAATCGTCCCCATCCCCGGTATCAGGCCAACCCAATTGGAAAAGAGAATGAAAATGAAAACCGTGGCAAAAAACCAGAATGTCTTTTTAACGAGTTTGTGGCCGATGATTCCTTCCAGAAATACGTAAAGGCTTTCCACCAGCCACTCCCAAAAATTTTGCAATCCGGAGGGAACCTCTTTCATGTGCCGGGTCGCCATTTGGGCGAACACGATCAATCCCAAAGCCACAGCCCAGGTCAACAACATCGAATTGCTGATGGGAAATGAGCCAATATGACCAATGTCGGTGGCTCGCGAGGGAATGCCGTGCTTTTCTTCCTTTGCCGCCTTACCCGTCTGCCCTTCTGCGGCTTGCATGACCGGCACGGCCCCATTCTCCGCCGCCTGGGCCACCTGCCCGATAACGGGAGCGCCACAGAGCAACAGGAACATTAGAAATACTTTTACAAAGTGCATTACGTCTGAATTTACTGGCTATTTACAGGGACACCGATTCCCTGTTCAACGACACCCAAGAGCCGAAAGCGGGAAAAAGTTGCCTCATCGTGAAATATTTCACAAGCGTTTTTTTTGACTTTTTTTGCAGGGAGTTAAGCTCTTCCCAAGCTTCCTTTCTGCTTGCTACAGAAGCACCTGTTACAAAGGCCGTTGCCATGAGCCCCCGGCTTTATCCAATTTGGCCGGCAGCCCGTCGCGGAAACAATCTCTTTCCGAGCTATTTCGTGTTCGTGGTCGGCCTGGGGATCGCTTCGGGCTCGCACGGACACTCGGGTTTGCGACGAAACATCGCAAAAAGTCCGGTCAACAACAATGCCGCGCCCAGAACGCAAACAATCGCCGCTCCCGTGGGAAAGTCGAACTTATACGACCCATACAAACCAATAATACTCGCAACCGTGGCCGTGATCCAGCCGATGACCAATAACGAACTCAATTTGTTAGCCAGAAAGTTTGCGCAGACCGCCGGCACAATTAAATATGAGAATACCAATAGCACGCCGCCGATTTGCACAAAGCTCGTCACCACCAGACCGAACAAGACGTAAAACAAGAAGTCCCACCAGCGCACTGCGATTCCCTCCGCTGCCGCCCGTTCCGGCTCAAATGAAATCGCAAAAAACTTCCTGCGAAAAACAAAATGAACCACCGCCACTCCGACGTAGAGCGCAAAAGTTCTCCATACCTGTTGGGGACTGACCAACAATACGTCACCAATCAGCGTCCGGCGCAATTCCTCATTCCCCTCCGCGCTGCGGCTCAACAGCAAAATTCCCAGTGCCGCCGCCACCACATAAACTATCCCAATCAGTGCCTCTTGCGGCACATGATGATGCCCCCGGTTGCGGGTCAAAGTGAAAATAATGGCGCCGATAAAGGTGAATCCCAGCGACATCAAATAGGCCTGGGTGGAGTTCGGCTCATAATGCAATAAAATAGCGACACATGTTCCCAGCGTCGCCACCTGTGCCAGCGCCAAATCCACGAAAATAATTTCGCGCCGGACTATATGCAGTCCCAGATAAACCAAGATCCCCGGCAATAACAGGCACGCAATCAGCGGCCACTGCATGACAGACCAGATTTCACTCATTTATTTTGCCTTGTTTTTGCGCTGTCTAAATGCGTCACGGTTTCTGTGCCAGCGCCTTGGCCACTGCATTCACCAGATAATCCATCATCTGAATGTAACCGCCCTCCGTTCCCTTCACGCCACCGGGAAACTGCGTCACATCCACCACCGTGGCCCCGGTGTTGCGCGCCACCGTCTCGGCCGTCTTACGATTTTGATACGGATCGACGATAATCACATGAATTTTGTCCGCCTTCATTTTCATAATTACTTCCGCGAGATGTGCTGGCGTGGGTGGAATGCCCGGCTTCGGTTCCAAAAACAAATCTATCGTCAACCCAAAGCGCCGCGCAAAATAAGGCCAGGCATCGTGATAAGCCACGATTTGCTGCCCTTTGTAGGGCGCCAGCAGCTTCTGCCACTCCTCCATCTTTGCGTCCAGCTCACCGGTGAATTTTTTGAGATTCGCTTGATAGGTGTCGGCTGACTTTGGATCCAACGCGATAAATGCCTCCGCAAGGTGTTGCGCCACGATGCGCGCATTTGCCGGATCCGTCATGAAATGCGGATTACCCGACGCATGAATGTCTCCCTTGGAACGATCCAGCGTCGTTGGCACATCCATTAACTGGATCCCCTGATTGCAGGCAATATGGCCGGGCGCGCCGGATTCCAGCTTGGTGTTGCGCGCGTCGTCCAACAAGCGCGGCAGCCAGCCGATTTCCAGTTCCGCGCCCCCTTCCACCACGGCATCCGCGCGATTGAGCTTCACGATGAAACTCGGCTTGGCATCCACGAAATGCGGATCTTCCGTCGGCCGCGCCAGCATGTTCACATCGGTTTTATCACCGCCAATTTCTCGCGCGATGGAACCAAAGTCCGGCGTGGTCGCCACCACATTTAATTTGGCTTGCGCCGCCCACGGCGCAAATGCCAGCAGGAGCATCATTCCCAATTTATTAATTCTCAATTTCATAAAACTTTATTTCTCGTTTGGTTAAAACTTGTGCGCCCCGTGAGCGCCCAGCAAAAATTCGAACTGCATCCAGACTGAGTGTTGGTCCCCGAAAAATTCCCCGTGATCATAATTGTACTGCAAACGGATTTTGGAGAACTCGCTCGGGAACCAAGTCAACCCCGGCGAAATCCGCGTTCGTTGTCCGCGAAATACATCATTGGCATCAAATGCGCCGGTGTCTCCGTCCGCATATTCGCCGCGCAAACCAGCCACCCAATGCGGTTTGAATCCCCACAGCACCTGGCTGTACATGCCCCAGTCGTGCAAATTCTCCGCCGGGAGCGGCCCCGGCACGGTCGCGGTCGGATCTGCCGCCGCTCCAAAGCGACTGAACAACCCTTCGGTCTGCCACGACACAAACGGAAATCCTTCATTGGCGTGGGCCGACTTCCATTTCCAATACATATCCACGCCGTAAATCTCCGTCCGACTGTGCGGTCCGGTATCGTTCGGGCCGAACGCGCCCGAAGCGCCCACCACCAGCGTTTGTTGGTCCGTCAGCTCAAACGATGACGCGAGGCGGGGAACATAAACCAAATCCTGTGGTCCTTCCAATACGCGATCAATGGTCATCCGGCCATGGAAGCGATTCACACCCTGGCTATCCGGATCGCCAGGATTCCGAAAACTGAACGATGTGCCCCCCTGCCCGTCCAAAATTCCCAGGAAAGCCTCGGTATAAAAAGGCAACGGCAACAGGTAGGAAACCTGCGCCGCCACGCTGCGCAAACCATCCGGTCCAAATTCGCGTGTGAGAATGATTGGATCATCCACGAACGCCCACGTGTGCGGATGCTGCGAATTCTGTCGGCCAAAATTGGCGAAAAACTGCCCCGCCTTGACTTGCAGATTACCCGGAAGCGCCGTCGTGACCATATACGCTTCTTCCAGTTCGATGCTGGTTTGGTTGTTCTGGTCCAGCTTGAGCACGATGTTGCCGAATCCCTTGAAATACGGATCCACCGCCCCATCCACCGCAATTTCCGCGTTCCGCAATGAGAAACCGCGCTTGATCGGATCATGGTCGCCAAGTTCCAACTGCGCGGATGGATCATGCGCCGTGGAACTGCCCACAACCATCAGAGTATCGAAACTGATATTCATGTAGGACGATCCGGCGCGGGCGACCGTCATTGGCTGCGCAGGTGTCCAGGCCGGTGCCAACGGCACGGCAGGCGTGGCCATGGATGGCGCCACATTCGTGCCTAACTCGGCGGCCAGTTGTTGTTCCAATTTCGCCTTCTCTTCAGCCGCAGCGCGATTTTTCTGTTCCTGCTCCGCCGTTACCGGCGGGGCACTTGCGGGCAGATTGGTCATGGCCGCCTGCACCACATCCAACCGGTGATTCAGCGAATCGATGATTTGACGTTGTTCCTTGATGACTCTGTCAAAATTTGCCGTCGCTTCCTTAAGCTGCTGCTTCAACTGCTCTACTTCATTTGTCTCCTGCGCCTGCAACAGTGTCGCGCCCAGGCAAAAGGCGGAAGACCACCCCATTAGCTTGCTAAATTTCATAACGTTCTTCTCTGGAAACCCTGCGTCTGTTGGCGCCATTGCACCGCAGACAAATTATTAAAACAAATCTGAAGACTAACCGATGCGAGCAGAGAAGCAGCAAGGCGGAGCCCGGCTGGGAGATAACCGGCAGTCAATCTTGGCTTGGGCAACCGCCCTTGCCGTGCAGACCAGCAGTATCAAGGAGAAAACAAAGGCGGAGAGAAAACAAAGACATTCCGTGGAATTGACCTGTCCCTGTGCCAGCAGGCAGACGACACAAAGATGACTGTCCGCAGACTCGTCCGTATGAACCAGTCGGTGCAGCGAAGGACTCGCCGCGAGGGTAACCGTGAACAGCAACAGGATGGCTAGTAAACCGCCGAGCGCTGCTTTCGCAATTCCGTTAACAACGGATGATTTACGGTCAAGGTGCAATCTAAAGCGACTCAACCAAAACCACCCGCGCAGCGCAAGGACATAAAACCCTGCCCTCAGAAGCGGACGTGGGCTGAAAAACCTGACGAACGGCCAAAGCCCCGGGCTTGGTTGTGCGGGCTGAAGTGACGATATGAACCCAAGGACCCGCGATAATAACGCGGGTAGCTATAGTAAGAATAAGCGTAAGGGTAATAGCTCGGATAGTAAGCTGGATACGAATAGAAACCGTTGCCCGGATTCCCGCCAATGTAGGTCACCGACACCGAAGATTGCGGCGCGGGAGCAGCCGTGGGTGCGGCGTAAGTGTTCGCTGCAGCCGCGTCAGCCGCCTGACTCTGGGCGGCCGCTTCCTGTTGATATTGCAGGGATGCATTGATCCCCTGCTGTAGAACTTGCGCACCGTGACGGATCATGACGGCAACAACATCCGAAGGCATTCCCAATTCATGAAGTTGAATAATATCATTCGCGTTCAACTGGTAGGCCACCTTGGAATTTTCGACGTAACTGACAATGACTTCCTTATCGACCCCGCTTGAATACAGCTTCACCACATCCGGCACACCATAGGAAAGAGGCGCGGTCGAAGTGGGTTCACCGTGTGCACTGAGAAGAAGACTCGTTCCGGCAACCATGGCCAGGACGATAAGAATTGGCGTTCGGTTTTTCATTTTCCAGACCGCCAAATCCCTTTGTTGACCCTGAGACCTGGCTGCGATTTTTATTATGCACCCGGTCCGCTGTTCGCGCAAGGCAACGACCGGAATAAAAATTCGCCCGTCGGATGCGAAGCTTATTTACCGCAGCATTGCTTGTACTTTTTGCCGCTTTGGCAGGGGCAAGGGTCATTGCGTCCCACTTTGGGCCCGGAGCGCGTCGGTTTGGCCTTTTCCATCGCGGCGGCGGCTTCACTGACCATGTCGCTGGGGGCACGATTAGCCTCAGGCTGCCGTTTCTGGTCGTCAAAGGCGCTGCCACTCTGATGAGTCGTGGTCTTGGGCGCGTTGCGCAGGAATTGCTCAAACGCGTTCAGGCTGGAGGCGCTACGGAAAATGTGGTGGCAGATGTCGGTCTTGATGTTAACCATCAACTCCTCAAAAATCTTGAATGCCTCGGCCTTGTATTCGATCAGCGGGTCGCGCTGGCCGTGGGCCCGCAGGCCAATGCTGTTGCGCAAGCTGTCCATCTCATAGAGATGTTCCTGCCAGAGCCGGTCGATGGAAGTGAGAATCGTGTGACGCTCCAGGGCCTTGAGCGCATCGGGATTCTCAAACTCAATCTTCAGCTTGTAGGCCTTGTGGACATTCTCGGAAATAAAATTACAGACCGCGAATTGCGCCGGACTGAGTCCGTCATAAACGGAGCCCGCCACGGGCGCTTCGTGTCCCGCCTGGGCCGCTTTGACAATTTCCTCCTCCGGCATTCCGAGCGGGAAATTCAAATTCACCCAATCCGCCAGGTTGCGCACTTTCCATTCCGTCGGTTCCGTACCCGCCGCCGTAAATTCCTCGACCTTCTGGATCACCACTTCTTCCATGATGTCCATCAGGCGATCGCGCACATCGTCCGAGTTGATGATTTCGTTGCGGAAGCCGTAGATGACTTCGCGCTGCTTGTTCATCACGTCATCGTATTCCAACGTGCGTTTACGAATCTGAAAGTTGTGTTGTTCCACCCGCACCTGCGCCTGGCCAATGGACCGGTTCAACAATGGATGCTCTAATTCCTGCCCCTCTTCCAATCCCATTCTCTCCATATACTTGACGATGCGATCCGAACCGAACAACCGCATCAGATCATCTTCCAGTGAAACGAAGAAGTGCGATGAACCGGGATCGCCCTGGCGCGCGCAACGACCCCGCAACTGACGGTCAATGCGCCGGGATTCGTGCCGCTCTGTGCCGATGACGTGCAGCCCGCCCAAATCCGGCACGGCGGTGCCGAGCTTGATGTCCGTGCCGCGCCCGGCCATGTTCGTGGCGATGGTCACAGAACCACGCTGGCCCGCCCGCGCCACAATCTCCGCTTCCTGCTCGTGAAATTTCGCGTTCAATACCGAATGGACGATGCCCGCTTTCTTCAACATCCGCGAAAGCAGTTCGCTAACCTCCACGGAAATGGTGCCGACCAGGATAGGCCGCCCCAGTTGATGGACGGTTTGGATCTCCTTGACCGCCGCGCCGAATTTTTCGCGTCGGGTCTTATAAACCGAATCGTTGGCGTCCTTGCGGGCGATGGCGCGGTTGGTTGGGATGACGGCCACGCCCAATTTGTAAATATCAAAGAATTCCGAAGCCTCGGTTTCCGCCGTGCCGGTCATGCCCGCCAGCTTCCGATAGAGACGAAAATAATTTTGAATGGTGATGGTCGCCAACGTCTGGGTCTCGCGCTCGATTTCCACCCCTTCCTTGGCTTCCACCGCCTGATGCAACCCGTCGCTCCAACGCCGGCCGGTCATCAAGCGGCCCGTATTTTCATCCACAATGATGACCTTGTTTTCCTGAACCACGTATTGCACGTCTTTCAGATAAAGACTGTATGCCTTCAGCAACTGGGAGATCGAATGGATTCTTTGCGCCTTCGCTTCGAATTCAGCTTGCAGCTTGGCCTTGGCCTCAACGCGCTTGCGCGCATCGGTCTCCGGGCCGGTATCGACTTCATGCAAGGCAGTGCCCAGATCCGGCAACATGAACGCGTCCGGGTCTTTGGGGCTGAGAAAATTTCGCCCCTTTTCCGTCAGGTCGGCGTCGTGGCTCTTTTCATCGATGGCAAAAAGCAACTCTTCCTTCTGCGCGTAAAGCTCCTTCTTGGATTGGTCGCCGTGCATTTCCAACTCCGCCTTGTTCATCAAACGCAGATTCGCCGGCTCTTCCAGCAACTTGAGCAACTGCTCTGAAGTTGGTTGCCCCAGTTTCACCCGGTAAAGCAGCAAGCCGATCTCGCGTTCGATCACGGCGGGATTGGCGGGGTTCGAGCCATCTTCGGGCCGCAACTTGCGAATCAACGCCTCGGCCTCCGAAATAAACCGAGCACAAAGTTTCTGCTGGGCAAAAACCAATGACTCCACCTGCGGTTTGAACTGGCCGTACTGGTTGTCCACATTCACGATGGACGGACCACTGATAATCAACGGTACCCGGGCTTCATCAATGAGGATCGAATCTACTTCGTCCACAATGGCGAAGTAATGACCGCGCTGCACCTGCTCCTCCCTGCGCGTGGCCATGCCGTTGTCGCGCAGGTAATCAAAACCGAACTCGGCATTCGTGCCGTAAGTGATATCGCAATTATATTGCTCGCGACGTTCCGCGGGCGATTGATCGTGCAGAATGCAACCGACCGTCAGCCCAAGAAATTTGTAAACCGCCCCCATCCACTCACCGTCGCGGGCCGCCAGGTAATCATTCACCGTCACTACATGAACACCCCGTCCGGTCAGTGCGTTCAGATATACCGGCAACGTGGCCACCAGCGTCTTGCCTTCACCCGTCGCCATTTCAGCGATTTTGCCGTTGTGCAGGCTGATGCCGCCGATGAGCTGCACGTCAAAGGGCACCATTTCCCACTTCAGCGGATGCTCGCGCACCATGACTTCCGTGCCGCAAAGCCGGCGGCAGGCATTCTTCACCACCGCAAATGCTTCCGGCAGAATTTCGGCCAGGGCGCGGTCGAGTTCTTCCTTGTCCTCGATTGCGGCAAGGCGCGCCTTCCAAGCGGCCGTTTTTTGGCGCAGGGCGTCCTCCGGGGCTTTCTGGAGTTCAGCCTCCAGCTCGTTGATCTTCGCCACCAGCGGGCGAAGTCTCTTAATCTCCCGGTCGTTTTTCGAACCGATGAACTTTTTGACAATAAATCCGATCATTTAATCCTTTTAAAGGGTGACAAAAACTAAGGGAAGAACGGCAAAGCGTCAAAGACTTTAAGACCCTTGCGGCCAACAACCTCCAGTAGGCTCATGGAAAAACCATCATCCTTGCCGCAGTGAAGGCCGTTTTATTCAGGTGATCGCCGATACCGGCTTTCTGTCTTCAGCTTTCGCTAGATTTGCCTTTTGGTCTGCTGCTTCCCGAAAACTCTTCCACATCTGCTTGGGCAGCGAGCCAAGCGCAATCAGAATAAGCTGACTTACCACGAACAACACCAGCCACCGAAAGGCCGCATCCGTAAACCCATAGGAATGCAGCCCAATTCCCAGCATGTTCACCCCGAACCATGACCAACTGGTCACAATATTCCCGACGATGGCCATGTTGGCCAGTCCCCGCTCCCGCACCATGCCGCCCCAACGCGCATGTAGGACGAGCGCATTCCAAAGCACAATAATCAGCGCGCCATTTTCCTTCACGTCCCAACCCCAAAAACGTCCCCATGACTGATCCGCCCAAATGCCGCCCAACACCGTGCCCACGAAGCTGAACAGGGCCGCGAAACAAACAATCCCATAAATCATCCGGCTCAGTGACTTGGACATTTCCGGCGTCAAAGCACGGGTAAATACTCCCTGCACGACGTAAATAATCGCCAGCACGCCGGCGACAAAAGTTGAAGCATAGCCTAGCGTGACCACCACCACGTGCGTGGCGAGCCAGAAATTCGTATCCAGCACCGCGCGCATCATTTCCATCGTGTCCCCGCTCAGGCTCAAATGATGGGCGATAATCAGGGTGGTGAATCCTATGATCGAGGAAACCATCACGCCGATCGAATTACGCCAGAATTTTTCGAGGAGCAGACCCAAAATGGTTGCGCCCCACCCAATGAAGATGGCGGAGGAATACAGGTTGGTTACGGGCGGCCGTCCTTCAAGCATCATTCGCGCGACGAGCCCCGAAGTGTGGACTGCCAACGCCAGCAGCACCAATCCCACGGACGTCCGTCGCGTCCAATCCCATTCACCGGGTTTAAACCAGTAGGCGAGCACGAACAGAAAACCGCAGAGGAAAAGAATCATCGCCTTGTAAAACGGCTCGACGTTGTTGAAAAACTGTTCGTTCGCCCCCTTTTTTAATTCCGGGGTGAATTTATCAGCCAGTTGCGCGCGATACTCTGCCACTGCCACCTTGAAATCCCCGGCCTGACCGGTGCGATAGGCATGGCTCATTTTATTGTACGCTAGCAAGGCGAAATTGGGCGGCGCGCCCGTATTGGCCGATTGAATGATCGACTCTGCGACTCGCATCCATTGATCACCAGAATTTTGCCGATCCACCGGAATTACCAGGGGAGTCTCAAATTGCTCCATGAACCAGGCCATGGCAGCCGGATCAAATTTTCCGTCCTGCATTCTGGCCATATAAGCCGCGCGGCCAGCTTCCACTTTTTCCAGGTACGGCTTGAGCGCATCATCCAATTGGCCGGTGCTCGCGGGGCCCAAAGTATATTTGAGCCGATTATAAAGTTGTTGGCCGTTCCAAAGCTTGAGCAATGCCTGCTCATACGGCCGGCGGCGGGACGCTTCCACAGCCGAAGCCCGTCCAACCTCGCGCTCCAAGTCGGCAATTTTCGGTTGAATCTGGAGCCAGGAGTAATGCTTTCCATCCTGCTTGTTCTTCAGATCAGGGTCACCCGGCAAGCCGAGCAGACTCTTTACCTCCGGATTGTCGATGCGAAATACGGGCCAGGCATCCGCCTCTTCCGGTTTCATCATCACGCCCAACAGCCACTCGGTTGCGGGGATGATCCTGGGCTTCTCATTCCAACCTTTCCAAGGCTCCAAATTGGCGGTCTGCTTTTCGCGGAGTTGCAACAGGGTGTTGCGGGCCAAAGAATCAAACGGTTTGGTGCGCCCCTCATAAACCACTGGCAACCGGCCAAACCCGTTGATGGCCCATTCCTTATCGGGCGGCACCCGCAGGGATCCCGCCACCCAAAAGGCAAATATCGCAACAATGATCCATGGCAGCCACTTTTTCATGCAGTCCTCCGTTTTGAAACAAATCCAACCAGATGCATCAGAAATTGTACCATCATTCCCCCACCCACCATGAGACAACCCACATAGGGAGTCAGCCAACTCGGATTTCTCACCACTTGCAAGGTGCTGGAACCGCGGTTGGCATCCACTTCATCCCGTCCCATCTGATATTGGTAAAAAGTCAATCCTTCATAACGGAGCGGACTATTCATGTAGATATCCACTTCGCGATTTTCCCGTTTACCGGGATTTTCAATACGAATGCGGCTCTGGAAGTTTTTGGGAATATCGGTGCCGGCGTAAACATCATGTGTGGTCTTGAGCAACTGCACCGTATAAGGCAGGTATTGCCGCTCCCAACGCAGCACCACGCGCCAGGTTTTGTCGCCGAGCGTGAACTCCTGTGGTTCTGATAACACCGTGGACACGAGCCAAGTGCCCAGCGAGCCTTGCGGGCCAACTAATTCGATGACGGCGGAGGGCAGGTTGCGCTTCTCCGGGTCCCTGGTTTCAGGAACCGGAGTAACGACTGCCTGAAGTCCGATGCCTTGTGTGGCCGGAGGAGCACCCGTATCCACCACGGGGCCGCGTTGGCGAAGCTCGGCATTGAGATAATATTCTTTGACTCGTACCACGAAAGGCAGCTTCTCCTGTCTTATCTCGTCGCCTCTTTGCAGGAGTGATTCAGGAATGGAAACAACTTCATCCTGGCCGGGAGTCGCAGCATCGGTCATGAATACCAGTTCATTGCCGCGGGAACTTTCCGCATACTTCTTGGTTTCCCCCTCCGAGAAATGAATCTGGGTTTCGTGTGAAAGCAGGTCCGTCGCTAATTGGCCTACCAGCAATAAAATAATACCCGTATGCGTTATGTGAATGCCTAGTTTTTTCCAGGTGAGTTGAAAACGCTTGATATGGGCGGCAATCAGATTCAACAGCAAGACACCACCAATCAGGTAACCGCCCGGGAAAATGGGGATGTGCCAGCTTGCTCCCTCCGGTCCCCACCAAACAATCAGACTGCGGAACCAGCGTGCCTGCGCCAGGTAAAGTCCTTCATTGACCTGAGCCAGGGTGCCAAAGAACACTAGCAACACCGCGAAGCCAAGGCAGACCACCGTCAGCCGGAGCGAAGTAAAAAATTTAATGATGCGGTCGAGCATGTCAGGGTTTGGATTTGGCAAAGGCAATGAGCGACGCCTTTTCCGGGGTTACTGCCGTGTCATCGCCGATCAATTTATAGAACCAATACCTGCCATCGCGCGCCACAACGGCCCCAACCAGTCTTTTGCCATTATTAGCCATGTCCACCAAGATGGCTTCTGGATTGGCCGGGTCAAGCGGTGCAACCAGGGACGCCAAATCCTTTTCCTCCACCGGTCCCAAACCGATTTGCTTCCGCCAGCGGTTCACATTCGCCAGTGTCCCGCCGGTATCCGATGGAAAAACACTCACGAAAACCTCCGCCTTCGCGCTGCCTTGGTTCGGCACGGCGAACCGCGCGACCTGCATTTGTCCCGGAGCCACTGTCTTCCATTGAGCGGGAACCGACCAGTTAAATTCGCTGGCCACGGCTGCCTCCGGCTGTCCAGGCGCGGCCTCCTTGATTTGGATGGACTTCAAAAATTCAATGAAGATTGGTTTCTGCTCCGCCACGAGTGCGGAATCACCGGAGAGCCGGTAGAACCAACTTCCATCGGGGTGATGCACAAAAGCAGTCAGGATTCGCATTGATATTCCACTCTTCGCTTTTCCTGATACCTCGAAAAGATTTCCCTGCTCCGTCCCGATTTGGACAGGTTGAAATTGTTTGAGTGCCTCCTCGTCGCTTAACTCTCCTAACCCCGCCTGCGCGCGCCACATGTTGACTATCATCGCATCTCTGCCCGACAAGTTGGCCAATTGCGTGATGCTCAACTGGGCTTCCCTGCCTTCCGAACCGGGCACAATGAAGTTGGCTAGGCTGATATCGTTAGCGGCGGCTTCCTTCCAGCCTGACGGCAACTTCCAACCCAGTTGCGGGCGTGGCTTGCTTTTCACTTCCGACGCATCAGCCATTTGAGTCGGTGCAGTATCCTTGGGGGCAACGTAAACGCGAATTTCCTCCCGCCGACAACCTGCCAGAGCCAATCCGAGCAGAAAAAAGAATCCCCATCGCCTTGGCAATGTGATTTTAGGAACGCACCTTAGAAAATTCACTTTATCTATCTACTTCATCCCAACGGATGCCACAAGCCGTTGTTGTTGGCCTATTTTGACATTTATACAGCAAATCTTGTTCAGGAAAATGAGCACTCTCCAAAAGTGACATGGCGAATCCGGGTTTTATTCCGGATGCGCCATGTCAAAAGCACCATCACACTGCCTAGCTGACAGCCATACCTAGCAGGAACTCGATATTGCTGCCCGTCTTCTTGAGCTTATTGAGCATCAATTCCATGGCCTCAACCGGTGGCACACCGGTCAGCGCGCGACGCAGCACCACCACCTTGTTGTACTCGTCCGGATGATAGAGCAATTCTTCTTTGCGGGTGCCGGACAGCTCGATATTGATCGAAGGGAATATGCGCCGGTCCACCAAATGGCGGTCTAAATGCACTTCCATGTTGCCCGTGCCCTTGAATTCTTCAAAAATAACTTCATCCATGCGCGAACCCGTATCGACCAACGCCGTGGCAATAATGGTCAGTGAGCCGCCTTCTTCGATGTTACGCGCCGCGCCGAAAAACCGCTTCGGTTTGTGCAACGCGTTGGCATCCACACCGCCGGAGAGAATCTTGCCCGAATGCGGCTGCACCGTGTTGTAGGCGCGGGCCAGTCGGGTGATGGAATCGAGCAGGATGACCACATCCCGCTTGTGCTCAACCATGCGCTTGGCCTTCTCGATGACCATTTCCGCCACTTGCACATGCCGTTCGGGTGGTTCGTCGAAGGTTGAACTAATCACTTCCGCTGGTTTGCAACTACGCTCCATGTCGGTGACTTCTTCCGGCCGCTCGTCGATGAGCAGGATGAACAGATAGGCTTCCGGATTGTTCTTGAGAATTGCGTTGGCCAGCTTTTGCATCAACACCGTTTTGCCGGTGCGCGGCGGCGCCACAATCAAACCGCGGGTTCCCTTGCCAATCGGGCAAACCAGGTCGAGCACGCGGGTCGAAAGCTCGTCCGAGGCGGTCTCCAGCAGAAACCGCCGGTTCGGGAAAAGCGGCGTGAGATTGTCAAAATGGGTTTTGTCCTTGGCCTTGTCCGGATCTTCGGTGTCCACTGCTTCCACCTTGAGCAGGGCGAAGAAACGTTCCTTGTCCTTGGGCGGGCGAATTTGGCCAGCGACCAGGTTGCCGGTTTGCAGATCAAACCGCCGGATCTGGGAAGGAGAGACATAGATGTCCTCCGGGCACGGCAGATAATTAAAGCTTTGCGAACGGAGGAAGCCGAAGCCTTCGGAAAGCACTTCCAACACCCCTTCGGAAAAGAGCACGCCACTGCGTTCGGCGTTCTTTTGCAGAATGTGGAAAATGACCTCGTGCTTGCGCATGGTGCCGAAGTTTTCCACGCCCAGTTCCTTCGCCATGTTGTTCAGGTCGGTCATCGACATGGCCTGCAACTTGGCAATGTTCATTGAGGCCGCGATGACATCACGGCTGGCGGCCGGGAGCTCTTCGTTCTTTTCATCCTCCGGACGCGCTTCAACCGGACGCGTGGGGGGACGCAATTCCATCGGATCAGAAGGCGCAATGGAATTGTCGGTTTCACCGTTGCCGTTGGAGACGGGCATGCCGGCATCCTGGGGCAACTTGGAGTTTAGCTTGGGTCGTTTAGGTTTGGCGGCCTTTTTGGCGCTGACTTTGGGAGGCATATAAATAGATAGCGTTAATTTTTTCGTCGCGGCAGGAGATAAACATCCGTTAGCTAAACTAGCGCGACAGCGGGTTGGACGAGCCGGATTATAAACAATTCAAATCGGAGCGGTTTTACCAACCGGGGATTACAACTTAAGGATTCTTTACTTTACTCAATACGGCAAGGGAAATCTTGCAGTTAATTCATGAACACGATGGCGCACCTCGGCGAGAGTGTCAAGGTTCTTAATATCCATCAGCACTTCACTGATCATGTCCGCAATGGCCGCCATCTCCTGCTCCTTCATCCCGCGGGTGGTCACCGCCGGCGTTCCCAGCCGGATACCGCTGGCTTGGAAGGGGGAACGCGTCTCAAACGGAATGGTGTTCTTGTTGACGGTAATGCCGGCTTCATCGAGGGCCAACTGGCAGTCCTTGCCGGTAAGGCCGCGCGCGCCGACATCGACGAGCATTAAATGGTTATCGGTTCCGCCACTGACGAGCCGGTAGCTATTGCGCTTCATCCCCTCGGCCAGAGCGCGGGCGTTCTTGATGATTTGTTCCTGATACGTCTTAAAGCTTGGCTGCAAAGCTTCCTGAAAGCAAACTGCCTTGGCTGCAATCACATGCATGAGTGGCCCGCCCTGAATCCCGGGGAATGTCTGGGAATCAATTTCCTTGGCATATTGTTCCTTGCACAGGATCAACCCGCCACGCGGACCGCGCAAGGTTTTATGCGTGGTGGTGGTCACAAAATCAGCATGCCCGATGGGACTGGGATGCAGCCCGGTCGCCACGAGACCCGCGATATGGGCAATATCCGCCAGCATCAGCGCGCCGACTTCACGGGCAATCTCTCCGAGTCGCGCAAAATCAATGATCCGTGGATAGGCGCTCGCGCCGACCGTAATCATCTTGGGCCGGTGCTCCCGCGCCAGCTTCGCGAGCAGGTCGTAATCAATCCGTTCGTCATCCTTGCGGACGCCGTAATGAACGATTTCGAAAAATTTGCCGGAAAAATTGGCCTTGTTGCCATGGGTCAGGTGGCCGCCATGCGTGAGGTCCATCGTCAGCATTTTGTCGCCCGGCTTTAGAAAGGCAAAATAGACCGCCATGTTGGCGCCGCTGCCGGAATGCGGCTGTACATTGGCATGCTCGGCTCCGAACAGCTTTCGCGCGCGCGCAATGGCGAGTTGCTCCACCGTATCCACGTTTTCGCAACCACCGTACCAACGCTTCTTGGGATAGCCCTCGGCGTATTTGTTGGTGAGCACCGACCCCTGCGCCTCCATGACGGCGGGGCTGGTAAAGTTTTCACTGGCGATCAATTCGATGTTCTGCTGCTGGCGCTGCCGTTCGTGGGCGATGGCCAGGGCAATTTCGGGATCGACGGCTTTGAGTTGCAGTTCTGGGTCTGAAGCAATGTTTTCCATTTTATTTACGCGGCGTTCATGACGGCCGCCTTCGAAATGCGCGCTGAGGAAGGCGTCCACGATTTTTTTAGCGAGGTCGGGTGGGGTGATTTTGGCCCCCAAACAAAGAATATTGGCATTGTTGTGCTGTCGGGCGAGCAGCGCCATCGGCTCGTCAAAAACCTGCGCCGCCCGGATGCCGGGCACTTTGTTCGCAGCCATGCACATGCCAACGCCGGTCGTGCAAACCAGCAAACCGATCTCGGCGCGATGGCCAACGATATTTTCCGCCACGGCCTGGGCATAGTCCGGGTAATCAGTCGAAAGATTGGAATGCGTCCCCACATCCAGGAGACTGATGCCTTCGCTGGTGAGATACTTCTTCAAAATCTCTTTCAGCTCAAAACCGCCATGATCGGCTCCCAACGCAAAGGTGACAGTCGGTCCTGCGATTTGATCTGGTGCGGCAATTGCCTCTCCCTGATCGATAAATCTCAGCAGCGAAGCAATCCCCTGTTCAATTTGGTCCCGGCAATTCAGATAAACTTCGAGTGAACCGCCAATGGGATCACTGATGTCTTTCTCGAATATATCGAGCGTATCGTCAAATTCACGCAGCAGAAAAGTTTTCTCCGCCGCCTGCGGATAGAGCAGGAAAACGGTGTCCACATGGCTGTGGGTCATGCCGAAGATAAAATCGGCCTCCTGAACCAGCTCCGCAGTGAGCATGCGGCTGCGTTGTTTGGAAATATCGATGCCCAGTTCCCGGACAGCCTGGACCGCGTAAGGACTGGGCGGTTGGCCCTGCATGGCGCCAATGCCCGCGGACATGACCTGGAAATCCCGCCGCCCTTTCATGATATGGCGAAAAATGCCCTCAGCCATGGGGCTGCGGCAAACATTTCCCGTGCAAACAAAAAGGATGGTTTTCATTACTGATTAACAATGTCAACTTGCGGCGAGTGAGAGAAATCGTCAACCGCGAAATCAGGACGGGTGGGACGACCCAAGGACTGAAAGTCCCTTGATCAAGTCCAACGCACGGCCGAGCACAGGGTCCCGGATGATAGGTTTGTCGGTTTCCGCTTCCGACGCTGACCGCGACGACGGCGGTTCATAGCCAATTTCCTTGCCTGGGTCCGCCTTGCGCTCACGAATCAAGTCTGCCTCGCTGATGCGTGTGCGAGGCGGGCGGTTGGAGACGCTGGTCCCATTGGTTGACGAGCCGCTCAACGAACCGCTCAAGCTTGCCAGCAGATTCGAGGGCTTGCTGATTTCCTTGAAAGGATCGGCAAAGTAGGCTTTTTCATCTTCAGGATTGACGCTCACTTGAATGTCGGGCGTGACTCCATTGGCGGAGAGGGTTTCGCCATCACCCAACTTGATTGTGGCGGTGGCGATACGCAGATGTTGGCCATTTTTTAAGGGGAATTCCTGGTCGATGTTTGCTTCGCCTGCCGTATTGCTGCCCAAGATCAATCCCCTGTCCGTCTGGCGTAAAACCGCAGCGAGCGCTTCGGCGGCAGCCGAGGTCTGCTGGTTCACCAGCACGGCCACAGGAATCGTGATGGCGCCGGATTTGGCTTTGGACCGGACAACACCATTGCCCCAATCCAGCAGCGGCGCCTCCTTGGCCAGGAACAAATCTGCCACAGATGCGGCGGTGGCATAATCATGGCCGTCGGCAAAGCGTAAATCTAGAACCAGTCCCTTGAGTTGATTGGTGCCGCGGTTCAATTCCTTGTAGGCGGAGGTTATCTGATCGGCCAAGCCATCCCCCACTTGCTGGATGCGCAGATACCCAATGGGACCATCATACAGCGCCGGTTTTGCCAATAATGGCGCATCCGCTGGGGTATTGGTTCCGGAGGGACCCGAGACAAGCGAAACCTTGGAATGGAGTTGAGACACCAAGCCCTGCACGGCGGCGCGATCCAGATCACCCGGGCTTGCACCGGCGAGATGGGTGCGGATTAAATCATACACTTCCTTGAAATCAGGCGGCGTGTTGGTGGCGTCGGCCTTCGTTTCAAGCGGATGCGCCAGCAGTGAGATGACTCCAGCGCTTAATATTAATTGTCGTAAAAACTTCATAAATTATTTTTCGGCCAGCGGGTAAACTCCTTTTACCCCAGTGCTTTGGCGGCAATATCGTGTCGAAATTGCGCGCCGTCGAATTGTATTTTCTCAACTGCCGTGTAAGCTGCCGCCCGTGCGCGGGGCAGGTCTGCCGCCCAAGCCGTCACACCCACCACACGGCCACCGTTCGTGAGGATGGTCTTCCCACTGCCCGTCGTCCCGGCATGGAACACCTTTGTATGCGGCAATTGGCCCGCCTCGGTCAAGCCCGCGATGGGTTTTCCCTTGGCATAAGCGCCCGGATAACCCGCCGAAGCCATGACCACGCAGACCGAAGTCATTGGGCTCCACCGCAATTCCATTTTGTCGAGGGTGCCGTTGACGCTGGCATCCAATAGTTCCACTAAATCGTTTTCCAACCGGGTAAGATATACCTGTGCTTCCGGATCGCCAAATCGGGCGTTGAATTCGATGACCTTTGGCCCTTCCTTCGTCAACATCACGCCCGGATAAATAATACCGCGAAAATCCAGTCCTTCGGCGGCACAGCCTTTGAGCCACGGGTTTAGGATTTGGCGGCCAACGTCGGCAAGTTGTGCGTCATTCAGGAATGGCGCTGGCGAGTAAGTTCCCATGCCGCCGGTGTTCAAGCCCCTATCTCCATCCAATGCCCTTTTATGATCCTGGGCGGTGGGAAACAATTTTGCTGTTTTCCCATCACACAACGCGTGCAGAGAAATTTCCATTCCTTCCAGCAGCTCCTGAATGACAATTTTCGCCCCGGCAACGCCAAAAGCCTTGCTCACCAAAATCTCGTCAATGGCCTGATTCGCCTCCGCCACGCTTTTGCATATCAACACTCCTTTGCCCAAGGCCAACCCATCCGCCTTCACAGCGCAGCGTCCCCCTAACAAAGTCGCGAACGCCTTGGCTGAATGTTCATCCGAAAACGTTCCGGCTTGAGCCGTCGGAATCCCATATTTCTCCATGAAATTCTGGGAAAAAACCTTGGATGATTCAAACTGGGCCGCCTTTTGGTTCGGTCCCCAAATACGCAAGCCATGCTGTTGGAACAAATCAACAATGCCGAGCGCCAGCGGATTATCCGGCCCGACCACGACCAGGTCGGGTTTCTTCTCCTGCGCAAAGGAAAGCAGTTTGGGCAGGTCTTCGGCGCTGAGGTTGACGCATTCGACCGGCTGATTCGAAGTCAGATGTTCCTGGGCAATTCCGGCGTTGCCCGGCGCGCACCACATCTGTTTGACATGCGGTGACTGCGCCAGTTTCCAGACCAGCGCGTGCTCACGTCCTCCGGAGCCGATGACCAAAAGCTTCATTCAATTAGACTACTCTCGCTTCGCCCCTGCCCTTAACCACCTCACCAATCAACCATGCCTTTTGCTGCGCGGCCTTAATGGACTTTAGCACCGCTTCCGCTTTGTCCGCTGCGAGAATGATTGTCATGCCAATGCCCATGTTAAAAACCTGGTAAAGTTCCTCCTCCGGCACCCCGCCTTTGGCCTCGATGATCCGGAAGATGGGCAGCATGTCCCATGAACCTTTGCGGATGATGACGTCGCAATTCTTCGGCAACACGCGCGGTATGTTGTCCACGAAACCGCCGCCGGTTATGTGCGCCAACCCTTTAATGGTTCGTGCCGCGCCCTTGGCATTAAATTTCTTCAGCAATCGCTGCACCAACGGGCCATAACTGACATGCACCTTGAGCAATTCGTCCCCGATGCTGCCGGCGAGTTCCGCCACGCGGCTCTTCGGCTTAAGTTTCATGCGCTCGAAGAAAATCTTGCGTGCCAGTGAATAGCCGTTCGTATGCAACCCGCTCGAAGCCAGCCCGATCACCGCATCGCCTGGCTTGATGGTTTTGCCGTCGAGCATTTTGGATTTTTCAACCACGCCGACAATGGTGCCGCTGACGTCGTATTCACCAGGCTGGTAAAAGCCCGGCATCTGCGCTGTCTCGCCGCCAATGAGCGCGCAATTATTCTTTGCGCAGCCGCGGGCAAATCCCGTGATGAGCTGCGTGAAAACGTGCGGTTTAAGTTTGCCAGTGCCAATGTAATCCAGGAAAAAAAGCGGTTCCGCGCCGAGGACGGCAATGTCATCCACGCAATGATTGACCAGGTCCTCGCCAATGGTGTCGTGTTTGTCCATGGCAAAGGCCAGCTTCAATTTGGTGCCCACGCCATCGGCGCTGGAGACCAGAACGGGTTGCCGGTATTTCTTCACATCGAGTGCAAAGAGGCCGCCGAAGCCGCCCACCTTCCCGAGCACTTCGGGACGATGCGTGGAGGCGAGCAGTTGAGGGAGCGTGGCTTTAACGCGATTGCCTAAGTCGATATCCACACCCGCACGGGCGTAAGCTTTTTGTTTCATCTGGCAAATTTAACGTGAACAGCCGTGGGGCCGAGTATCCATCCGTTCATCCAATCGGGAAGAGCGGCTCACCCGGGCCGTTTGGTCCGGCCGCAAACTACTACGAAATGGTTTCACCGTCCCGCGGTCAATATAATTCTGACCTTCGAAATCTGACTGGTCCTGGAATTGAATAAAAACCCCGACTTTGAGGCCGAACATTTCGGCAATCGGAGCAAGTTTCAGTTTGCCGAACCGCTGCTTTCCAAGTAAAGAACCCTTATGCGCCAGCGTATAATTCTGATTGTTTCGGTGGGATTAAATGTCGCCCTGGCAACCGTGTTGTTGTTTCCCCGACATCATCCCGCGCCCGATGCGGTTCCTGCACCCGCCGATGCTGCGCCAAACGCGTCCAGCACGGGCAAAACTCGCGTGATTCTGCGTAAACAATTCTTTAGCTGGCAGGAAGTGGAGTCCGTGGATTATCCCACTTACATTGCCAACCTGCGGGACATTGGTTGCCCTGAACAAACCGTCCGCGACATCATCGTTGCCGATGTCGATCAGCTTTATGCCAGGAAGCGTTTGACGGACATCCCGACAGCGGACCAGCAATGGTGGCGTTCGGAGCCGGATGCAAACCTAGCTCGGGCGGCCAATGCCAAGCTGCGTTCGCTCGAACAGGAGCGTCGCGGATTGCTGACCACACTGCTCGGGCCGGGTTGGGACCTGGCTGATGCCAATGCCCCGGTCCGGGTTGCCATTGCGTTGAACGGGCCCGTGTTGGGCGAACTTTCTGTCGAGGTTAAACAGGCCGTGCAGGCGATCAGCGATCGTTCACAGCAGCGCACAGCAGCTTACGTCGAAGCCCAAAGAGTTGCCGGCAAACCCGTTGACGCCGCAGAGTTGGCCCGGATCCGGCAGCAAACGCGCAATGAGCTGGCACAGGTGCTCACCCCAGCGCAACTCGAGGAATTCGTGTTGCGTTATTCCCAAAGCGCCGCCAATTTGCGCACCGCCTTCCGCGGGTTCGATATCACACCGGATGAATTTCGGAAAATTTTCCGTGTGACGGATGCCCTCGATCTGCAGGTCCAACAATATGCCGGCATGGATGCCGCCGCCAGTGCGCTGCAACGCGCGTTGCTGGATAAGCAACGCGAGGAAGCCATCAAAAATGCGCTGGGGCCGGCACGCTACGAGCAGTACCGCCTGGCCCATGATGCTGCTTATCGAACTGCCGTGGCAGCGGCGCAACAGGCTGGCGCTTCACCAGAGGCGGTGGCGAATTTGTACGCCGTCAACCAGGCCACCGTCCAGGAGCTGGATCGCATCCGCAATGATGCGACCCTGACACCGGAACAAAAAGCCGAACAACTCAAAGCTGTGCAAGACCAGCAGAAGGCGGCCAGCGACCAACTGCTGGGTGTGGCCCCGCCCACACCCACAACACCGCCGCTGCCTGCCGGTGTCGTTCCCAGCCAGGTTCACACCTTTTCTCCCGGTGAAACCATCACCGCCATTGCCGAGCGCTACGGCGTTTCCGTTCCCGCATTGCGCGCCGCCAATCCCAACCTGGACCCGACCCAAATTCGGAACGGTACTCCGATAAAAATTCCACCCACCTTGAGTCCCACACAATAGGGCGCAGGGATTCCTCGATTCAGCGGCGACAGGGAATTTTTTTGTAACGCACTCTTCGCCTCCGTTCGTCCGGTTTGATTTTTCAACCGGGCAGCTTAGCTTTTGTTTATGAAGGCCATAACCATAGCTACTTTCAATGAAGCCGCGAAAGCGCAGCCATTGAAGCAGCGGCTGGAGGAATTCCATATCCCGGCTGAGATCCACGATGAATCCACCATGGAACGGCTCTGGTTTGTGGCCCGGCCTATTGCCGGAGTCAGATTAAAAGTTCATGCCAGCGACTTCGAAAATGCCCTGCGCCTATTACAAGAACTTGATCAGCGCGAGGGCATTCTCCGGGACGCGATTCGTTGTCCGGAATGCGGCTCCTCGCGGGTGGAATATCCGCAATTCACGCGAAAATTCATTCTGCCCAATTTGATTGGCCTCCTCGCGGGACTTGGTTTGGTGGAAAAGGAGTTTTATTGCCAGAATTGCCAATACACTTGGCCGAAAGAAGGCAAAAAACCGTCAAAAGCCCGGCCACACATGGCGCCATACTACTTCTTGGAAGGCATTCCCCAACCGCCAACCGAGCCCGCGCCAAAAAACGGCGGCGGCTAAGGCTCGTTCTTCGCCTGCCCGCTGAATCGCCGCAAAAGGAGGATTGCTTTGCCTCCTGTTTTGGGACATCTTGCCTATGGAAGTCAGTTTAACCCAATTTAAATTTAAATATGAGTCCGACCGCCCAAGTCGATAAATCCGCGACCAGCGCCACACCCAGCCAACTGGATCAACTCAAGCAATTCACCCGGGTCGTCGCCGATACCGGTGACTTCGCCACCCTGAAGGAATTTGCCCCGCAGGATGCCACCACGAATCCCTCGCTCATCTTGAAGGCGGCTCAGATGCCGGAATACAAGCCGCTGCTCGAAAAGGCGATTGCGGACAATGTGAAGTCCAGCGCGACGGGAAAAGCCCTGCTCAACTTGATTGTGGATGATTTGTTGGTCGCTTTCGGTTCTGAGATTTTGAAGATTGTGCCCGGACGCGTTTCGACGGAAACCGACGCGAATCTCTCCTTCGATACGGAAGGCCTAATTAATAAAGGGCGTCGTTTTATTTCGCTGTACGCGAAGCGTGGAATTGCCAAGGAGCGGATTCTAATCAAGATTGCCTCGACTTGGGAAGGCACTCGCGCGGCGGAAATATTGCAGAAGGAAGGGATCAACTGCAATATGACCCTGCTCTTCTCTCTCGCCCAGGCCGTTGCCTGCGCCGAAGCCAACGCCAGACTCATCTCTCCCTTTGTGGGACGCATTCTGGATTGGTACAAAGCCAAAACCGGCAAGGATTACGCTCCCGCTGAAGATCCGGGCGTGCTCTCCGTGCGGGAAATTTACGCGTACTACAAAAAGTATGGTCACCCCACGGAAGTCATGGGCGCCAGCTTCCGCAATGTCGGCGAAATCCTGGAATTGGCCGGTTGCGACCTGCTAACCATCAGCCCGAATCTGCTCGCGGAATTAAAGAAGAGCCAGCAACCCGTGGAGCGCAAGCTGAGTCCCGAGATGGCGAAAGCCAGCAACATCCCGCGGTTGGAGTTGGACGAGAAGAAATTCCGTTACCTGCTCAACGAGGATGCCATGGCCACCGAGAAAACCGCCGAAGGCATCCGCGTTTTTGCCGCCGACACCGTCAAACTGGAGAAATACATTTCGGACCAGCTACCAGCCGGCGCCAAATAATTTCTCTCGATGTCACGTCCCAAATGGATTCGGCTGGCCGTTCGCGTGGCGCGAATCCTGGTGCTCGCATACCTGGGTCTGATTCTAATCGTGTTCCTTGCCCAGCGTCGGATGCTTTATCATCCGGGCAACGAGTCTTTCGAAGCCTTGACCAAGGTCGCTGAAGCTCAGGGATTCCAACCCTGGCAAAATGCCTCCGGCCAGTACATCGGTTGGAAGCAACTCTCTAAAATAAGCGGTCCGCATGATCGCATTCTGCTCGTCCACGGCAATGCCGGGTCCGCCATCGACCGCACTTATTATGCGGAAGGACTTGGTGGTGTTGAAGCCTGTGACATTTATCTCCTGGAATATCCGGGGTTTGGGGCGCGGTCCGGATCGCCGAGTCAGGACAGTTTATTTGCCGCTGCGAATGAGGCCATGACACTGTTGGAGAAAGATGGCCCGGTCTATCTTATCGGTGAGTCGCTGGGCACTGGCGTGGCTGCTTATCTCGCTGGAACGCATCCTCAGACAATTGCCGCCGTGCTCCTCGTGGCGCCATTTCATAATATGACCGATGTGGCGCAGCAGCATATGCCCATCTTTCCCGTGCGATGGTTGCTCAAGGACAAATTTACCTCGGCCAGTTATCTCCAGAATTATCACGGTCCGGTTGCTGTTGTCCTGGCAGAACTGGATCAGGTCATTCCCAACCATTTCGGCCGCGAACTTTTTGATGCCTATGCGGGTCCGAAGAAAGTTTGGATGGTGCCGCATGGCATGCACGGTTCCCTGCCCGGCGAGCCCGGCTGGTGGGAGACGCTCGTCGGCTTCTGGAAACTCGATGCTTCGCAAGTCAAACCCGCAACGCGCTGAACGGGCAGGCGTTTATTTCGGCGTCTGGTACCCGTTGCCTTCGTCGTAATAAACCACGCCATTGACCTCGGTGAAGTTGAGGTATTGATGCCAGACAGACTTTTTCTGCTCGCGTTCCGTTTCAATATGGCCCGGCTCGAATATGTTAATCTTCGGCCCTTTCACCGTCAGTGCTTCCGTCAGAACGCGGCCATCCATCTTCTCGGGTGGTTGAATGCCGAGAATCCAGAGAACCGTCGGCGCCACATCCACATTGCCGGTCGGCAGCGCGTCAAATACCCCCGAACGGAAATCGGGACCGGCCGCGATGAGTGTGTTGTGCATGTCAAAATGACTGAGGCTGACATGCATCCCCTGCCCCGGACCATAATCAGATCCATCGGAAGTCAGCATTCCGGGCACGCCGACATCGTTCTTGTCCGCCGTCCAACGCATGGAAACCAGCACATCCGGCGCCGTGGCAGCGTCCACATGAATCTGGTTCAGCGAAAAAGTGCCTGGCATTTGCTGGCGGGTAAAGATGACGCCGGTATGGCTCCAGCCTTGCAGAAAGTCCACCACCTGCTGGGTCATTTTTGGATCATGGCCAATGACATAAATCAGCACGGATCCGGCATTGCTGATCACCAGGACTTCGCCGGACGCGGGCGTGGCTTTAAATTGGCGGGTCGCATGGATACCTGCTTGTAGCAAGGAATCCACCAGATCAACCGAGCTGGACACGGTGGAAAATCCATGATCGGAAACCACGAGAACATCGGTTGTGTCCCGCACCCCTTTCGCCGCCAACGCCTTTAAAACCCGGTCGAGGTTGTCGTCTGCATTTCGGATTGCGGCCAGAGAACGTTCCGATCCCGGCCCGGTCATGTGTTGTGAGAGATCGGGTTCGTTCATCCAAAGAAAGGAGAATTCAGGAACTCCATCCTTCCAGAGCGTGTCGATCAAAGCTTGCGTGGTCCAATCATTGCGGGTGGGATTATTGGTTCCGGTTAATATGGGAAATTCGCCGAATTTGTTCTTCAACGTTTCCAGAATAGTGGATGGGAGCGTCTGACCCGCAAACAAATTGATTCCGGCACTGGCATCGGTCCGGTCGGCGCGATCCGCCAACAGTGCCACTGGCTTTGCGCCAGCCACCACTGCCTTGCCGCCAGCCCGGCGAATAATTTCCGCGAGTGTCGGCAGACGCACGTAGTGACCATGACTTGTTGCGTCCCCGGCGCGCGCTGCCGCCATATCCTCCGTGTGAATAAATTTTAACGGATCGATTTCGGGACGATATTCCTTGTTGGCCAGGATGCCATCGTGAGCGGGGTAGGCGCCGGTCGAGATGGCCGTCCCATTCACCTCGGTTGAACTGATATAAACGGGATGATGGTTCTGAAATGTGACGCCTTCCTGGGCCAGGCGATATAAAGTCGGGGTGTTCTCTTCGGTAACGAAATCAGGTCGCATCCCGTCCCAGACCATAACAACCACATGCCGGTTTTTTCCGGCGGCAAATGTGGATGGTGAAAAACCAGCAGCCGCCAACAATACAAACAGTATCAATCCAATACGCATAAACTAAGGGTCGAAATCCTGCCTCTTTGTTTCAAACGAAGCAAAGAATTTTACGTTACGATTCAGTTGCAGCCCGGTCCAAATCCGCCAGCTTTCCGGCGGCCGCCTCCCACTCGGGACCGATTTCGGCGAGCCGTTCCTGCACATAAATGAGCTCGCGATTGATTTCCATGGCGCGGCCCGGCTTCTGATAAGTCTCCGGCTTCTCCAGTTCCGCCGTGAGCTCGGTCTGTTTTTGTTCCAAACTGCTGATCTCCTTTTCAAACGAAGTCACCAGTTGCTTTTGCTCATTCCGCGCCTTGGACCGCAACTGCCGCTGCTCCGCTTCCTGCCGCTTTTGTTCCTTGGTTTTTACATTGGCGATCTTCTCAACCGGTTTGGCCCGCGCCAACTCCGGCTTCGCCCCGGCCGTCAATGCGGCGCGCGCGGAGGTGGCGGAGGTTTTATCAAGGTAATACTGATAATCGCCCGCGTAGCGGGTGAGTTTGCCAGCGTTGACGTGCACCACATCATTGGCCAGCGCGCGGATGAAATAAACGTCATGGCTGATGAAGATCAGCGTACCGGCAAACTGCTTTAACGCACCGACCAGCGCGTCGATGCTCGGCATGTCCAAGTGGGTGGTGGGCTCGTCCATCAACAGCAGATTGGGCGGATCCAACAGCAGCTTCACAAGCGCCAGACGGCTCTTTTCACCACCGCTCAGGACGCTCACCCGTTTGAAGACGTCGTCGCCACGGAACAGAAAGCAGCCGAGCACGGTACGGATGAATTGCTCGGTGACACGTTGCGGGGTGTTCATGGCCTCGTCCAGCACCGTATTTTGCGGCTCCAACATTTCAACGCGGTATTGCGAGTAATAGCCCGCCTTGACGTTATGCCCCAGTTCACGCGTGCCGGCTTGCACGGGTAGAACCCCTGCCAGAATTTTCAACAGTGTGGATTTGCCCGCGCCGTTGGGGCCGACGAGCACAGTGCGCTGGTCCCGCTCCGCCTGATAATCAATGCCGCTGTACACCACGTTAGGACCATACGAATGATGAATACCCTCCAAGGTGATGACTTTTAATCCGCTCCGTTGCGGCTGGGGAAAACTGAAATTGATCTTTTTGTCTTCGCTGGCCGGCGGTTCGATCTTTTCCATCCGCTCAATTTGCTTCAACTTGCTCTGCGCTTGTGCGGCCTTGGTGTTCTTGGCGCGGAAACGGTTCACGAAATCCATCAAGTGTGCGATTTCCCGCTGCTGGTTTTTGTAAGCCGCCAGCAATTGCTCCTCCGCCGCCGCGCGTTGCGTGAGATAATCCTCATAATTCCCGCGGTACCGAAAGATGTGCGATTGGCGAATCTCCACAATGCTGCCGACGAGTTGATTCAAAAACTCGCGGTCGTGGGAAATCATCAGGATCGCGCCGGCATATTCCTTGAGATATTCTTGAAACCAGAGCAACGCTTCCAAATCCAGATGGTTCGTCGGTTCGTCCAGCATCAACAAATCCGGTTCCTGCACCAGCAGGCGCGCCAGATGGGCCCGCATCACCCAGCCACCGCTCATCTCGCGGGCGGGACGGTTAAAATCCGATTCACGAAAACTCAGCCCGGAGAGGATTTGCTTCGCCTTGGCCTCAAGTTGATAGCCACCCAATTCGTCGAAGCGGGCGTGCAGATTGTCATGCTGATCGTGGTGATCAAGTTCTGTGGGATGCTCCGCCTCCCACGCTTTGAGTTGCTTCTGCAGTTTCTCGACTTCCGGAGTAATCGCGGTGGCTAATTCCAGCACGGTTTCATCCCCGGCGGGCGCGCTCTCCTGCGGGAGAAAGCCAACCGTGGTGTTCCGCTGGAAGGTGATGTTGCCGGTGTCCGGTGATTCCTTCTGGAGAATCAGGGCAAAGAGGGTGGACTTCCCCGCGCCATTGGGACCGACCAAGCCGATGCGGTCACCACGGTTTACCTGGAGCGTGACTTCTTCGAATAAGGTCCGCCCACCGAAAGTTTTACTGACGTCTGAAATGGTTAACATGCAAAAACAAGTAGCTTGAGGCCGAACGGCGAATGAATCAAGCGGGTTTATTGACCGGAAGTTTTCGCAGGGAACCGAAAGACGGGTGAGTTGCTATCGCGTCCAAGTCACCGTCCGGCCAAGCAGTGAAAAACCGACATAACCATGGACTTCCAGCCGGTTGGTGGAAATCAGCTTCATCTTGCACTTGTAGGTCTTGCCTGATTCCGGATCATAAATTTTTCCCTGTTCCCAGAGATTCTTACCGGCAGGAACAAAATCCTGCATGATTTGCAAACCGACAATGGGACGGTTGCGCAATTCAGGATTGGGATTATTGCGATCATTCTTTGGCTTGCCGCTCATCCCCTGTTCGTCATTCGCCGGCCAGTTCGGCTCTTTGAGACTGATAATTTTTGCCGCGTATTTATTCTTTACCTTAAAGATTTCCACCTTGCTGTCGTTACCAGTGGTGTTCCACGTGCCCAGAATCTCATCTCCGGCATCAGTGGCAGTGGCCGGCAGGCCGGCAAAAAACAGCGCGGCAACCAGGAGGGCAGCGAGGTATTTCATTGCGATCAGCGTGGGTTACCGGAACTGGTTTAATCCTTGCGATTAACCAGATTAACAAAACGCTGGGCTCGATCCTGGACGATGGGCGAAATACGGTTGGAGCTGAATCCCCGCCTGGCGTAGTAGCCGAACGTGGTGTTCCACAAGACGTACATGTCGTAATCTGTCGGTTGACGGCCGGCGCGCTCCCTGAAATAACTGGCCAGATAATTCCAATGTAACCGGGCCACCTGAAGTGAAATTTCGGGATTATTATAATCGTGGGATGCAGAATAGCTTTTCCAGACCGCAGGATGGATTTGGTAACGGCTGATTTCTCCCGCGCCGCCGACTTCCTCATCGTTATTGCCCGTTTCGAGCATCCCCAGGGCATAAAGATGTTTGGCATCCAAGGCAGGCGCACTGGCCGTAATGAACACTTTGCCTCCCTGAGCCGTGGCTGCATCGGCACCAAAAGTGAAGGCAACAATGGCAAATACCAGCGCACCGAACCACAACGGACTGGCGATATACGACTTGTTTAAGGGTGTGAACTTCAACATAGCAAGTAGCCTCAGTTTGTAGATTTAGCCGACGAGTAAATTAGGGCAAAACCGCATCAAGTCAATGCTTTGACGCTGGTGTGGCCGGTTGTTTAAACCGCAATATGTGCAACCCTGCCAAGAGCTGCCGGTTACATCAATTTGAACGATTGCACTTTTCATACGTTCAATAGCATCTCACTACAGGTAAAGAACACAACCAGCGGTAATACGGATTTTCGTTCGGGCAAAATACGGATGGCATGACTCTCCTTCAGGAAGGTTAATCCAGAGCGCAACCGTTGGCTATGAGCAGCATACGCGATGTATTTGACGGGGCTTCGAGAGACTTATTCAGTCACCGCACGTTCGGACGGCTACACCTCCCCGCGCAATTTAGCCCAATTCTCGTAATTGGCGTGGGGTCAGAAGCCATTCCAGAGTGGCGCAACGCCCGTATTTTAAAGCACTTGCGGTGAGGCTGCAAAGACCACCTTTTTTCAAATCAATGGCCAGCGTCGTATCGCCGGAGATCAGGAGTGAGATTAGGCTGCTCAGATATGGTTCGTGGCCAACCAACAGGACGCTCCGGCAACTGCGATGAGTTTCATGCAGTTCCCCGATGAGTTGCCGGGGATTCCCGTTAGGTGCCAATGTGGCGGAAAGCGCCAATGATTTCCGCAGCTTGAAGACATCGGCCACAATCTCTGCTGTCTGCTGCGCGCGAGCATAAGGACTGGAAAGAATGAGATCGAAGGCCAGTTCGCAGGATTTCATCGCTTTGGCAATGCGCCGCATCTTCTTTTCCCCCTCAGGCGTCAGACGGCGCTCACTATCGGCTTTTTCTGTTTTGGCCCTGGTGGGTTCAGCAATGGCATGCCTTAAAATATAGAGATCCATAAAATTTTCTTCGCCGGGTATTGCACCGGTATGCTGATGGTTAGGATTGTCCTCATCACACTCATATACAGCCGGTCAGGCAGTTCGGCGAATAAAATAACCGGCGCTCGCGCCTCCAGCCAGTTAACGGAAACGAGCGACCCGGACAACATAGGGTTGATTTATATCTGACTTGTGGGTTATTGTGAGGTGCTGGCTCGTTGAAAGCAGAAGCCCAACGGCTGACAGCGCGGAACCAAAAATTATGCAAACCCAAACTGAAGAAAGCGTCGTAATCCAAAAGACCCGGGATCTCTGTCAAACCATTCTCGAACAGCCGGACGTGCGCGACATGCGGCAGCGTGTGGATGCGTTCATGGCGGATGACAAGGCTCGCGGCCAGTATGATACCCTCATGACCAAAGGCCAGGCGTTGCAACAGAAGCAACAGACGGGTCAGCCTTTGGATGGTGGCGAAATCAGTGAATTTGAAACGCTCCGCGAATCCTTCCTGAACAACCCCGTCGCCCGTGGCTTCCTCGACGCCCAGGAAGAAATGCAAAAGCTCCAGCAATCCGTTTCCCAATACGTCAGCAAGACGTTTGAACTCGGTCGCGTGCCCGAGGAAAGCGAAATGGATTCCGGCGGTTCCTGCGGTTCCGGCTGCGGTTGTCATTGAGCCGGCTGATGTCCAATCGGTTTTAATCTTCCAACCCCACGAGTCACTTCGTGGGGGTTTTTGTTCGGCCAACCGACTGCCGCGTTCAAACCGAATTCCTTTTTGTTGCCTCGCTAAAAAGTCGTTTTTCCGAGAGAAGCCTTCGTAACGCAGCCAAGCGCCTTGCCGCTTCAATTTTGGGCTGGCGCTCAATGCTCTTGACGGTGTTGCGTATTTTCCGGCGTTCGACAGTGCATTTGATCCGCCAGCCGTGAAATACTTTCGACAATTGTTTGACGCGAGGTCATTTCATTGAGACACTTGCTGGCTGTCCTGTCTCCGCATTGCGGAACCAAACGAATATGCTTAAATCGACCGTCAAACGATCAGTCACCAAAAACGTCCCTGCCAAAGCGGGACGCAGCGTCTCTCATCCCGCCACCACCGCGACCCATGCCCGGGCGAATAAAGCCAAAGCGGTTGCCAAGCGGACCGGCGAAACCGCGCAGCCTGCGAGCGGCGGCACCCGGCCTGACGCCGACTTAATCAAGACCAAATCCGGTCTGGACCTGACCGAAAAAATTAAGGAGTTGCTGCTGCTGGCGAAGGAACAAGGCCACCTGACTTACGACGACATCAACAACGCCCTGCCCGACACCGTCGTCACGCCGGAAGATCTCGACCAGGTTTACACCAAGCTGGCCAATCTCGAGATCGAGATTGTGGAAGAAGCCGAAGTGGATCGCGTCAAACAACCGGAGGCGGAAGAGGAAGAGGAGAAGGAAAAGGGCCGGCTGGACATTTTGGATGATCCCGTTCGCATGTATCTCCGGCAAATGGGCAAGGTGCCGCTGCTCACCCGCGAACAGGAAGTCGCCATCTGCAAACGGATGGAAGAGGCTGAGAACGATCAGAAGCGAATCATTTACAGCTTTGGTTTTGCCGCCAAGGAACATATTGCGCTGGCTGAAAAATTAATTTCCGAGCCGCCCAAGGAACGGTTTGACCGGGTCATCGTTGACAAAAAGGTCCAGAGCCGGGAGCGGCATTTGAAGGCGTTACGCCTGCTGGTCAAAAATGTGCGCGACTTGGACAAAAAGCTGGATGAAAAATATGCCGAGTGGCAGGACTGCGGCAAGGGAGATGCAAAGGAAAAGCTCGAAAAGGAATTCCACAAGCTCGACAAGAAGCTGCAGGACATGTTCCCGAAGTTTTTCTACAAGCAGAAGGTCATCGAGGAAATGGTGTTGGTGACGCAAAACATCCACGACAAGATTCAGGCGAGCTTGCGCGCGCTCCAGGACCTGGAGCGCCAGCGGAAGTCCGACCATCAATCGGCCGCGATTAAATCTGAGAAGCAGAAGATCTCGGCGCTTGAGGAATTCGCACGCATGCCCCGTGAGGAATATCTCAACGCCTGCCAGCAGTTGAATCAGGGCGCGGCCAGGACCAACCAGGCCAGGACTGAAATGGCTGAGGCCAATCTGCGGCTCGTCGTTTCCATCGGCAAGAAATACACCAACCGAGGACTCCCCTTCCTCGACCTCATTCAGGAAGGCAATATTGGCCTGATGCGCGGCGTGGAGAAGTTTGAATATCGCCGCGGCTATAAGTTTTCCACTTATGCCACCTGGTGGATTCGCCAGGGGATTACCCGCGCCATTGCTGATCAAGCCCGCACAATTCGCATTCCGGTGCACATGATTGAAATCATCGGCAAGCTCATGCGGGCGCAAAAGGAATTGTTCCAGGCGTTTGGCCGCGAAGCCACACCCGATGAAATCGCCGACGAAATGCAGCTTTCCGGCGAACGCGTTAAAGCGATTCTCAAGATGGCGCAGAACCCGATCTCAATGCAAGCCACGGTCGGCGACAGCGATGACGCCTGCTTCGGCGATTTCATTGAAGACAAAGGGGCGGAGAATCCTTCCATCATGACCGGCAACAGTCTTTTAAAAGAAAAACTCAGCAAGGTGCTGAGCACACTCAACGAACGCGAACGAAAGATCGTGGAAATGCGCTTCGGGCTGGCGGACGGTTACGGACGCACGCTGGAAGAGTTGGGCAAGCATTACCAGGTCACTCGCGAACGCATCCGCCAGATTGAAGCCAAGGCGTTGCGCAAACTGCGTCACCCCACACGCGCTCTCCATCTAAAGGGCTTCCTGGAAATCGCGGAAGCGGCAATTGCGGCTTGAGATTGGCCTCTGCGAGCGGTTGTCGGAATTTGGGTGTCGGTTCGTTGGAACGCACTGGTTGGGTGAAGAGTGGCTCCTTGCAAGCCCCCTCCCCTAACAATTCCGGCGCCGCTTAATATTATCTCCGTGCCGTGTAAGGCTTGGAAGGCGGCAGTCAAAGTGCTCTGGCGTCCTGCGATGACCGAGGGGGACTGGTTGGCAAATTACCGTGTGTTTATCTTCTTTCAATCTTCAAGCACATAGAGTAATCGCATTGCTATCATCCAAAGCTTAAAAACGCTGTTCCATATTTTGGTGCTTGTGGCCTTGGTTGCTCCATCAGCAATGGCGCAATCGCCATCGCCGGAATTGACCACGGCAGCGGCGGTGCGCAGCTTGACGGTGGAGCAAGCCAGTCAGAAGACTCGCGTGCATTTGCGTGGCGTGGTGACGTTTTATGATTCGAGTTTTTACTCGCGTTTCATACAAGACGAAACCTCGGGAATTTACCTGTACGATTCAGGTCTTCCCATTCGCCTGGTTCCCGGCGATCTGGTGGAGGTCGATGGCACTACCAGTCCGGGTGAATATGCGCCGATTGTAGTGCCCGAAAGCATAAAAGTGGTGGGCAATGCTCCGTTGCCTCAACCCAAGCGGGTTACCTACGAACTGTTGGCCAGCGGGCAGAATGACAGCCAGTTCGTGGAAATTGTCGGCACCGTCAGGTCCGTTCAGGTTCAGCTTCACGAGGCAATAAAGTATTACCTCATCGAAGTTGCCACCGGCGGTGGAAGGGTATCCGTTTGCGCGCCCGATTTACCCGTGAAGCGGGCGGAGGCACTGCTGGACAGCAAGGTGCGCGTGCGTGGCGTGTGCTCGACACAGTTCAACCGCCAGCGCCAATTGTTTGCCATCCGCCTGATGGTGCCGCGACCGGACGACCTGGTGATCGAGCAACCGGTGACGGAGGACCCTTTCGCCATCAAGGCCCGTCCCATCGGCAGCTTGCTCCAATTTACCCCCCAGGGTTCGTTCGATCACCGGGTCAAGCTGGAGGGCACGGTGATTTATTTCGAGCCGGGCCACGCGCTATTTGTGCAGGATGTTGAGCAGGGCATCGAAGTAAGGACAAAGTCACGTGAACCTCTACAACTTGGCGACCGCGTAGAGGTGCTGGGTTACGTGGGACAGGGTGAATATACCCCTACGTTGCAGGATGCCATCTACCGGAAGCTCGCATCCGGTGCGCTACTCTCGCCCGCGACGTTGACCACGGATGAAGTGTTAAAAGGGAAGCATGACGTCCAATTGATCCAAATCACGGCGCGGTTGCTCAGCCGGGCGTTGGACGGTTCGCAGCCTTATCTCATCTTGCAGGATGGCGATATTATTTTTCACGCCTACCTGCGCTCGCCTGAAGGGCAGGATAGCTTTGCCCATCTGCAGAACGGCAGCCTGGTCTCGGTTTCCGGCGTTTGCCGGATTGACCCGGGTGATTGGGAAGCAGGTGAAACCTGGCGGGCAAAATCCTTCAGCATACAATTGCGTTTGGAGAACGATGTTGTGCTGCTGCGATCACCCTCTTGGTGGACGTTGGGCAGGGTCTTGTGGATTGCTGGTGCCCTTGGCTTGGTGGCGCTGGCTGCGTTTGGCTGGGTGGGTATTCTCCGCCGCAAGATAGCGGAACGCACGCGCGAACTGGAGATTCAAATCCAAAAACGGCAGCTGGCCGAGCGTCGGCGTGAGATTGAACAGGAACGTGCGCGGGTGGCGCATGATTTGCACGACGACCTCGGTTCCGGACTTACGGAAGTCAATATGCTCACGACTCTCACCCTGAGTGCAACCACCTCAGCCAAGGAAAAGGAGGGATATCTGGGTGCTCTGAGTGAAATTGCGCGTCACATGGTGACTTCGCTGGATGAAATTGTCTGGGCGGTGAATCCCCGCAATGACACCATTGCCTCGCTGGCGAGTTACTTTGGTGCTTATGCGCAGCGATTGCTGGATCTCGCTTCCATATCCTGCGGCCTGGCCATGGCCGAGGATTTGCCGGAGCACCCGCTGAACCCCATGTTTCGGCAGGAACTTTTCTTTGCGTTCAAAGAATCGCTGACCAACGTTGTCCGCCACGCCAGAGCAACGCAGGTGCGGATCGGCGTTTCCGTGCGCGACGGATTTTTGATGGTGGAGGTGGCAGATGACGGATGTGGATTTGTTTTGTGCGAGCCTCAGGCCGGCGAGGACGGCATTGCCAATATGAAGGCGCGTTTGGAAACGCTCGGCGGTCAATGTGAAATCACCAGCCAGGCGCACAAGGGAACCACCGTGCGTTTCCGCGCACCGCTACCGGAAGATTTGTTATGATCAAGGTCGCCGTGGTGGAAGATAACAAGATCGTGCGTGAGGGATTTGAAACCTTGCTCAACCGCACGCCGGGATTTCGCTGCGTCTGCACGTGCGGCACCGTGGCGGAAGCGTTGAGACAAATTCCCAAGGCCCATCCCGACGTGGTGCTGATGGACATCCAACTGCCGGATTCAACGGGCGTGGAGTGCACCGCCAAGATCAAGGAACTGATGCCGGCCGTGCTGATTGTCATCGTCACGGTGTATGAGGATTCGGAACGAATTTTTCAGGCGCTCCGTGCCGGGGCCTGCGGCTATCTGCTGAAACGGGGCCAACCGGAGAAGGTCATCGCCGCCATCCAGGAAGTCCACGACGGCGGCGTGCCGATGACGCCGGAAATCGCCCGCAAGGTGATCGGCCAGTTCCGCGGACAGGTGAAGGTGGCTGAACAGGTGGAAAGCCTTTCCGACCGCGAGCGGGAGGTGCTGGAACTGGTGATGCACGGCTTTGGCAACAAGGCCATTGCCGACCGGCTGGGCGTCACCGTGGCCGCTGTAAAGTGGCATCTCCAGCACATTTACGGCAAACTGCACGTCCACTCGCGCACCGAGGCGGCGCTGAAATTCAAACAGGGATAGCTTCTAAAACTAGCCGCTCGGCTAGCTAGGCGGCAGGCAATTCCGGGTTAAGCTTTGGCCATAATCCGAATTCGCAACCAACAACTCGACCTTTTGTCGTCGTCGCCTGCAGCAGCTTTTGCAGCAGCGCGCGGCAAGGTTGTCCCGCAGAACGAACCAAAACCCGGCGCATGAAAAAACTAATCCTCGGTATCGCCTTGATCGCGATGACAGGCATTGCCAACGCTGCCTTAAACGCTTACGAGCCGTTTAATTACACCACACTGCGCAATGGCACTAATGCCACCGGAACCGGTTTTACCGGGAACTGGACGTGCGGCGCCAGCCCCACCATAGCCACCGGCTTGACTTACCCCGCCCTCTCAGTCGCCAACAGCGCTTTAAGTTCAGGCAGCAGCCGGCAACTCGTGAGCCTCTCCAGCGCGATCTCCAGCGGCACCAAATACATCAGCTTCTTGTACACCGCATCCGGAAATATGGGCGGGAACATTGACGGCGTCTTCTTTCCCAATGGCAATACGACGTGCCTCTGGTTTGGTTTCGGTCTGGGACCATTCTCCGGCACGCAAGGGCAATTGGGGCTGGGCTCCATGACCACCGCCGGCACCGCCGCCGTGGGAGCAACCTCACTCAAGCAAGTGGGGCTCGGAAACTATGCCAGCACTTATCTGATCGTGCTGAAAATTGATTTTGATACGTCGGGCGCAAACGATACCGTGACGGTTTATACCAACCCGGTAGCCAATGCCACCGCACCGGGAGTTACTGCTGCGGGGACGCTGAGCACCTATGATGTCGGCGCCATTTCGGGCATTGGCTTGAACGTCCAGGGTGGCGCGACGATCACGGTGGATGAGATTCGTGTCGGTGACACTTACGGCGATGTCGTGGGTTTTGTGCCGCCGCCGTCCGCCCCTACCGGATTAACCGCCACACCGTTTGTCAATGCAGTCGGTTTAAATTGGACCCTCACAAGCGGCGCCACCGGCTACAAAGTTTTGCGCGGCACCAGCACGGGTGTTTACACGGTGACCAACAACGTCGCTTCAAATACGAACTATGACAGCACGGCCATCGGCGGCACGACCTATTTCTACGTGGTGCAAGCCACAAATTCCTCCGGCGCCAGCGCCAGCTCCTCCGAAGTGAGCGTGACTCCTACCATAGCCTTGCCCGGCACACCCACTGGATTGGCCGCCGTGGGCACCAATGGCGCGGTCAATTTGAGTTGGAGCGCGGCTGCGGGTGCGGCCAGTTATAATGTCAAACGCTCGACCACCAGTGGAGCGGAAGTCACCATTGCCACCGCGGGCACGACCAGTTACTCCGATTCCGCAGTGGTCAACGGCACGCAATATTTCTACAAGATTTCCTCCACCAATTCCGCCGGTGAGAGCGCAAATTCCTCCGAAGTGAGCGCCACGCCAAATGATCCTCCGTTGGCGCCAACGGGCCTGAGCGCAATTGCGGGCAGCAATCAGGTGTCCCTCGCCTGGACTGGTTCCGCGGGAGCCGTCAGTTACAACGTCAAGCGCTCGACCACCAGCGGTTCCGGTTACAGCACGATTGGCACCACACCCGATCCCACGGTGGCCTACATCGACTCAACCGCGGTCAAATTTACCCAATATTACTACGTCGTTTCCGCTGTAAACGCCTATGGCGAAAGCAGCAACTCAAGTCCGGAAGCCACGGCCACGCCGACCGGCGCTTACGGCCCCAGCGCTTACGAGTCGTTTAATTACGGCATTGGAGGCTTGGCAAATAACACGCCCAGCACGGCGACAGGCTTTACCGGCAATTGGACTGTATCGGGCAGCCCCAGCATCGTCGCCGGACTGACCTATCCCGGCCTCCCGACCGGCAACAACGCCTACCAACATGCCGCTGCCGGTGCCCAAACGACCGAGAACTTAACCAGCCCGCTCTCCAGCGGCACGAAGTTTATTAGTTTCCTGTTCAAGGGCAGTGGCAATTCCGGCGGCGACACCGTCGGTGTCTTCTTCAAGGGCAATAACGCCAACAGCCTCTTCGCCGGCTTCCGCGTGCCTGACACGGGCATTACCACCGGTTTCGGACTGGGCAGCGTGAACAGCACCACTTTGGGTAGCGCCAGTGCATTGGGGAGCGTCGTCAATATCAATAATACCTCCGTGCATCTGGTGGTGATTGAAATTGATTTCAACACCTCGGGCGCCAACGATACGGTCAGTCTCTGGATCGATCCGCCAGCGGGTGTGATCACGCCGGGAGTGGCCGCTAATGTGGTGAACAGCTCCTTCGATGTCGGCACCATCTCCGCAGTAGGGATCAATATCACCGGCGGCTACAATCCTAAATGGGATGAAGTTCGCGTGGGTGATGTTTACGGTGATGTGGTGGGCTATCTTCCGCCGCCTGATGCTCCGACGGGCTTGGCAGCGACTGCGGGCGTCAACGCCGTCAGCCTGAGTTGGAATGCCGTGAGCGGCGCTTCCAGCTACAATGTTTTGCGCGGCACGAGCACGGGGGTTTACACGGTGACCAACAACGTGGCGTCCAACACAAACTACGATAACACCGCCGTCGGCGGCACCACCTATTTCTACGTGGTGCAAGCCGTCAATGCCACCGGGCCTGGCGCCAGTTCCTCCGAAGTGAGCGCCACGCCCACCATTGCATTGCCTGGCATTCCCATAGGATTGGCCGCCGTCGGCACCAATGGCGCGGTCAATTTGAGTTGGAGCGCGGCAACGGGTGCGGCCAGCTACAATGTCAAGCGCTCGACCAGCAGCGGAACGGAAGTCACCGTCGCCAACGTGGCCGGCAACAGCTACTCCGATTCCGCGGTGGTCAACGGCACGCAATATTTCTACAAGGTTTCCTCGACTAATTCTGCGGGTGAGAGCGCCGATTCCTCCGAAGTGAGCGCCACACCGGATGTTCCGCCGGCAACGCCAACGGGCCTGAGTGCCACGGCGGGCAACAGCCAGGTTTCTCTTTCCTGGACTGCTGCTGCGGGAGCCGCGAGTTACAACATCAAGCGCTCGACTACCACCGGTGCGGAAGTGACCATCGCCAGCGCGGGTTCGAACAATTACATCGACACGTCGGCGGTTAAATTCACCCAGTATTTCTATACCGTCTCCGCCGTGAGCGCTTATGGCGAAAGCAGCGACTCCAGCGAAGTGAATGCCACGCCGACCGGCACTTACGGGCCCAGCGCTTACGAATCGTTTAATTACACCCTTGGTGTGTTGGCGAATAACACTCCGAGCACGGCCACCGGGTTTGCCGGTAATTGGAATGTGGCGGGCGGTCCCAATATCGTCGCCGGCTTGACCTATCCCGGTCTGCCGACGAGCGACAACTCTTACCAGCACGCCGCTGCCGGTGCCCAGACCACGGTAAATCTTGCCACTCCCCTCTCCACTGGCACGAAGTATATCAGCTTCCTGATGAAAGGTCCCGGCGGCGATCCCGGAGCCAACGCCTGCGGCGTTTTCCTCAAGGGTAACAACGCGAATAGTCTCTTTGCCGGATTCGAGGTTCCCTTTAGTCCGACGCTGACCGGCTTCGGGCTGGGCACCGTGAACAGCACCAGTCTGGGTGGCGCCGGGGTTTTGGGCGCCACGACCGCCATCGACAATAGCGCGGTGCACCTGGTGGTGATCAAAATTGATTTCAACACCGCGGGTGCCAATGACACCGTCAGTCTCTGGATTGACCCGCCGGCCGGTGCTATCACGCCCGGAGTGGCCGCCAACGTGGTCAACAGCACCTTCGATGTCGGCACCATCTCCGCGCTGGGGATTAACATCAACGGCGCCTTCCCCATCGGCCTGGATGAAGTCCGTGTCGGCGACGTCTATGGCGACGTAGTCGGCTATAGTCTGACTTCGCCAACTCCGCCGAGCATCAGCCTGAGTGCCGCGGGCAACCAACTCACGCTCTCCTGGCCCGCCGGAAACCTTGGCTGGTTCCTGCAAGCGCAGACCAATGCCGCGAATGTGGGTATCTCGACCAACTGGGTGGACGTGTCCGGTAGCGAGACGAGCACCCAATCGGTGATCACTGTTGACCCCACAAATCCAAACGTGTTCTTCCGCTTGCGTTCGCCATAAACGCAGCAATCTTGTCGCCCTGGGTCGGGTGACGAATGGGATGGGGAGCCGGTCCGTCATTGGCCCGGCTCCTCTTTGATTAAATAACGAACTGATCAGTGAATTGAAAATAGAACGAAAACAAAGCGTTGCCGGGGGTTTTACCCTGATTGAGTTGCTGGTGGTCATTGCCATCATTGCCATTCTTGCCGGGTTACTCCTGCCCGCCTTGGGCAAGGCCAAGGTCAAGGCGCTCGGCATCAGTTGCATGAGCAATCTGAAGCAGCTCCAACTGGGCTGGAACATGTATGCCGGCGACAACCAGGACAAACTTGTTCCCAACGGTCAGGAGGCAGTGGGGGCGGTAAGCCCCATCGCCGCAATCTATCTCACCGGTGGCGCCAAGGCGGAGTGGGTGCTCGGCTCGGTCAAGACCGCGCCGGCGGCGAGTGACAATGCCCTGATCCAAAACGGTCTGCTCTATCCTTACGTCAATAGTCTGGGTGTTTACAAATGCCCGGCGGATCGGAAGCTGGTCAATGGGGTGGACACCATCCGCAGCATGTCCATGAACACGTGGATGAACTCGATCACGAGTTGGAATGACATCATCGGTTACTCCGGCGCCATGCGCCTTCAGGATTTTCGAAAACTAAGCGACATTTCCCGTCCCCCGCCGTCCGCCTGCTGGGTGTTTATTGATGAGAACCCCAATAGCATTAACGATGGCTGGTTCGCAGTGGATCCGAATCAACCCAACAAGTGGGTGGATATCCCCGCGAGCTATCACAACAATGCCGGTGGTCTTTCATTCGCCGACGGCCATTCGGAAATCAAGAAATGGCGGGATTCCAAGATGATCACCGCCACCACCACCGATGTGCCGAGAGATCCTAATTCCGATAACTTGCAGTGGCTCAACGACCGGAGTACGGTCAGGGTGCAATGAACCCGCTTAATTTAATTTATGGATAAATGCAGCGAACAAAATAAAAAAATGTTTACCGAGACGTACCTTAAAAAAGTTGGTGGCTTTACCAGCGCGGCGTTGTGCCTCTTGCTGCTGACGAGTAACAGCCATGCCAGCTTGAATGCTTACGAGCCATTCAATTATACCACCTCCATTCCCAATACCACGGCCAGCACCGCGAGCGGCTTCACCGGTAATTGGACGTGTGGCACCACCCCCGCCATTGCGACCGGCCTGACCTATCCCAACCTGCCGACCGCCAATGGCTCGTTCAGCTCCACCAGTGGACGCCAATCTGTGAGTCTCGCCAGCCCGCTCTCGAGCGGAACGGCGTGGATCAGCTTTGTGCTGAACCAAGCTGGAAATAACGGCGCGAACCTTTGCGGCGTTTATTTTCCAAATGGCGGCACGGGGTTGTTTTTCGGCTACGGTTTGGCGCCCTTCTCCGGCACCCAGGGAGGTCTTGGCCTCGGTTCGATATCGACCACGAGCACCACGCCCGTGGCAGGAGCGAATTTGGCCAGTTCCTTTCTGGGCGGCTATGGCACCAATTATCTGGTCGTGCTTAAAATTGATTTTAACACCTCTGGCACAAACGACACCATCACCGCCTATATTAATCCGACCGCCAATTCAGCCACGCCGGGCGTCGCAGCGACTTATACCATCAGTTCTTTCAACGTCGGCACCATTAGTGGGATTGGGTTTCAAAATGCCGGTGGCGGGTTTGGCATTAAGGCGGATGAGATTCGAGTGGGCGACAGCTATTCTGACGTGGTGGGTGGCGGCGGGGTGGCACCCGTGGCCCCGACCATCACCGGCGTGGCTCCGGCAACGGGGTTGACCAATGGCGGCACGGTGGTGTCGATCACTGGCTCCAACTTCCAGGCTGGCATTACCGTCATGTTTGGGGCAAATGCCGCAACCGGCATCTCGCTGACCGGCTCCACCAACATTACGGCCACCACACCGGCCGGCGCGCCAGGCGCCGTCAATGTCATGGTTCAGAATACGAGCGCGCTCTCCGCCACCAATTTGAATGGGTTCACCTACGTCACGCCCGCGCCCCCGCCCCCGCCGCTACCGGCGTCTATCGTTCCCGGCAGCCTTGTGAATTCCGGTTTAACCTTGAGCTTTGTCTGGAAAGGTGGAACGAACACTTCTTGCGTGCTGCTCACTTCCACAAATCTTGCGCCGGGCTCAACCTGGACACCCGTGGGGACCAATATCTTTGGTCTGGATGGATTCGCCACCAATAGCATGCCCATCGATCCAAATGAACCAAAACGGTTCTATGGCCTGTCCGTTCCCTCGGATATCATTGTTGTAATGGCGCCAGCCGGTTTGCACACCATCGCTTCGGGCTCGACCAATGCCATTGGCCTGGCTTGGACGGCCAGTTCCACGCCGGGTGTGATCGGCTATCAAATCCTCTATGGGCTTAATAGTGGCAATCTCACGAACTCCCTCAGCGTTGGCAATGTTACCAGCGCCAGTATTTCCGGCCTGACCGCCGGTCAGACCTATTATCTGGCGGTCGTCGCGCTGACCACCAATGGCCAGAGTCTGCCCCTCGACGCCATCATTTCGGCGCAGACCGATACGAATACCGGCGTCGTTCCGCTCTTCAACGCTTTCACGACGCTCGAACCGGCAACCAGCGTTACCACCAGCAATGCCTTGATTACTTACCTGGCCGACCGCGCCCGTGACCGGCATGCGCGGGAAAGCCAGTTCATGATCTACGACCATTACTTGAGCTGGTATTGGGAACAGCGGGTTGCGAATATCCAGATCATTGACCATGTCGCCAAGGGCGGGTCGGACATTATCTTCAACTATACCACTGAGGCAGAGTTGAACCCGGCCGAGTTCCGGACTTTTTTCCGCGGCATCACCACCGTGGCTGAATATAATAACAATCAGACGGCGACACTCGTTTCCACCAACGCTTCATCCACCACCCCGGGCCAAACCGACTTTAACTACACGGCCACCGTAACTGCGAACGCTCAGTTCAATCGTCCGTTGCAGGTGGGTGACCGCGTGGAGATTGAAATCAGCCAGTTCCTGCTCGCACCCACGCATGGACGAGATAACTACTACGGCACCGTGCTCCTCTACGTCGTCGGACAAGGCATCGTGCCCTGGGAAGAAGGACAGGATATGGGTCTCACTGGCGGAGTCGTCGGGGGTGTGAACCAGAACCTCGATTCTTATCCGCTGCCGACCAACGCCTGGCTCGGCGGCCAGACCACGTTGCCTTACCAGTATTCTAATGAGCCGACCAATCGCTTCAAGGAGACCGCCGGGGACATCTCTCCAACCAATGGCTTTCCGTTCATGCTCGGACGCCGCCTGCACCACACTGACTTTGGCGACGGCACACATTCGGAGCCGGATAATCCGGTCTATACGGAACAGATTGGCAAACTCGGACCAAAGTTCGTCAATCGCAGTTGCGTCGCCTGTCACGTCAACAATGGCCGCGCCCTGCCTCCCGCCATCGGCGCACCGATGCTCCAATCCGTCGTCAAGGTTGCCAGCGATGCCAGCGGCACGCCGGATCCAACGCTCGGTTCCGTGCTTCAATCGCAATCGGTCAGCGGGCCTGCGGAAGGTGGCGTCACCATTTCCAGCTACACCACCAGCAACGGACAATATGGCGATAGCACGCCCTATTCATTGCAAAAACCGAACTACACTTTTCAGGGCACCACGCCGGCATTTTTCTCAGTGCGCCTCGCACCGCAACTGGTGGGCCTGGGACTGCTCGAAGCCGTGAGTGAAAGCACCATCACTGCTCTGGCCGACCCTGATGATGCCGACCACGACGGAATTTCCGGCCGCATTCAAACCGTGACGGATCCGGAAACGAGCCAGCTGCGCCTCGGCCGTTTCAATTACAAAGCGGGGAAGGCCCGTCTCAGCCACCAGATCGCCGGCGCGCTCAATAATGACATGGGCGTAACCACGGCAATCTTTCCGATACTGGACGGAGCCGCCACCGGCGGAACACCGGAGATCTCCGCCGATGAGCTCGATAAAATGACCCGTTACGTCGCCTTGCTCGGTGTTGCCGCCCGGCGCGATTTGACCAATACCCAGGCCATCGCCGGTGAGCAGCTATTTGCCAGTGCCAACTGCGTGAAGTGCCACACCCCCACCCTCACCACCAGCCCGTATTATCCCATGACCGAGTTGCGCAACCAGACCATCCATCCCTTCACCGACCTGCTGTTACATGACATGGGACCCGGGCTGGCGGACAACTTGGGCGAAGGTGCTGCCACCGGTTCGGAATGGCGCACCCCACCTCTTTGGAGCATCGGCCTCACCGCCGGGGTAAGTGGCGGCGAAGCATATCTGCACGATGGCCGGGCGCGCAGCTTGGAGGAAGCCATTCTCTGGCACAGTGGCGAAGCGGAAGCATCCAAGGAAGCGTTCAGGACCATGTCCTCGACGGATCGCGCCGCACTCATCAAATTCCTGAAGTCGCTCTGATTTGATATGAAACGAGCACTTCCGGGTTATAAAAGAATTACCATGACATTGAGGAGCTTGATAATAGCCCTCAGTGTTGCCCTGCCTGGGCTTTGTCATGCGGACTGGAAACTGGTGTGGGCCGACGAGTTTACTCAACCTGATGGCAGCTCGCCCGATTCCACCAAATGGAGTTATGACCTCGGCCAGGGTGGAGGCGGTTGGGGCAACAACGAATCGGAATTTTACACCCAGCGCACAAACAATGTTCGTGTCGAGGGTGGTCAACTGGTCATCGAAGCCCGTCGGGAAAAATTCGGAGGAGCCGGCTTCACTTCTGCCCGCCTGCTGACCAAATGCTCCTGGACTTATGGCCGGTTCGAAGCCCGCATTAAAATTCCTCACGGGCAGGGAATGTGGCCGGCGTTCTGGATGCTTGGGACAAATGTCGCTTCTGTCGGATGGCCCACTTGCGGGGAAATTGACATCATGGAGAACATCGGACGGGAACCGCATCTCATTCACGGAACAATCCATGGGCCAGGCTATTCCGGCGACAATGGACCTAGCGGCCCGTGTTTGCTCCCGGATAAAACCCCGTTCAGCGATGATTTCCACCTCTATGCCATGGAGTGGAGCACCAACCAAATTAAATGGTTCGTGGATGGCCGGCAATATTTTACGGTCACTTCAACAAATATCCCGCCTGGCAAATCGTGGGCCTATACCCAACCACAAACCATCCTTTTGAATCTGGCGGTTGGGGGCAATTGGCCGGGCAAGCCGGATGGAACAACGACCTTTCCTCAACGTATGAGCGTGGACTATATCCGCATTTATGAATTTCTGCCTGCATCAAAACCTCCCATCGCGCCGACAGGATTGAAAGTCGTCGGAAAAATTCCGGATTGAAGGCTGTCAGATCCAGAGTGATCTATCTTGCGGTTTCTGCTCGCAACTGCGACGGAACAGGCTCTGACACGCTAGAACTCTGCAAACGGGAGTGAGGTCTTAATACTTTCTTAACGCGTACAAGGCACATTTTAATTAGCCCGATTTACAGCCGGCGGACAGATTAACTACATGCATGAGCGAGATGGTTCATTCATTGCCGCCGGTAGGATTGCCAGCCGGCTTTCCAATGTGGATTGGATTCTCCAGAGCAGCTATGAAGGTAGCCCTGCTTGGAAACGGCCCTTTCAACCAAGAATCGTTGAGAAGGTGCTCCGGGAGGCGCCTTGTAACGTGGCTCTCTTGCATGTGCGAACCCGGTTCAATTGCGAAGCAGACTGGGGTGCCGTAACTGACATTATCTCCGCATTGCAATACACGGGCCTGTTGAAACCGACAAACTTTCCGAGGCCGGCATCAGCATGAGAGCAAAGGCAAAAAACCGAGGCGCCTTTATTATAAAATTCAGAAAAATTCTGGCAATGATCTCATTGACGGAAGGATCGCGCGAGACACTCTCATTCGCACTGGCCCTGGCCAAAGAGTATGGCGCTGAAGTGGTGTTACTGCATGTGCTGAAGCTGGACATGCCAGAGGAAGAACTGGGAATGCCGCGTGAGCGGATGCTGACATTATTGCGTCGTGACGCCGAAATGGAATTGCATCAACTGGTTCAATTGGCCGGCCCGCAAGTTCCCGTCAGGATCGTCATCAGTGAAGGAAATCCAATCAACGCCATTGCACAGACAGCAAAAAGTCTGGCCTCCGACCTCGTGGTAACCTGAACTCGCAGCATACAGTTCGACAGCTGCTGTTCCGGCTCAGAGGTATCGGGCCAACCATTGTCCCGTCATGAAAAAAGAAGTCCGCTCTCATCGTCGGTTTGAGTTTTCTTTTCCAATGCTAGACACGCTTGTTCTGGTGGAGGAATGGTGCCCCGGCTAGGACTCGAACTTAGGACCAATTGATTAAGAGTCACTTAATGCCTACGCAGGTGCGCTATTTGCAAGGCGATTATGTGCATTCATTGGGCATTGTCAAAGGTGCGGTGCCGTGCAGGGGGTCGTGCTGTGGCGTTGGCAACGTATAAAATCAGGAAAGGGATTTCTTCCAGGCCAAATAATCCCACGGGTAATACGCGTCCTGCTCCTTCCGGCAGCCACTCGCCCGCTGCGTCCAAAAGCACTGGGACACTACGGCAATCCAGCCATTCGCCAAACGATTCTCGCTCATGCTCCAGGAGGTCGCGAAATCGTCGCCAGTGTATTATAGAATCTGACGGAGTGCGTCATTCGGCTTTCGCAAGTTTTAATCAGTCAGTGTTTCTCCGCTTGGCTCATCCTTGAGGTCCAAGTGTCACAAGCCAATGGCCACCGTTTCATGTGACTGGTCATATTTTACCCAAGCCAATAGAGTGCATTAAATAGCACCCTGTCGGCAAAGAATGTCATCCATTATGTACCCGTATTCTGCCGTTTCGATCCTGGTATTAAGTGGGGTAAGTGCGAACTGCCTGCCTCGCCATCTGATGGTAGCGCAGCGCGCAACGTAGTTATGGCGTCCGTCGGCGGAAGGTTTATTCGATAAAAGCTTAAACAACATATTGTTCTCCAAATTTTTATGAAATTTCTCCCGGCAAACGGCAGACGGATTTTCGTCATCCTCATCGCACTTGTTACACTGCTGGGCGCGACAAATGTTCAGGCGGCGGTCTTTGTTGGCAGCGTGACTGGTGATTGGAGTGACCCGGCGACGTGGGGCGGATCGGGACCACCCGGGGCATCTGACACTGTCACCATTAACACGGGTATTACAGTCACCGTTTCTGACGCGCGCTCGGTCACGTCAGTCGTATTAAACAGAACCACTGGCAACACCACCAAATTAGCCATGAGCGGAACAGGAACGCTCAATGTGAGTTCCACGATTACTCAATCCGGCTCGGCTGGAACTGCCACAGTCGATTTGACCGGGGGGGCAGGAAATTTAAATTTGAGTTTTACTGGAACTCCTATTGGAGCCACGGTCACCCTGGCTACCGGAAGTTCCGGTTCAACTGTGAATTATATCGGTGCTGCCCAAACGGTAAATCCGGTAACTTACCAAAACCTGACTCTCTCCGGCAGCGGCGCGAAGACCATGACGAGTGTCACCACGATCCAAGGTAATCTGACCGGGAGCGGAACTTGCACTGCGACCTTGGCGAGCGGCACCGCCGTCAGCGGCAATCTTAGTGTTAGCGGCGCGACCCTTACGACGGCCAATGCAGCTGCGGATTTGAGCGTGACTGGAACGACGACCGTATCCAGCGGCACACTTAAACTTGGTGGCCAAAGCTCCGGTGGAACCTACACCGGCGACTTCACGGTCAGTGGCGGCACGTTCGACAGCAATGGTGGGGTGCCCAAGCTCGCCGGAAATTTTACCTACTCTTCCGGCACCTTGACCGATGCCAGCGGAGCTAGTGGTCGATTCTGGACTTTTACCGGCACCGGCAAGACGATTACGGGAGGGACATTCACAATTCCGTCCAGCATATCTGTCAGCGGATCGGTAACAAACAACGCGACCGGATTAACCATTTCTGGTGGCGGAACAAGTTCGTGGCTTTCTGGCGCCGGCACATGGACTCAAGGGGCGAACAGCAGCCTTTCATACGGAAGTTCGACGCCTACCATAACTACTTTCAATTGCACGGCTAACACGCCCAATACGGTGATCTATACAAAAGGTGGTGTGACCGCCAAGGCGACAACGTATTATAATGTGCAAATCCTACCGTCTAGTGCCGGCAATGTGTCTTTGAGTGGCTCTACCGTTAATAACAATCTGACCATCGGTGTTAATGTGAATGCGGCGATTACGTTTCCCAACTCGCCGATTGGTGGCACGTTTACATATTCAAGCAGTGTATCCAGCACTTTCCCCAGCGCCTTCTCAATCGGTGCCCTTAATCAAACTGCCGGAACTCTGGTTGTGCCGTCTGCTCAGACGCTCACAGTAACCGGCACCGGTGCCGGCACGTTTACGAGAAGCGCCGGCACGTTCACCGCGACGGGAAGCACAGTGTCATTCACCGGAGCAGCGCCTGAGATTGCCGGAGCATCGGCCACGACGTTTAATAATTTGACGCTCAACAATTCCACTGGAGCCACGCTGACCACCGCTCCTACAAACAA
>JAQGPA010000070.1 GCA_028293325.1 Pedosphaera sp. | reverse complement strand
GGTGGCCCTTCACCAAGGCAAACTACACCCGGCCGCCAACCCCCAACCCGGAATCGTTTCCAACCCAGCCAACGGATTTACCCCATCCCATTGTGCCGGAACAGAAATAATCTGATGGAAATCCCGTAATCCTGCTCGTAAGCGGTAGCCTGCCTGCCTCCTGTTAAGAGTAAAACATCCTTGTTTTTTAACGTTAAACCGGCTAATCGTTGGGTTGCCTGAAGCAAATAATGCCATGCCTTTGCCCAACCCGAAATCACAGCACAAATTCCCCCGGCATCGGTTCGCTTTTCATGTTGTTTTGTTTCTTGAGTTCCCTGGCTGTCGCCATCGAATCTCCCGCCCATGCGTTCTGAACCGCCACCCACTTTTGAAAAGTAATCCATGAATAAAATGACCATCTGGCGGCGCTTAAACACCTCCTTGGCCATCCTCATTGTATTGCTGCTCGTCGGGGCCGGGTTGGCTTGGTGGGTGGAGCATGCCCGATCGCTGGCCAATCACAGCGGGGATGAGTTGATTAGTGATGCCGCGAGAGTGCGTCTGCAATTAGCACAGATGAATGATGCCTTGCGCGGACTGCTCCTGGATCCAAGGAATGAATTGGAAATAAAGCGCAGCGAAGACGCCCAACGTGAACTCAATACTGTTTTGGGCCAGATGCAGTCAAGTTTCACCAATTATGTCGGACTAATGGCCTCACTGGACCGAATCGGGGATTACGCTTCTAAAGTGCTTGCTATTAAACAAAACAAAATCCTGTTGCTGCAGGACACGGATCCGGCCGCCGCTATAGTTCAATACGTCAAAACCTTACCCGCGAGTCGCGAGGAACGAGATGAAATTCTCAACGGTTTCAATCAGCAGGTCGCATCGGCAGCCCAAAACGAAGAGAAAAGCATCAATCACATTTCCTTTTATGGCTTGGCCGGTTTAATCACCATTCTGATTTCCAGCATATTTGTTAGTGTCTACCAGTCCTCTACTGTAACCAAACCGCTATCACAACTCATCGAAGCACTGGAACGGATGCGCCGGGGCGACTTTACCAAAAGGTTGGTTATTGAGCGGCAGGATGAATTTGGCGTGCTTGGGGATGGCCTGAATCGCCTGGCCGGTGATCTCTCTGTACTGGTCGGCCAAGTCCAACGTTCTGGCATCCAGGTGAATACCACCGCCACGGAAATCGCCGCGACTGCCAGGGAACAGCAGAGCACGGCCAGTGAAATTGCCGCCACAACTTCCCAGATCGGTGCTACCTCCAAACAGATTTCTGCGACCTCAAGAGAACTGGTAAAAACCATGAATGAGGTTAACGATGTGTCCGAAGATACCGCTCACTTGGCGGGCAGCGGACAGGCCGCCATTAGTAGCATGGAATCCACCATGCGCCAGATCATGGAGGCTTCCAGTTCCATCACCGCCAAACTCGCGGTCCTCAACGAGAAAACCGGCAATATTAACTCTGTCGTCACCACTATCACCAAGGTGGCTGACCAGACGAATCTTCTTTCCCTTAATGCAGCCATTGAAGCGGAAAAAGCCGGCGAATACGGCCTTGGCTTTGCCGTCGTGGCCATGGAAATCCGCCGCCTGGCCGATCAAACAGCGGTGGCTACTTATGACATCGAGAAAATGGTCAAGGAAATGCGCTCCGCAGTTTCGGCTGGTGTGATGGGCATGGCTAAATTTTCCGAGGAAGTTCGGCGCGGCGTCGAGGAAATCAGTCAGGTTGGCACCCATCTCGCGCAGATTATCCACCAGGTGCAGGCACTCACTCCCCGCTTCCAGACAGTGAACGAAGGCATGCAATCACAAGCCACCGGTGCGCATCAAATCAGTGAAACCCTCACACAGTTAAGCGAGGCGGCGCACCAAACGGCGGAATCGCTCCGGCAATCGAATCTGGCCATCGAGCAATTGAACGAGGCAGCTCGCGGGCTGCAAAGCAGCGTGACGCGCTTCAAACTCGAGGAAACTTGATCCCATGTTATTTCTCTTGTTCAAACTTGGCAAAGACCGTTATGTGCTTGAAGCCAGCCGGGTCGTCGAGGTCCTGCCCCTGGTCGATTTGAGAAAAATTCCTCAGGCTCCCCGGGGCGTAGCTGGGATTTTTAATTATCATGGCCGCCCGGTCCCGGCGATTGATCTCAGTGAACTTGCTTTGGGGCAGCCCGCCCGCGAGCATCTCAGCACGCGGATTATCCTGGTGAACTACCCCGATGAAAAAGGCCAACCCCAGCCGCTTGGCTTGATTGCCGAGCATGCCACGGAAATCATTCGGCGGGAAAGTGCCGAATTTGTCGATCCGGGCTTGAAGTTGGGCGCCGCCGCCTATCTCGGACCGGTGCTGATGGACGGCGATGGGGCCATTCAATGGGTTTACGAACAACGCCTGCTGCCGGAGCGTGTGCGCGACCTGTTGTTTTGCGAAATCGTGGAGCCTGTTCCATGAATCTGATTCAAAACCTTTTGCGGCAAAGGATGGGCCTGCATTCAGCCACCGTAGGCTCTTCTTTGATTGAGCGCGCCGTGCTCTTGCGCATGCGCAGCCATCATCTTACCCGACAGGAGGATTATTTCAAACTGTTGAAACAATCTTCTGTGGAATGGAACAGTTTGGTCGAATCTGTGGTCGTAACCGAAACCTGGTTTTTTCGGGACAAACAACCGTTTTTGGCCCTGGCGCAACTCGTCCAAACAGAATGGCTGCCCGCACATGCGACCGGCCCGCTCCGACTTCTAAGCGTACCTTGCTCATCGGGTGAAGAGCCATATTCAATTGCTATGTCCTTGCTTGACGCTGGCATCCCACACGAACGGTTTCAAATTGATGCCGTGGACATCAGCGCTCGGGCTTTGGACTCTGCCCTGAGAGGCATGTTTGGTAAAAATTCGTTTCGCGGCCACGACCTGTCATTTCGAAATCGCTATTTCCAAACATCCAAGGAAGGCTATTTGTTGACTTCGGCCGTACGTAAGTCGGTTCACTTTCATCGCGGCAACCTATTGGAAACAGACTGCCTCAATGAAGCGGGAACTTATGATTTTATCTTTTGCCGGAACTTGCTGATTTATTTTGACGGACCCACACAGCAGAAGGCCATGCATAAATTGCATCGCTTGTTCAAGCCTGCGGGCGTTCTTTTTGTTGCTCCCGCTGAATCGTCGCTGGCACTGGCTAACGGTTTTGCTTCAGCCAACCTGCCCTTCAGCTTCGCCTTTCGTCTGGCGGCTCTGCCAAAACGGCGAGTGGAACAGATCCCGCGCCCGCTACGCTCCACTTTAAAACGCGCAAAACTGCGGTTCGCCGTCCCGCTCGCAGGCGCGTCAGCCCGCAAACCACGATCAAACCCGACGCTTCATTCTCCGGCCATCAAGCAGGTAACGGCTCCGGCTAGCCTTGCTGTCGCCCGACGATTGACCAATGAAGGGCGCCTCGCCGAAGCGGCTGAACTCTGTGAAACCCATTTGCGCGAACAGGGTGTTTCAGCGGAAGCGTACTTTCTGCTGGGTTTGGTGCGTGATGCCGCGG
>JAQGPA010000051.1 GCA_028293325.1 Pedosphaera sp. | reverse complement strand
AATGGCTCATTGATGAATCGGTGCCCTTCGTATTGGTGTTCACCAAGACGGATAAGTCGAAAACTGCGCAGTTGCAAAAAAACATGGAGCTGTTCAAGGAAAGCATATCGCAGTGGTGCGAAGAGCCCCCGAAAATGTACTCCTGTTCTTCGGTTACGAGATGCGGCGTGCCTGAATTGCTCGGCGTCGTGAACGAGGCATTATCCGCAGAGCAGGAAGACCGGTCCAGTCACCCTCCCTCCGGCCTGGCACGCGCTGCCAGACTTTCATAACTTTCTGATGTCAAGCGGTTTGCGGCAAGCCCAATGGTGAGTGTTTGCCGGCTGCCTCGTTGGAAACAAAAAGGCCGGACTTTCGTCCGGCCAATCTGAAATGAGAACAAAGACCAAAATCTTTGGTTAACCCGTGCAGCGCCGCAGACATACGCTATTTAACACACACAGAACACTGCATTTCGCACGATCAACACCATCACCATACCCGATTCCCTGTCCCCAGCCAGTCACCAGTACTGGGGACACGGGAGAAGGACCCTGAAATGACGGCGCCATGAACCCGTACGTGAACATCATGTTCGCCGCCATGCATCCTGTGAGGCCTTCGGAAGCAATCACTCGCGAGCAAGCGGTCGAGGCGTACACGAGCGGGTCGGCCTATGCAGAATTTACCGAGAAGGAAAAAGGCTCCATCGCGAACGGCAAACTGGCGGACTTGACCGTTCTTTCCCAGGACATTTTCGCCGTGCCGCTCAACGAACTGCCACGGACTCAGAGTCTACTTACCGTGATGGACGGAAAAATTGTTTTTGATGCACAAACTCTAAAATAATCGGACCCGGGGGAGGAGGGCGGAACATTGAACGAAATGGCTTGCCCCGAAGTCTGGTGATTATAGAATTTACGGCTACTTGTAAAATACTCGGTGGCGAGCCAGATGAGCGTAAACATTCATACCAATATTAACACTGTCACTGGGCCTGATTCGCGCGGCGGTGTGATGTTATGATGACGCTCAGTCATTTTATCGCATTTTCGGTGCTGGTGGTTGTACTGCCCATTGCCACCACTCTGGCCATCTATTCGAAGCTGGCGCGGGATGTGATCATGTTTCTGCTGGTAACCGGCACCATGTTCGGCAACCACATGGACGTGCATTTCATCAGCCGCGAATGGTATCATGGCACCACGAACGGGCTTGAGGTGTCGCTGCTGGATGTCTTTGCCATCAGCCTGATCACGTCGCTGATCATTCGCCCCAACAAGGGGACGCAGCGGATTTTTTGGCCAGCCGGGCTGGCGCCCATGCTGCTATTCCTGATATACGCGGCATTTACGGTGCTCATCTCCGAACCCAAGCTTTTCGGATTTTTTGAACTGACGAAGATCCTGCGCGGCATCATCGTGTTTGTGGCCGCGGCTTATTATGTGCGCGGCGAGCGGGAGTTGCGTGTGCTGCTGGTGGCGATGGCTTGTGTGGTACTGTACGAGGGATTGTTTGGCTTAAAATTGCGTTACCTGAACCACCAGTACCGCGTCACCGGGACGATGCCGCACGAGAACTCGCTCTCCATGTACATCTGCGTGGTGGGACCGGTGTTGCTGGCGGCGGGTTTCTCCAACCTGCCGCGCTGGCTGCGGAGATTTTGCTTTGCCGGGGCGGCGATGACGGTGGTGATTGCGATCCTGACAATTTCACGGATGGGCGTGGTGACGTGTCCGGTGGTCATGCTCGGCACGTTGGTCTGTGTCATGCCTTATCGGCCGACCTTGAAAGGGGTGGTGATAGGCACAGTCGTTGCGGCGCTGGTGATCGGCGCCGGGTCCTATGCCTTTCCCACGATCATAAAACGCTTTAACGATGAGCCGATCGGCTCGGAATATACTGAGGCGAGCAATGAGGGAAAGGGACGTGGCTCCTACCTGGTACTAGCAAAAATTATCGTGGACGATCGTCCGCTTGGAGTGGGACTGAACAACTGGTCTTACGAGGTCACGGACAAGTATGGCATTCAAATGGGGCTGCGTTATCAGCCTTACATTAATACTTACGAACTTCCCGACCAAACGCCCGCGCCGGGACAGGATGGGGCGCAAGCGGCTCCCGCTCACAGCTTGGGCGCGCTCACACTTGGAGAACTGGGCTGGCCGGGGTTGGCACTTTTTACATTGGTTTGGGGACGATGGTTCAGCCTGGGTGGACGCTTCATCTGGCCGCGGTCAACGGATCCAATGAAGCGCGTGGGAGTGGGCATTTTCTTTGGCGCGGGAGCCATTTTTCTGCAAAGCCTGACGGAATGGGCCTATCGGCAAACGCAAATCATGTTCCTGTTCCATTTGCTGTTGGGAACGGCGGCGGGGCTTTGCTATGTGCATTGGCAGACACGGAAAAACCGGCGTCGGGAAACCGCAGCGGCGGCGCGGCAGCGGAATATTCAGCCGACAGCGGTTTGAGTCAGGCGGGCGGGTTATTTTGGTTCGTGCGCGCCGACCAAGGCGACGTCACTGGCCGGCCGTGCCGGCAAGGTGGATTGAGGAGCGGGCGAGCCGAAGATTTCCGAACAAATATTTTCGAGCACCCGCGCGCCGGCGGCGTCGTAAAAATTTTGCCGCGCGAAGGTCAGCGCACTTTCCGCTGCGCGCGCGCGCAGCCCCGGCTGGTCCACCAATCGTTTCATCGTGTCATGCAGGCGGGCCACATCACCCATCGGCACCAGATAGCCGTTGACGCCGTCACGGATATAATCTTCGGTGCCGATGCAGCGCGTGGCGACGACCGGCACGCCGAGGCCCATGGCTTGAATCAGCGTCATCTGGCCACTGGCGGTTTCCACGTTGTCGAGCGCCAGCACCACGAGGTCCGCTTCGGCAATGACGGCCAGAAAATCCTCCTGCGGCACGCTCTCCAGAACCGTAACCGAAGGCGGCACGGTCAGGCCCGCGAGCGCGTAGCGGTGTGAGACAACCACCGTGGCCACGCCCAATGATGCGGCGGCGGCGAAGAGCGTTTTGAAATCGCGCCCGGAACTGCCCAGCGAGGCGATGTAGCGGTCGGGCAAACCATATCTGGCTTTGGCGCCATGATATTTTTTGCGCGATAATTCCGGCCCGGTCAGATAGGTGAAGCGGAAGCGTTCCTCCGGGAGGTTGAACCATTTCGCGTAATTGCGTTTTTCGGCATTGGAATAAACGATGAAGCGCTCGATGTGACGGAAAATCCATTGGGATACACGGAGTCGCAGGCCCTTATATTGATGGCCGCAGTTGAAATACCAGATGATATGGGGGGTGCGCTCGAAGGTCAGCAGATTGATGAGCCCGAGCATCATGCCCAGTTGCGGAAAAGCGGAGACGATCACGTCGTGCTTGTGCCAGAGCAAATGCCAGCGCGCCTTCAGGGCCAGGAGAAAAAAGCCGAGCCAGACTTTGGGTGAAGTCCGCTGGTTGCGGATATCGACCTTCATCGACGAACTGATGTAGGAGCACTCGAAGCTGTCGGGATCCAGGTGTTCACCCAGCCAGCGGCGGGAATCCTTGAGGAACCAAGCCACGAGACAAACGCGGCGTTTGCGCGCGTCCTCGGGTGTGGCCGATCTGGTTCCGTCGCGTGGCACGGTCGGGAGTCTATATTAAAATGCCGTGGCGGGCAATTGGTTTCAGGCAGGTTCCAACGGCAATTTGACTGCCGTGCCGGTTTTGGCGCTGCGCATAATTGCTTCCAGGGCTTCGTTATTTTTCAAGCCGTCCCAGAAATCCGGAAGTTTCACCTTGGGATCAATGAGGGCGGAATAAAATGTTTCCAGGAAATTGCCGGTTTGCAGGGGAGGAACCAGCAGGGTACGCCAGCGCGGTTCCGCGCGCGTCCAGAGACGGATGGAGCCGTCATTCAAAATGACAGTGCCGAGGGAACCGGAAATTTCAAGGGCGATGCGGTGTTTCTGACCCGTGGCCCAGCGCGAGGTGATGAGTTGGGCGACTGCGCCATTCGTGAAAGTCAGGCTCAGGCCGCAGGCATCATCGGTCACGAAAGGACCGGGACGGAAGGATTTGGTCCATGCTTGAACACGGCTGATTTCGCCGAAGGTCATCCGGCAGCAATCGATTAAGTGCGGGCCGAGGTCCTGCACCACGCCGCCATCGGCGCCAAATTTCCAAGGAGCGGCATCATCACGATCCTGGGCGGGTTCGTTTTTGTCGGTAAACCAGAAGCCTTGGGAAAATGAGCCGGTGATATGATAAACTTGGCCGACTACTCCGGCATGAATGAGGTCGGCGAGATAAGCCAGTTCAGGAATAAAGCGATGGGAAAAATGGACCATGTGCATGGTGCCGGCTTTGCGGGCTTCGGCAAAGAGCGTGCGGGCTTCGCGGTAGTCGTAACCAAGAGGTTTTTCGCAGAGCACATGCTTTTTGGCGGCGAGCGCGGCTTGCACAGCGTCGAAATGATGTTTCACCGGCGTACAAACAAACACGGCCTCCACTCCTTCATCCTTCAGTAAATCGGCCACCGAAGTATAAGCCCGCGCACCCAGGGAATCGGCGACTTGCTTGGCGCCTTCCTGGTTGACATCAAAAACGGCGGCGAGCTTGAAAGGAAAACCTTGTTTCAGCCGCGGCACGTAAGACCACCGCGCAAAATTGCCAGCACCGATCAGGCCGACGCCCACAGGCCGTGAAGCGGCGGGCGTCTGTGGTCCCCGGGAGGGCTTCTTAAATTTGCTCTCCAACCGCCGCCGGATGAGGGCCGGCAGTGTCCGTTCCTGAATCGGTGGCATTGGCGTGCTCATGCCCCAATACCAACTTTCCGGAGGAACGACTTGGCGGCGCCGGTCACTTTTTTCTCCAGCGCATCGAAACGGAGTTCGGAGGCGTTGCTTTGGACCTTGGCGATGGCGTTGGCCATGTCCGCCATATCCGCGGCGGTGCCGAGGAACAGATGATGCAGCAACACCAAACCTTCTTTGGCGGAAATGCGTTCAGCGATCGGGCAATCGGAGTTCAATCCGAGCCGTTCGGCGGGGTTCGCGCCCTTTTCAAATTTGACGAGCTTGGCGCCAGGCGTCCAGAGGCCGGACTTGTAAACCACATTGTACGGCGCCTGAATGGGAACGCCCTCGGCTTTGATGGCGGAAATGATGATGTCCTGCGGCACGTTGCCGAAGGCAGCCGGATCGAGGCGCAAGCCAAAGCCGTAAAGGCCTTGACGGGTCACGCGAGCCTTGGGCTTGAGCGCGGTGATGCCGGTGACTTTTTCCAGGTGCTCGCGGAAGATGCGGATATTCTCGGTCTTGGTGGCGAGTTGTTTTTCAAAGCGTTCGAGCTGCGGCAGCAACACGGCGGCTTGAAATTCCGTGATGCGGTAGTTGCCACCGAACCCGGCGCGCCCATCCCGCCAGGGACGACCGCAATTTTTCAGGCCGTAAATTTTCCAGGCGAGTTCCTCATCGTTGGTGGTGAGGATGCCGCCTTCGCCGCCTGTCATGCCTTTGCTCTGTTGAAAGCTGAACGAGCCGATATTGCCGAGCGTGCCGACGCCTTGATCGCCCCAGCGGGAACCATGCGTGTGCGCGCAATCTTCCAGAACGAAAAGGGAATTCTTTTTGGCGATCTCAAGGATTTCATCCATCTCGGCGATTTGCGCGTAGAGATGCACCGGGATGATGGCGCGGGTGCGGGGAGTGATCTTGGCGCGAATTTGCGCGGGATCGATGCACCAATCCTTTTCGCTGATGTCGGCAAAAACCGGCGTGGCGCCGACTTGCACGACCGCCCAGGCGGTGGCATGCCAGGTCAGGGCCGGCACGATGACTTCGTCGCCGGGACCGACGCCGAGGGCGCGCAAGGCAATTTCCAGGCTGACGGAGCCGTTGGAAACGCAGAGGGATTCCTTGGCCCCGGTGAAGGCACCGAATTTTTTGGCGAACTCGGCTTCCTTGGGTCCGCCAAAGGACCAGACGCCGCTGTCAAAGACTTCGAGCAATAGTTTGCGCTCTTCATCGCCGACGATGGGCCAACTGGTAAACGGTTGGGTGCGAATCGGGGTTCCCCCTTTTAAAGCTAAATTTGCCATTTTTTTATGCGATTATTACCAATGCTTATTATCAATACTTAGAGACTTGGTCAGCAAGAACAGTTCCATCTTAGGGTTGGGAACCGACCGGAATGGCTGTTAACCAGCAACTTTCGATGGGGGAACTTTAATTTCCCAACCAAAACGCTGATTGTAGGACAAAACGGGCAAAAAACAAGGTAAATAGAGTTAAAAAACGGTGTGGCCTGTCCAAAAACGGACCAAAAATTCGACGTGCGTTCCGGAAACGATACCTCTATCTTCCGTGCGCTTTATGGCTAAAATTAATCCGTTTGCAGCTTTACGCCCACGACCGGAATTGGCGTCCCGAATTTGTGAATTGCCGTATGATGTCATGTCCTCGGCGGAGGCCCGGGAAATGGCGGCGGGCAACCCGCTGAGCTTCCTGCACGTGAGCAAGCCGGAGATTGATCTGCCGGCCGGGACGGACACTTACTCGCCGGCGGTTTATGCGAAGGGGAAGGAGAATTTTGCGCGACTGATTGCCGAGGGGGCGCTCCGGCAGGATCCGCAACCGTGCTATTATCTTTACCGCCAGGTGATGGGCAAGCACAACCAGGTGGGCTGGGTGGCGGCGGCGAGTTGCGAGGATTACCTGAACAACATCATCAAGAAGCATGAGTTCACGCGGCCGGACAAAGAGGATGATCGCGTGCGGCATATTGAAACCTTGAACTCGCAGACCGGGCCGGTGTTTCTCACCTATCGCGCCAACGCCGCGCTGGATGAATTGGCGGCGAAAAAAACCTCGGAGACGCCGGACATTGATTTTACGGCCAAGGATGGCGTGCGCCATACCGCGTGGGTTATTGGCGATGCGAAGACGGTGCAATTTATTGAGGCGGAATTTTCGCGCATACCCTTTTTATATATTGCGGACGGGCATCATCGCAGCGCGGCGGCCGCGCGGGTTTACCAGACGCGCAAAGGCGCGGGCGAGAGCGGTTCTTTTCTCAGCGTTATTTTTCCGCACAACCAGATGCAGATACTGCCCTACAATCGGGTCTTGAAGAGTTTGAATGGACTCACAGCGGCGCAGTTGTTGGAGAAGCTGGACGCGGTCTTTATCATCAAGCCCCAAGGTGCGGCGCAACCGACGCGCAAGCATGAGCTTGGCCTCTTTCTGAATGGCCAATGGCATACGCTGCATTTCCGCCCGCAATTTGCCGCGACGAGCGATCCGATTGAGAAGCTGGACGTGACGTTGTTGCAGAAATATGTGCTCGCGCCGATTTTTGGCATTGATGATCCGCGCACGAGCAAGGAGATCAATTTTGTGGGCGGGATTCGCGGCACGGCGGAGTTGGAGAAACTGGTGAACAATGGCGAATATGCGTGCGCGTTCTCGATGTTCCCGACGAGCATTGAAGATTTGATGACCATCGCGGATGCGGGCGGCATCATGCCGCCGAAGAGCACTTGGTTTGAGCCGAAGCTCCGGGACGCGATGTTTTGTCACATGATTTAGCGCGGGCCAATTTTGCCTAGCACTGCCGGTTCCCGGAGTCTATCCTTGGGCATGAGCACAAGGAATCGGGAGCCCGGGTTTACGCTGATTGAAGCGCTGCTGTTAATTGCCATCCTCTGCATTTTGGGCGGCTTGCTGTTGCCTACACTCTCCGGCAGCCATAAATCCCCGACTACCGGTTGTCTTCAAAACCTTAAGCTGATTGGAGTGGGCTCAATAATGTATGCGGAAGATAACTCCCATAAACTTCCCAATCTCGATCAACTGCCGGGCAACGATGGCCCCGCAGCGCTATTCCTGATTACACGTTATATCCGAGAAACAAATTCTTTTATCTGTCCCTGGGTCGCGAAAAAGCGCGAAGCGGATCGTCCCTGGTATCGGGACAAATTTGTGCCGGAATTAAACCGGGCCTTCTTTCAATCGAATGGGAATGATTACGCTTATTATGACAGTCTGCGGGTTGACTCCAACATGGTTGCGGTGGCAGCGGATCGGTTTGCCTGGACGAACAGAAGCAACGTCTTAGCCAAGCTACTCAACCATCCTGACAGGAGAGTGAACGTTGCTTTTTCTGATGGTCACGCTGAACGGTTCAGGTCCGCATCGGTTATCGTAACCAACCTGGTTCCTGCGTGGTCGGCGGTGCAAGACCCCTTGCGCAGGCCTTAACTGGCATTCGGCCGACGATCGCTTACGCTACTTTAAATCGGAAGCGCGTGAATTTTGATTTCCAAATGCGCGGTTCCGTGCTTTTGTCCTGTGGCAGTTTCATAATTTAACCTGACTGGCCCATGAATCGTTTGACCCGAAGTTTGCGCGCGACACTGCTTGGCATGGTGGTGAACACCTTCTTTGCCGCCGGCAAAATGGCGGCGGGCATCTTCGGACATTCCCACGCGCTCATGGCGGACGCGGTGGAATCGCTGGCGGATATTTTCAGTTCAATCGTGGTCTGGCGGGCATTGGTGGTCGCCGAGGCGCCGGCGGATGAAGAACATCCCTACGGCCATGGCAAGGCGGAGCCGATTGCGTCGGTCATTGTCGCCACGATGCTGTTGCTGGCGGCGGTGGGTATTGCCCTGAACTCCATCCGGGAAATTCTCACGCCGGATCGCCCGGGACCGCAGTGGTTCACCCTGCCGGTGCTGGTATTGGTGATTTTCGTCAAAGAGGGGCTGTACCGTTTTGTGGCGAGAGAAGCGAAGTCCGTTGATAGCACGGCGGTGCATGCCGATGCGTGGCATCACCGGAGTGATGCCATCACTTCGCTGGCGGCGGCGGTGGGGATCACGATTTCACTGATCGGCGGCAAGGGTTATGAAGTGGCGGATGATGTGGCGGCGGTGGTGGCGGCGGTGATCATCGCGTGGAACGGGTGGCATTTGTTGCGGCCGTCGTTGAATGAATTGATGGATGCCGCGCCGAGCACGGAAGTTGTCGATACGATTCGGCGCGCGGCGGCATCGATTCCCGGCGTGCAGGAGGTTGAGAAATGCATGGTCCGCAAGACGGGGCATCTTTACTTCGTGGATATGCACGTGGAGGTGGATCCCCAAATGAGTGTGCAACAGGGGCACACGATCGCGCATGCAGTAAAGGATAAAGTGCGGGAGACGGTGCCGGCAGTGCGCGACGTACTGGTGCACATTGAGCCGGGCGGGCATGAAAAGCACTGAGGGCAAGTAACAAATTCTAAAAGCATTGGGATGAGTGGTTGGGAACCCCACCCCGGCCCTCTCCCGTCCGAGTGCTTCCGCACGGGTCATAGAGGGAGTGGAATGTTGGTCGGCTTTCTTGGCAGTGTTGACCTGTTTGAAGTAGTGTCATGTTATGAGCGGTCAATAAAGGGATGACTTGCAGGTTTTTGGCGAGCCAATCTACCCGCTTGCCAAGGGGAGCGGTGGTTTGTTTAATAAACCTTGTGTTACAACAGCAAACGATCAGCCGTCCCGCCAGTCTTTCGGGGACAGGACTCCATAGCGGCAACCGGGTCAATATGACTTTTTTGCCGGGGGCACCCAATTCGGGGATCCGGTTTCGGCGGGTGGAGAATGTGACGGAAACGAACCGGTCCACGACGATTGGCAAGGGGAACGCCAAGATTCACACAGTGGAGCATGTGCTGGCGACCCTCAGTGGAAATATGGTAGCGATTGCCTCTGGGTACTGTAATGGGCCAGTCGTTTTTTACGTGCATGTATGGAAGGATGCTTGTTGGAACTGCCACTCCGCTTTTGTATTTTTCTGGCTGGCTGGTCGTCCTGGCGACGGTACGTAATTTAGCCATGAAGAAGAGAATTCCAGGACCTTTTGGAACGGAAATCTACCTTCTGATTTTAATACTGTTAACAGCTCTTATTGGGAGTTTAGGACCGTGGTTATATAACGTCTTTACAAAACATTAAATTTGAACCCTGCAAGCCAACCGTAAGCGGTACACCAGCCGCCTCTTGACAGAGTTCTGATGAAGGAGTCGTAAGTGTCATAGCATATACGCTATGACACTTACGATGCGGCTTGCCGTTGCAGGTTCAGGAGCGCTTGGGCCCAGGCTTGCGGTGTGACCTCGGGGATTTGATGGTTGGTCATGTTGGCTCTGTAAAAGCCCTTCTCAATTCGCGCGTTGGATGTTGTCGCCATGTGAGAATTCAGGGCTATGGGAAAGGCTTTTCTCGGCTTACGATTTATAGGAATGTGGCTACGCGAGGCTCGTATTCGCCTCTGTGTAATACCCAACACTGCTACTCTCCCGTCCGACGGGCGAGGGAGAGAGAAGCTGTGCGGTTTTATCGGCACGGCGGATGGAAGCGAAGCGGTTGACGGGGCAACGCTATGGTGGGAAATGTCAGAGCCTCGTGACCTCGTCTCCTACTTTTTTGTTTGGCGCGGTGGGCGGTTGGGAATAATTCGCGCCGATTGGGCCGCGAGCAACGCTGAGTTCTCAACTCCGTGCTCCATTGAGCTGCTGCTGACGATTCGGCTTACGGATTAGAACTGCTGGTAGTAGCCTTTGGAATCGGCGACTTTGGGGGCGTCATCCCAGTAAGTGGTTTTGGCGGGGTCGAAGCCTTTGGAGACGGAACGGCGGCCACCGGCCCGCATCAGCAGGCCAATGATGGAAATCACACCATAAAAGAAAAGAGAAAGGACGAGGTTGCCCATCACAAAGCCGAGGCAGCAGCCGATAAAATACCAGACCTGGTAGAAGGGCTTGGAAATTCCGGGGAGAATCCAGAACACGAGACCGAGCGCAAAGCCAATGGCCGCGAGCCAGAGCGGGCCGTGAGCCCAACCGCCTTTGGCAAAATGCCGCACGAGCAGCATCACCAGCGCAATGCAGGGGAAACCAATCATGAGGCTGACACCGAACTTTCGGCGGGCGGCGCGGTCCGGGTTCCAGTTGACTTCGGTAAATGGGTTCATCATAGGTTTGCCATTTTTTAATCGAGCGAGAAGCTGCTGAGATATTTTTCCCGTTCGCTTTCCGATTGTTTGGGCTGCTCGGTTTTCAGGAGAACGTAATTCTCGAGCACGAGGACATCCATGTCGCATGTGATGAAACAGCGGTAGGCATCCTGGGGCGTGCAGACGATCGGTTCGCCGCGGATGTTGAAGCTGGTGTTGATGATGACGCCGCAACCGGTTTGGGCCTTGAACTCGCGGATGAGGCGCCAGTAGCGGCCGTTGCGCGCTTCGTCCACACTTTGGATGCGCGCGGACATGTCCACGTGGGTGATAGCCGGGATGACGGAACGTTTTACATTCACCCGCTTGCGCAAATCGGGTTCTTTCATCAACTGCTTTTGTTCCGGCGTGAGTTCGCAGAGTTTGTCTTTTTTGACGTCGGCCACCAGCAACATGTAAGGAGATTCGCGATCGAGATCGAAATACTCGCCGATGTCCTCGCGCAGCACGCTGGGCGCGAAGGGCCGGAACGATTCGCGATATTTGATGCGGAGATTCATGACCGACTGCATCTTTTCGCTGCGGGCATCGCCGATGATGCTGCGGGCGCCGAGGGCGCGCGGCCCAAATTCCATGCGGTCCTGGAACCAGCCGACGACTTTGCCATCGACCATGGCCTTGGCGGTTTCACGGAGCAATTCCGCTTCGTCGGGATAATGATGATGCGCGATGTTGTTGGCCTTGAGGAAGGCGCCGATTTCGTCGTTGCTGTATTTCGGGCCGAGGAGCGAGCCGGAAATGGAATCCGAGCCGTTGGTCGTGCGTTTGTTTTCCAGCAGATGGTAATTCAAAAACAGCGCTGCGCCGAGCGCGCCGCCGGCGTCGCCTGCGGGTGGTGGGATCCAGATGTCCTCGAAAATTCCGGAGCGCAGGAGCACGCCGTTGGCCACGCAATTCAAGGCCACGCCGCCCGCCAGGCAAAGATATTTGGAGCCGGTCAATTTGCGCGCGGTCCTGGCCATGCGCAAGACCACCTCTTCCGTCACCTTTTGGATGGAGGCAGCCAGGTCCATTTCGCGCTGGGTGATGAGGCTTTCGGCATCGCGCGCGGGTCCGCCAAATAAATCGGCGAACTTGTCGTTGGTCATGGTCAGGCCCTGGCAATAATTGAAGTACGACATGTCCATGGCGAGGGAGCCGTCCTCCTTCAAATCGATCAACTGCTTGAGTATGAGATCGACGTATTTGGGTTCGCCGTAGGGCGCCAGGCCCATCAATTTATATTCGCCGGAGTTGACGCGGAAACCGGTGAAATAAGTGAAGGCGCTGTAGAGCAAGCCGAGCGAGTGCGGGAAGCGCAGGGTCTTGAGCATTTCGAGCTTGTTGCCTTGGCCGTGGCCGATGCTGGCGGTGTCCCATTCCCCCACCCCATCCATGGTGAGAACGGCGGCCTCTTCGTAAGGCGAGGGGTAGAAAGCGCTCGCGGCGTGGGATTCGTGGTGATAGGTGAAGGCGATGCGCTTTTGATAACGGCCGCCGAGGGATTTTTTGATCTCGCGCGGCAAATGCAACTTGGTTTTGAGCCAGAGCGGGATGCCGGAAAGAAAGGAGTGAACTCCGGCGGGCGCGAACGCCAGATAGGTCTCCATCAGGCGATCAAACTTCAGCAACGGCTTGTCATAAAAAACCACGTAGTCCAACGCCTCCGGCTCGATGCCGGCCTCTTTGAGACAATATTCAACGGCGTTGACGGGAAAGCGATGGTCGTGCTTCTTGCGCGTGAAGCGCTCTTCCTGCGCGGCAGCGATGATTTTGCCATCGGTGAGAAGCGCCGCGGCGCTGTCGTGATAAAAGGCTGAGATGCCTAAAATATGTGTCGCCACAAATATTACAGGTGTTTCGTTTGGTAAAAGGCCTCGTAAACCGCCTGCGCCACGAGACGATGACCTTGTTCAGTGAAGTGTCCGGTACCGTTGGAAAAGTAAAGACCGCGAATTTCCTCGGGCGACATTTTTTTGGATTGGATGTAATTGCCGAGCGGCAGCAGTTCGATGTTTTTCTCCTTCGCAAAGGCAATGAGTTCGCGCTCCGGTTGCAGGTAATCGTAGTCGCCAATCTTCATGGTCCAATCGCGGGTTTTCTGGGTTTCGTAAAAGGCCGGCGGGAAAGCGGGGACCGTGACCAGCCGGAGGCGGATGCCGTAGCCGTCGCAAATTTCCTTGCAGCGGAGCAGTTCGGCTTGCAGCACGGCCTTGGCGAGTTTGACATCGTCGGACGGATTCACGGCGAAGGGGGCGGGATTAAGGCCCAGTTCCGCGAGGCCGCGCTTGGTGGGGTCGGCCGCGGCGGCAGCCTCAGCCGCGACGCGGGCAGCCAGTTCCCGGCGTCGGCCCAAGGCATCCCGGACACTCAAGACGGACTGGAGCGTCATGCAATGACTGGTGAACAACATCGGCAGGCAATAGATGAAAGGTTGATGACTCAATTCCAGGTTCTTGATGAAACCAGCGCGATGATTGACGCTGATGGGATTCAAGACCAGGTGATTTTGGGCATCGAGATCGTAGTAGATGTACTCGTTGGTCACGCGGTTGAGGGCGAGCGACGTCTCGCGGATATTGGCGCCGAGCGAGATGTAAATGATGGCTTCCTGGGGCTTGAAATGTCTTTGCGCGTACTCGAGGACATCGAGGTGATACGAGGGAGCGGTGCCGTGGGTGCCCATGCCGAGCACGGCCCAGTCCGGGGAATTTTGCTGGAGCAATTGTTGCAGGAGGTAGGCGTGGTTCCGGGTGCGATCAACCTCGACGGCTTCCACCATGCTGTCGCCGATGGCGGCGATGCGTTTGGGGGCGGCGAGATCGAACGTGGGATAGTACCAACCATAGCGATTGCGGATGGAATTGCCGTGGCCTTCCGAGGTCCAGTAAACGCGGGCGTACGGGCAGCGGCGTTTGGTGTTGATGCCGGGGAGGAGCCCGAGCCAGGTGGTGGCCTGGAGGGCGGCTTCCAGGGCAACCACAATGAACACCAGCATGAACAGGCGGAATTTCCATTCCGTCTTGAACTTGAAAGCAGCGAACAGGAAAAAGAGGGAGCCCGCAATGGCGACAAACAGGGTCTTGGACTGGAGCAGCGAAGCGTTCTGGACGCGGGCGGCGTTGGCCATGAGCAGGGCAAAGAGCAGCCAGGCGATGGCAATAACAAAAAAGACTCTTTGAAAAAACCGGTTCATTTCAGCGTGCAGAACGTAAAGGGCTGGGGCAGAACAAGGACCAGAATTTGGCAATACTGCATGATAATTTGGGGTGTACTTAGCGGAAGCACCCGGATTTGAAAAGTAATATTTAGGTGACAGGGTTGGCGACAAGAAAGCGCTTGCCTGCGGAGGGGAGCTTGTGGTCTGATAATGGCGCAACTATGGGCGACAATAAGCCGAACTCATTCGAAGAAGCGAACCAAGCAAAGCAGTCCAGTTTGGTTGGGGAGTTCATCGCTCTGCTCAAGCAAAACAAGAAGTATTGGTTGATTCCCCTGCTCTTGGTACTCCTCGGTTTGGGCACGCTCATCATCCTCGGCAGCACCGCCGCTGCGCCGTTCATTTATACGCTGTTCTAAGCGCGGAGTGAGTCGAACGCATGGCCGCGACTGGGTTCCCGGCATTCTTCTAAAACGGATTTCCCGCTGGTTCAGGCCGCAAAGACGCCCGAGCCAACGATCCCCTAAAACTGAAAATAAATAAAAGCCTGCGGTTTGTGCACCGGATTCAGCAGCAAAAACACGATGAACGCGACCGCGAAAGCATAGTAGGCACTCCAACGCAGCCAGCGGGGTTTCTCGTCGATTCGGGTCCAGGCGGTTTTGGTTTGTCCCAGGATTTCGACGAAAAACAGGCCCAGAATCAATGTGAGTGCGATGGTGAATTGCGTGGCGTCGAGCCCGGGATGGAAGTCCGGTATGGCATCTGGAGGAACGAAACCGGTAAATATGTGCCGCAGGATAAGGAGCGCATCCGGGAGATTGGCGGCGCGGAAGAAAACCCAGGTCACGCCGACCAGGTTGAAGGTCAGCAGCCAGCTCAAGGCTTTGCGCACGGGATCACCGAGCCAGTCGAACGCGGGGGCGCTGTTGGCCCGCAGCCTGGCGGTGGTCACATAGGCGATGAAAAACAGGCCATGCAGCGCGCCCCAAAAGAGGAAGTTCCAGTTTGCGCCATGCCAGATGCCGCTGATGAGAAAAACGACGGCGAGATTGAAGCAAACACGGGGGAGCGGGCAGCGATTGCCGCCGAGCGGGAAGTAGAGGTAATCACGAAACCAGGTGGAAAGGGAGATGTGCCAGCGTCGCCAGAAATCAACAATGGATAGGGCGAGATAGGGAGCATTAAAATTAACCATGAGTTCAATGCCCATGATCCGGGCCGCGCCGCGGGCGATCTCGGTGTAACCCGAGAAATCACAATAAATCTGGATGGCAAAAAACCAGGTGGCGAGCAGCAGTTGCAGCCCGGAATAGTGGTCGGGTTGCGCATAAACGGCGTTGACGAGGAGCGCCACGCGGTCGGCAATGATGATCTTTTTAAACAACCCGGTGGCCATCAACTGAAGGCCGGAGATGAACCGGCTCCATTCGAAGCGATGGTCTTCGCGAAACTGATGGAGCAGGTTTTGCGGCCGCTCAATGGGGCCGGCGACGAGTTGCGGATAGAACATGACGTACAGCGCAAAATAGAGCAGCGAACGCTCCGCCTTGAACCTGCCGCGATAGACCTCGATGGTGTAACTCATCGACTGGAAGGTATGGAACGAGAGGCCGATGGGGAGGATGATCTGCAGGCTGGCGATGGGATAATGCCAACCGATGAGGCGCGCCAGTTCGGCGAAGTTGGCGTTGAAAAAATTGAAATATTTAAAAAAGCCAAGCATGCCGATGTTGGCGCATAGACTGGCGATGAGGATCAGTTTACGCCGCCGGCCGGAGGCGTTTTCAATGAGGATGCCCGCCATGAAATCGAACAGGATGAGGAAAAGGAGGATGAGAATGTACTTGGGCACGAAAGCCATGTAAAACCCGCAACTGGCGGCCAGCAACATGGGCACCCGCATCCGGGTGGACAAAAGAAAATACAGGAGGGTGACGATCGGGAAAAAGAGGGCGAACTCGAACGAGTTAAAAAGCATGGGTAGGGCTTAGTGCCTCACGGCGATGCTTTGAGTTTCAGCGGATCCTTCTCGCTGATATAGCGATAAAGGATGTCGGCCATCAGGGCGTGTCCCAAGGCATTTGGATGCGGGTCATCGCTCTGGACCCAGAGTTTGGAGATATCGCTGCCGAAGTCATGCTGGAAGGTGTCGAAAGCGTTCACGGTTGGGAGGCCAAGACCCTTGAAGGTGGTTTCCATTTTCTCGTAGAGCGCCTTATACGGCGTGCCCGGGGAGAGGTCGTGGATGTCCGGGATGACCATGACGACGAACGGCACGCCGTCTTTGGCCGCGGTGTCCCGCATTTCGACCAATTGCTTTTGGGTCTGTTTCCAAGGCTCGGAATCGTCCGCGTAGAGATCATGGTAAAACGTGAACAGATCCTTGTATTGGCCGCTGAACTTCTGTTTTACCTGGCTCCAGCGGTCGAAACAAAAGGCGGCGAGATAGGAATGCTTGAGGATGAAGCTGTCGCGCCCCATGGTGCGGGGCTGGACGTCACTGATGAAATAATGGACGACCACGAGGTCGGGTTTGACCACCGGGTATTGGTGCTGGAAGAGTTTGTATTGGAAATAATTGTTGTAGTTGCCGATGCCGGCATTGACAAACTCAAAGGAAGTGGCGGGGCCGAAAGGTTTTTTCGTGTTGAGCTGTTGCTCGGTGACGGCGGCGAAGGTTTTTTCAAACGGCACGCCCCAGCCCATGGTGATGGAACTGCCGAGCACGAGGACGCGTTTGCGATGAGGGTCCCGGGGGTTGCTCAATTCCGGCCCGCGATTGCCAAGGGAGTTGAGGGATATCTCCACGCCCATGAGATGCGCGCTGGACGAGGGCCGGTGGACGTGGCTGACTTCACCCTTGGGGTCGCGCATTTTCAACTCCTTGGCATATTTCACCATCTCGATGTTGTAGATGAGCTTCCAGCTCGTGACGACGCGGATCGCGACCTCGCCCAAGGCAAGCGTCAGCACCGTGGCGCCTACGATGAAAGCGAGTGCCAGGAGCCGTTCGCGGCGTTTGTCAGTTTTTAGAGTGGTGCTCATGGCACGCTGATTATAGCAACTGTTTCAAAAACGGATCGCTCAAAGCGGCGGCCTTTTTTACCATCGTGCCCCGGTAATTTAAAAAACTTTGAACGGCTTGCGCCATCGGCTAAGGGTGGAAAATAGCAACCCCGTCCCAGACGGCGCAAGGCTGAATTTCCCCCGGCGTAGGTCAAGCGCGGCCGCTGCGGCCGTGGTTTCCGGCGGCGGACGCGCGGGAGCTTCATTTTCCGCTTGGAGTTTTAGGGCTGTTGGCCGTTAATCTGTGCCGCATGAAAATTGTTTTGGCATACTCGGGCGGGTTGGACACTTCGGTGTTGCTCTCGTGGATCAAGGAAAAATATAACGCGGAGATGATCGCGTTCTGCGCCGACATCGGCCAGGAGGAGGAACTCAAGGGCCTCGACAAGAAGGCGATGAAGACGGGGGCGTCCAAGCTGTACATCGACGATTTGAGCGAGGAGTTCGCGCGTGATTTTATTTTCCCGATGATGCAGGCGGGGGCGATTTATGAGAACCAGTATTTTTTAGGCACGAGCATTGCGCGTCCGCTGATCGCGAAGCGGATGGTGGAGATTGCGCGGAAGGAAAAGGCGCAATACATCGCGCACGGGGCGACGGGCAAAGGGAATGACCAGGTGCGGTTTGAATTGACGGCGGCGGCGCTGGCGCCGGAGCTGGACATCATCGCGCCGTGGCGGGATGCGGAGTTTCGCGCGCAATTTCCGGGTCGCAAGGAAATGATCCAGTATTGCGTGGACAAGAAAATCCCGGTGGAAGCGAGCGCGAAGAAGCCGTATTCGATGGACCGGAATCTTCTACATATTTCGTACGAGGCGGGGATTTTGGAAGATCCGTGGCTGGACGCTTTTTCGCCGGCGCACAAGGGGATGTACAAGTTGAGCGTGTCGCCGGAAGAGGCGCCGAACAAATCGGAGTATGTGACGCTGGATTTCGTGAAGGGTGATTGCGTGGCAGTGAACGGGAAGAAGCTGAATCCGCTGGGGGTGATGCAGGCGTTGAACAAGCTGGGCGGAAAACATGGCGTGGGGCGCGTTGATCTGGTAGAGAACCGGTTCGTGGGGATGAAGTCGCGCGGGGTGTATGAAACGCCGGGCGGGAGCATTTTGCATTTTGCGCATCGGCAGATGGAGAGCATCACGATGGACCGCGAGGTCATGCATTTGCGGGATTCGCTGATTCCGAAATATTCGGAGCTGGTGTATTACGGATTTTGGTTTGCGCCGGAACGACTGGCGTTGCAGGCGTTGGTGACGGAGAGCCAGAAGCATGTGACGGGCACGATCCGGGTGAAGCTTTACAAGGGCAACATCATGACCGCCGGTCGCAAGTCGCCGGTGAGTTTGTATAACCCGCACATCGCCACGATGGAAGCGGACCCGACCAAGGCCTACAACCAGGACGACGCGACGGGTTTCATCCGGTTGAATGGATTGCGGTTGAAAGTGGCGGCGCAGGTGCATGGGGCGGCGAAGAAGCGGAAGAAGTGATGGGCGCTTCCGCGCATAGGGCAAAGCGGGGGCAAGCTGAAGCTTGGACTCCGAACTTGATTCGACATAGCAAATAAAACCAAACCAAATAAAACTTATGGCGGAACCGATTGTTTTTCAGAAGGGGCCGATTGTGCAGAAGGTGGAGCCGGGGACTTATTGGTGGTGCGATTGCGGGCGGTCGAAGAGTCAGCCGTTCTGCGATGGCTCGCACAAGGGAACGGGGCTGGGGCCGATGAAGACGGAGATTACGGAGGCCAAGACGGTGGCGTGGTGCGCGTGTAAACATTCAAAGTCG
>JAQGPA010000038.1 GCA_028293325.1 Pedosphaera sp. | reverse complement strand
TTATTGCGATCAACAGGCCGTGTCAAAGAAACTCCGAGTTCCCGTCTATGCGCAACAAAAGCGCGTGCGACAGGGCCAATCAAACGTCAAAGCCAAGCGCCTCACCTTCGCCTCCATCGCGGTGGTGCTGCTGTTACTGGGGCTTTGGTTCTGGTATGCGTGGTTCGCGCGCGATCCCAAGGTGGTTTATACGGTCGCCACTCCCCATCCGGACCTTGGTACGATCAAAGACACCAAGCCTGCCGGTTTTTATCAGCTGATCGGCCCTGGCGTATTACTATCGGTTAAGGAGAAACAATTGGCGCTGTATGATGTGGCGGCGAAAAAAGAGCTTTGGACGGCGCGCTTGCAAAGTGAGGCGGAGGAGCAGGCCATCCAGGCGGCCAAGGCTAAAAACGAAAAAATCATGAAGCTGACCCCGAAGGTCAAGGACGGGGACGGGTTTGATATCACGCAGTATCACGGCCTGGATCCGCTCGGCTACGAGGATGATTATTCTTTCTCCAATCCCCGCATCACGGCCACCACCAATGATATCTGGGTTTCCTTCCGCGACCGCCTGATGCAGTTCGACCGGGTAACCGGCAATCTGAAGGATCCCGGCATCAAGGGCAAAATTCGCAGCCTCACGTACACGGACGATTCCATCCTGGCGGTTTCCAGCGAGCCCACCGGCCGCGAAGTGCTGACCGAAATTGCGCTCCCGCAAGGCACCGCACAAACCGAAGAAATCAGCCCCGCCACCAACACCAAACCAGCGTTGGCAAAGGCCCCCAAGCCCGGAGCAACCGCCGCCGCCAAACCAAAGACCGACAAGTCCACCAACGCCACTGCCAATCCAATCTCGGTGAGCAAATTGAAGGCGGTCACCACGCAAACTGCGGAACAACCCGCGCCGGATGCGGGGGATGATTTCGATGCGATGGACTTTTTCCAAGATCGCACTCCCCAATTTGTCGCCGCGGGACCCAACGTCGTTCAGTTCTCGACCAAGTTGCTGGAGAAAAAAATCATTGCTCACCAGGCCATGAAGTCCAAGGGCAAGTCGATCATGGATGACAATCTCACCGCCGGCCAGAGCATGGACGCCGCGCAGGAAATGTTAAACGACATGCAACGCTCGGCCACCGGCGGCGTGGAAAATGAAGACGTCAGCCGCTATCAAGTCACCGTCCACCGGCGACTGGCTGGCGGGCTGCCGGATTGGAGCGGCGAAGTTAACGGACCGCCAAATTTTGTTGCGCTCAAGACGGTGGACATTGTTACGGCGGGCAATTCCATCACGGTGCTCGACAAGAACAATAAGAAATTATGGGACGCCAAACTCACTTACTCCGTCCAAGCCGGTGGCTCCTATTGGGATGGCCGCTCTCCCTACCTCGAAACAAAGGATTCCCTGTATGTCGCGGACAAAGGCGTGCTGACCCGTTTTGACCTTGCCACCGGCAACGTCCGCTGGCGCTTAAACAGTGTCGGCATCTCGCGCATTCAAACGGACACCGCCGGCAATCTCTACCTCGACACCACCAGCGCCGGCCCTGAAACCATCAAGTTTTCGCAAGAGGTCAACATTCATAATAAAACCGAGCCGGTCACCATGAAAGTGAGCGCCACCACCGGCAAGGTGTTGTGGCGGTTGCTCGCAATTGGCGACGGATGCATCATCTCCGGCAAGTTCGTTTACACCACACGCATTTCGCAGCAGGTCGCGTTTCTCCACCTGGAGGACGGGCCGGATACTCACTACAATTTGAATCTCCTCAAGCCCTCCACCGGCAGTCGGATTTGGAATTACCATCTCGGCAACCAGCCTGTCATGAAAACCGAGATCCAGAAAAATTGGATTCTGATCCAAACGCGGGATCAAGTGCTGGTGTTGAAATTTTTCTCCCTGTAACCGGCGAACGGTCAGGCAGCGGCCTGATCCTGCTTGTGGCGAATAATTGGCTTGCTCTCGCCGAGCACAACGGGCCGGGTGATTTTCACGCTTAAAACATCTTCGCTGCTGGGAACCTCGTACATCACATCGAGCATCATCCGCTCCAGCAACCCCCGCAAGGCGCGCGCGCCGGTGCCCTTTTTGAGAGCCTGCGCCGCCAACTCGCGCAGGGCGTCGGTGGAAAACTCTAACTCGACCCCTTCCATCGCCATCAGCTTGGCAAATTGTTTGATTAACGCGTTCTTGGGGTCGGTCAGGATCGATACCAACTGGTCTTCGGTCAATTCCGACAGCACGGTCACCATCGGCAGACGGCCAATGAATTCCGGGATGAAGCCGAAGCACAACAAATCTTCCGGCTCGATGTATTGCAGGATTTGCAGGCGGTCCACCGACGCCGCCTTGTGACCCTGCTCTGCCGCTTTGAAACCCATGACATTTTTGCCCAGCCGCCGGTGAATCACCTTTTCCAGGCCGACAAATGCCCCGCCGCAAATGAATAAAATGTTGCTGGTATCGACGCGGATATATTCCTGCTGCGGATGCTTGCGTCCGCCCTGCGGCGGCACATTGCAAACCGTGCCTTCGAGAATCTTCAGCAACGCCTGTTGCACACCTTCGCCGGATACATCGCGCGTGATGGACACATTTTCCGTCTTGCGCGCAATCTTGTCGATCTCGTCGATGTAAACTATCCCGCGTTGCGCCCGCTTGACGTCGTAATCCGCATTTTGGAGCAGGCGCAGGATGATGTTCTCCACGTCTTCACCCACGTAACCCGCCTCCGTGAGCGTGGTGGCATCCGCAATGGCAAAAGGAACATCCAGAATCTGCGCGAGCGTGCGCGCCAGCAGCGTTTTGCCGGAACCGGTCGGGCCGACCATCAGGATGTTGCTCTTCTCGATCTCCACTTCGGCGTGGCGGTCCATCGGCGGGGGTTCTTCTATTTCAGAATCGGCCGCCAGGCCGGGTTCATGGAGAATGCGCTTGTAGTGATTGTGCACCGCCACAGCCAGCGTCTTCTTGGCGTGATCTTGGCCAATGCATTGGCGGTCCAACTGCCGCTTGATCTCCGCCGGCTTGGGAATGTTAAACTTGGGGCGATGCTTCTTCGCCTGCGTGGACAATTCCTTGTCGAGCACGCTTTTGCACAAGATCACGCAATTGTCGCAGATATAAACGCCCGGCCCGGCGATCAACTTCTTTACTTCGGCATGCGACTTGCCACAGAAACTGCACAGCGTGATGTTGGTGGGCCGCGCCATTCGAATTATTCTTTTTTGTCGGCCAAACTTGTCGCCCGCTCAGCCATGCCGGGAATTTCCTTGCGCGATTGCACCACTTCATCCACCAGTCCGTAAGCCTTCGCCTCGTCGGCGGACATGAAATTGTCGCGATCGCAATCCTTTTCCACCTGATCGACGGAGCGACCGGTGTGCTTGGCCAGGATGTGATTCAGCCGTTGCTTGAGCTTGAGCATGTACTTGACGCGGATTTCCACGTCGCTCGCCGGGCCTTCCGCGCCGCCGAGCACCTGGTGAATCATGATGTTCGCGTTGGGCAGCGCAAAACGCTTGCCCTTGGTGCCGCCGCTCAGCAACACCGCGCCCATGCTGGCCGCCTGGCCGATGCAATAGGTGTTCACGTCGCAGGTCAGGAACTGCATCGTGTCGTAAATTGCCAGACCCGCCGTCACACTGCCGCCGGGGGAATTGATGTAAAGATGAATGTCCTTTTTGGGATCGCTCATCTGCAGGAAAAGCAATTGGGCGATGATCAAATTGGCCACCATGTCATCCACCGGCGTGCCGAGGAAAACGATGCGATCCACCAACAGGCGCGAATAGATATCGTAACCGCGCTCGCCGCGCCCGGTTTGCTCAACTACCATTGGAACCAGAAAATTTTGCATAGATTATTACTTATTGATTCAGTGGCGCAACGTAACGGACGTATTGCGAAGCGTCAAGCGCGGGCACAGGCCGGCCCGGCGGACCGCGCAAATATGCGTGCTTTTGCGGCCCCGCCAGCGTAAACCTTAACCATGAAATTTGTCATGGAACATCTCGGCCTGCCGGCGCGTAATCCATTGGCCCTGAAAGACTGGTATGTCAAGGTCCTGGACGCAAAACTGGTTTTCTCCGACGGGCAAACCCCGCCCGCGTTCTTCGTGCAGTTTCCCGGCGGCATGGTGCTGGAAATTTACCAGGCCAACTCTTCCCGCACTGAAACGAGCGACAATTCGCTCGCCGGTTGGCGGCACGTGGCGTTCCAGGTGGAATCCATCCCGGCAGCGCGACCGCTGCTCGAACGACGCGGCGTCATCTTCACGGAAGCCGTCCGACCGGCGGGCGGCGGCGGCAGTGTGCTTTATTTCCGCGATGGGGAGGACAATCTTCTGCACCTGGTGGAACGCCCGGAACAATCACAGTTCCTGCGGCCGGTTTAAAGCGTCGGACAGTTAGAACGGCTCCACTTCAAAGGGCGAGGTTCCGCTGCCAGCGGATTTCTGCTCCAGTTCAGTGTTATATTTTTTTGTCGCCGCGGGCAGTTCGTTCCAGATTTTCAGCGCCAAAAATCCGCCGATGAGCGCAAAAGGCATCATGAAAATGGGCCACCAACGCCAGTCAAAGCCGATCAGCTTAGGGACGCTTAAAGATTGCAACCCGGTCCCAAGGTAAACGAACCCGTCCACAATTCCTGAACAGGTGGCCGTTGCTTTCCGTCCGCCAAAATCCGCCGCGGCAGTGCCCGACATCAGGGAATGTACTCCAATCGCCGCCATGGATATAAAAATGGCGGCGGAACCGACAATCAGGGGCGAAGAAAACATATAGACCGCCATCAGGATCGTGGTGATAAACATGCAACCGAACAGCAGCGCCGCCGGCGGTCCCCGTCGGGATTGAAAACAGCGGTCCGAAACAAGTCCGCCAGTGAAGCCACCGATGACTCCGAAGATGCAAAGCAGCAAACCCCAGTTCTCCACGAAGAACTGCGCGCCGGGTTGTTTCATCTCCTTGGCAAAAACCAAATACCATTGCATGATGCCATTGCGCAAAACTCCTGTGGTAAACTCCACTGCGGCGATTAGCAGCATCAAGCGGCTGGTAAATACTTTTTTCAGCAGGTCCATCGCGCTCAACTCAACGTCCATCTGTCCCGACGAGGCATCGTGGGTGTCAAACGACGGGAAATTGGCCTCTTCCGGGGTGTCCTTGATCAACCACCAGTCGAGCAGTGCCCAGACAATCAGGATCGCCGCCGGAAGGAAAAAAACTGCCCAGGTGGCGTCCACGGAGTGGCTGTGCGAGGCAAATAGTTTGCGCAGCGTTTCACCAAACCAACCGCCCTGCGTGGTCGCATCGGCTTTCGTCATGTTGACAATCGCCTGGCCCCAATCGAAGGCGAAATAGACGCCGATGGAAATCAGCGTGCCAAAAACCGCGCCAAAGACGCCTCGCTCCCGCACATGAAACCAATAGGCTTTGACCTTGATGATGGAAATTGCCCCATAACTTTGGAAATACATGTTGATGGAATAGAGCAGCGAAAACGCGAGCACCATGTTCGTTTTCCACTGCCCGGTGACGACCAGGTAGGTCAGCACTCCCTGCGCAATATTTGCAATCGACGAACCCACCGCGGCAATGATGATCCCCTTCTTGCCGCCAATTTTATCCACCAACGGGCCGTTGATTAAAAACGAGGCGGCATACGTCACCGTCCCCGCCCCAAAAATCCACCCAAAATCCCCATTCGTCATCAGCGACCCCAGAGCGTTTTTGGAGACGTTCAGATTATACCGCGCCATGTACAAAAAGGCGTAGGTCATGCCGAGGGGAAACCAATTGAGAAACCGGCGAATCATGAAAGCCCGGCCATGTCGCATGGGATTATTATAAAAATAAATCCCGACAATGATTACCAGGCAGAGGGCGATTAAACTTATTTGCAGCATTCAATTTCCTTCAGAGAGCTTCCGGATGGCAACACGGCTGATCATTCATCTGCCTTCGCTTTTCAAGTCGCGCCTTCAATGCATCAGGCTTTGAAAACAGAGAAGCAAAGGGAGTTTCGCGCCCCGCGTCAATCCAAAGGTTTTTCGGCCTCCAAAATGTAACAAAATGGGATTGATTCCGGCTTACGCGGGCAGCGTCAGCCCGCCAACCCGCTTCCAAATCAACAACAGCGCATTGGCAAAATCCCCCGGGCGCTCCTCCATCCAGCGAGTCACCGCTGCTGGCGCAAACCAACCGCCGGTTTCAATCTCCTCCGGATGCAGAATAAAGGGGCCTTCCGCCTCACAACGGTAAACCCAGACAAATTCCTGGCCGGTTTCCGCGCAGGCGTCGATTTTAAACAGCCGCGCAGGCGGCTGCGCAATTTTCAAGCCCAGCTCCTCCCACAATTCCCGCACCGCGCAGGCATCGTAATCCTCGCCCTGATCCAGATGGCCTGAACTCGAGGAATCCCATGCGCCGGGAAAGGTGTCCTTCTTCAACGATCGCTTTTGCAAAAAAACCTCCCCGCGCGCATTGAACACCAGCACATGCACCGCGCGATGCCGCAAGCCGATCCGATGCACCTCGCCCCGCATCTGCCGGCCGATAACTTCGTCCCGGTCATTGACCACATCAAAAATTTCGTCGGCTCGCTGGGCGTGGTTCATGCTAGAATGCGGGTCAGTTCCACGAATTGTTGCAAACTCACCTTCTCGGCGCGGATTTGCGGGGACAAACCGAGTTGGTCAAAGCCAGTCTGTAATTTTTCAATCGGCCAAACCTGCTTCAACAGTTTCAGCATCATCTTGCGCCGCTGGGAGAAACTCACTTTGACAACGCGTTCAAAAAGCGCGTGCTGATCCGCAGGCAGCAGCGGTTGTTCGCGCCGCACCAATGTCACACAGGCGGAATCGACGTCCGGCGCCGGAAAGAAACAGTCGGCGGGAATTTTGAAATGGCCAGCCGGCTCATACCGAAGCTGCATGAGCAGCGAAAGGATGCCATAATCGTCGTCATCAGTTTGCGCGACCAACCGGCTCGCCACTTCGAGTTGCAGCGTTGCCACCATGCGCTGGGGACGGCCCGCTGCCTGCGCCAGATCCACCAGAATGGGTGAGGCGACCGAATAGGGAAGATTGGCAACGAGCTTCCAGTCAGTCCAATCGTGCGGCTCGCGGCGGAGGAAATCGAGCGCATCGTCATGCAGCAGCTTCAAGTTCGCCGTGGCGGCAAAATGTTGCAGGAGAAAATCGACGAGCCGCCGGTCTTTCTCCACGGCCAAAACTTCACCCGCCTGCGCCACGAGCATTTCCGTCAATGGCCCCAATCCGGGCCCCACTTCCAGCACGCGGTCGGTTTTGGTCAGCGCGGCGGCATCCACGATGCGCCGGAGCTGGTTCTGATCGTGCAGAAAATTTTGTCCCAGCGACTTGGTCAATTGAATTTGACCCGACGCCAGGATTTGTTTCATCTCGGTGAGTTTCATGGGCGGGTTCGTCGGGAAATCCTGGAGTCGCGGTCCAAACATTTTTGGAGCGCGTTCACCGTGGTGGAAAGCTGGCTGCGCGTAATCGTCAGTGGCGGCGTGAAGCTGATCACATTCGCCGACGCCCCTTCCGGCAGCAGGATGAAGCCAAGCTGCAGCATCTCCTTGATGAAACGCAGGGAGGCCATCGTGGCCGGCACGCCGCCGTGCAGCCGGAGTTCCACCCCGATCATCAGGCCCACACCGCGAATGGAGATTTCCAACTGGGGATGCGACAGCCGGGATTGCAGGGTGCGTAATAAAAATTCGCCCAATTGCGCGCTATGTGGCACCAGTTTTTGTTTGCGGATTTCTTCGATCTGCGCCAGCGCCATCGCGCAACCGACCGGGTGGCCGAGAAACGTACTGGTATGAATGGCCTCGCCTTCGGAAATGGGCCAGGCGGCATCCATCAACTCCGCGCGACCCACGCAGGCCGAGAGCGGAAAACCACCGGTCAGCGCCTTGCCTAGGCAGATCAAGTCGGGCACCGTGCGGCTGTGTTCGCAGGCGAACCATTTGCCCGTGCGCCCAAACCCGGTGTAAATTTCATCAACAATGAGGAGCGCGCCATGGTTATGGCACAAGCGGCGCAAGCGCGGCAGAAATTGCACGGGCGGCACATTGATGCCACCGCGCGCCTGGATGGGCTCCACCAGAATGGCTCCAATTTTTTTACTCTTCAGCAAACGCCGAACGGCGCGCTCCATTTCGTCCAATTCCCGCGCGGCGGCTGGGTAAGAGACGAAATGACAAAACTTGCCAAGCTGCGGATGGAACGGACGGCGAAAGTGATCCCGATGCGTCACACTCAACGCGCCATAACCGAGACCGTGATAACTTTTTTCAAAGGCAATGACGCCTGGCTTGCTCGTGGCCAGCAACGCCGTCTTGAGCGCCGCCTCCACCGCTTCAAAACCCGAATTGCAAAATATGGTTTTGCCCGTTGCCGTGTTGGACTTGGACTTTCCCCGGGTCCACCGCTCGAATGTGAGGCGGCTTAATTCCCGCGCCAATTGTGCCTTGAGCGCGTGGGGATGGACATCGCCCATTGCGTGGAGCAATTTTCCCATCTGCCGCTGGCCGGCGCGAACGACGCGTGGATTGGCATGGCCCGCCGCTGCCACGCCAAATGCGCCGGTCAGGTCGAGATACTTGCGGCCCTCGGCATCCCACACATGGACGCCGCGCGCACGATCCCAAACAATGGGCCACGAACCGTCCGGGTCAATGAACGTGACATTGCGTGATTCGTGGTCGCGCAGTTGTTTGAGGACTTGTGTGGTGGTGCTCAACTAGACTCCCCTTTGATCCGGCGCCCAAATCACCTTGTGCATCTGCACTTGGAACCGGACCGGCAACGCGTCCGCAATGATGCGCTCGGCCAGTTCGAGCCGTGAAATGGGCGTCTGGCCCGCGGGAACTTTTTTCAATGATTTATCCTGTTGCTCCGGCAACAACGGCTGCACCCAGGAAACCAGCAACGGGCAGACGGTGTCGAGTTTGTGTTCGGCAATGATTTGTTTCGCCCACTCATAATCCTCCCGCGTGCCCATGACGAATTTAATTTCGTCGGTGGGTTTCAAATGGCGGAGGTTTTCCCAGCGATTCCGTTGGACCTCGCCGCTGCTCGGGCATTTTAAATCCATGATGCGCCGCACGCGCGGATCCAGCTTTGAAATGTCATGGGCGCCGCTGGTTTCAATCAGCACGGTGAAACCTTCATCGCACAGGTCTTCCATCAAAGGAAGCGCGTTGGGTTGCAGCAACGGCTCGCCGCCGGTGAACTCCACCAACGGCAATTTGTGTTCGCCGATTCGCGCCGCAAATGGAGCGGCCAGCCGGTGGATTTCCGCCAGCATATCCTGCACCGTCTGCTTCGACCCTTCCGTGAAGGCATAAGCGGTGTCGCAATAGGAGCAGCGCAAATTGCACGCCGTCAGCCGCACAAAAATGCACGGCAACCCCGCAAAGGTGCTCTCCCCTTGCAGGCTCAGGTAAATCTCGTTGACGACCAGTGTTTCGGACATTCGACCCAATCTAACGGCTGTCCCGGTATTAGTGAATAGCGAATTGCAGCCATCCACCAGTTTTCGCGCAATTCACTATTCACTATTCCGCGGTTCGCGGCTATTCTCTCCCCGTGCAACTTTACGACCATCCGACTTTCAAAATGGCGTGCCAGCAGTTCGACTCCGTCGCCGACCGCCTGGAAATCTCCCCTGACGAACGGGACCGCCTCAAATACCCCAAACGCTCCCTCAGCGTTGCCCTGCCCATCCATCGCGATGACGGTTCAACCCAGGTTTTTGCGGGCTACCGCGTGCAACATCATCTCACGCTCGGCCCCACCAAGGGCGGCTTGCGCTTTCACCCCGACGTGACCATCGGCGAAGTCGCCGCGCTGGCCATGTGGATGAGTTGGAAATGCGCCCTGACCGGGCTGCCCTACGGTGGCGCGAAAGGCGGCATCGCCTGCGACCCGCGCAAACTTTCCCTGACCGAGCTCGAACGGCTCACCCGCCGTTACACGCAGGAAATGATTCCGTTCATCGGCCCGCAAGTCGATATCATGGCGCCGGACCTCGGCACCAACGAACAAATCATGGCCTGGATGATGGATTCTTACTCCGTCCACATGGGTTACACCGTGCCGAGCATCGTCACGGGCAAGCCGGTTTTGCTCGGCGGCTCGCTTGGGCGTCGCGAGGCCACGGGTCGTGGTGTGGCGTACCTCGTCAATCGCGCCGCTGACACCATTGGCCTC
>JAQGPA010000180.1 GCA_028293325.1 Pedosphaera sp. | reverse complement strand
AGAGTGTGTCCCGCCGGAGATCGTGACGGCATTGGCTCCGCTCACAAACGGCTTCAAGCGAGCATTGGTGAAATTGCAACTGGAACTGCCGTTCAACGTCAGCGTGCCGGCATCCACGCTGAAAGTGCTGCCGGTTGTAGCATTCACCCCCGTCACTGAAATGTTGCCGGCGAGCGTAAGCTGCCCAGTTCCTGCCTTGCTGAATGACCCACCGGTGCTGCCGCCCGTGAAATTCACGGTCAGGTCCGAAGCATTGGTCAAATTAATACCGCTGCCGATGTTCCAAACGTCGGTTGCAGTAAGATGGGCCAGACTTAAGGTTCCCCCGCTGAAACTGTAGCCGCTGACCGTATTAGTTAGATTCCCGACCACGCGGGTGCCGCTCACCGTGATCGCGCCAACTCCGGTGGCACCGAAGACCGCGTCATTACCATCCGTCCACACCGAACCGCCCCAATTGAGCGAGGTGTTATTCCATAGATAGTTGGCCGAGCCGTCATTCCACGTCTGCGTGGCGGCGTGGACTGTGGTGGCGACCGAAAAACAAGCCAATGATATCAGAGCTGTAAACCAAAGCCGCGCCGGCTTCGTAATGTCTGTAAATAACGTTATCATATGCTATGCTTCTTTCGAGATGAATTTTTCTCAATCTGAGTTTTTTTGATACTTCTTACACTAATTGTAGAAATAAAAAGGCGGATGACTCATACACCATCCGCCCTCTTGAACTAAACCTGTCAGTGCGAAACTCGTTACGCTCTTCCTGCCAGGCGCAGGCAACAAAACCTCTCACTCAAGGATACACAAGACGGTAATACTCATTCAAGTTGGTCTTGAGGATGGTAATGCTTGCAGAGTTCGTCGCCGTCGAACCGGACACCGTTCCCCAGTCATTCGTGAGACTGCTCACGCCCTTGTTCAGGTTGTTCGTCTGCACCAATAGCCGAAAACCTGTATGATCCAACGGCCAGGTCAACAACAGATTCGTCCCCCCAATTACGTTATTCGTCAGCATGAAGGCCGACTGATTCGGCTGCAACAGCACGTTCACCGTATAGAGGTTCGTTGTCAGGCTGTCCTGTGCCGTCACCAGCACCGCCACCACGTTCACCGGTGAGGGCGTCAGGTTCAGGCTCCGCGACCCGCTGGCCTGATTGTTCGTCAACGCCGTGAATGCCCCGCCATTGAAGCTCAACTGAAGCGTCGCATTGGTATCCGCACTGGTTGCCGTCACCGTCACCAGGTTGTTCGCATAGGCGTTTGTCGCCCAGTAGGTGAACCCGTTGGTCGCAAAGCCCGGTGACAACACGCCCGCCGGCGTCAGTGTCAGCGCCGTCAAATACGCGTTCGTGCTGATAACGGCAGCGGAGACGATGCTCAATACGCCGTTGGTCGGCGTGAATTGCCACGCCAGAGTTGTATCATCATTGGGATGGGTCGGACTAAACGCCGCAAAGCTGCCCACTCCGTTGGTGGAGAACAGGGTGAACGAATCGCCTAGAGCGAACATCGGCCCCAGGTTGTTTATTTGCAACGTTCCGCCGTAGGCGTTGGTCGCGCCGGTATTGATCACACTGTCGCTGGTGCCAGTTGAATTAACATCCATGAGGATGGTTCCATTATTTGTCAGGTTGTCGGTGAACGTGAGCGTGCCCACGCCCGATTCGCCGGGAGACAGCGTTCCGCCGCTTTGAATGGTCACTTTCCCGGTGGTGGTGCCCGATCCACTCAGGGTCTGACCGCTGGCCAGATTGAAACCGCCCGTCACCGCTGCCACATTCAATGAGCCTCCAGCTAAATCTATGACTGGCGAGGTGGCGATGGAACCATTGGTGGCTATTGTCAATGTTCCCGCGCTGATCACCGTATTGCCAGTATATGTGTTGGTTCCCTGTAGATTGATTGTCGTGCTGGCATAAGACTGATTGAGCGGCTGGCCAACCCCTTGCACCGGACCGAGGAAGGTGAACGTCCCTGCCGCCGCTGGATTAATCACATAGCCCGTTTCCAGCTTCATCGGCCCGCCAAACACCACCGTCCCACTGAATCTGCCGGTAACCGTCCCAAACATATCCACCGAAGCGTTGCATATGATATTGCCGCCATTGAGACCAACCGCCCACGTCGCGCCGCTGCTCACGGTCAGCGAAGTATCAACCGAGAAAACCGTCGTCGAAGTCGGCACTTGTATGCCACTGCCCCAAGAGTCAAATTCACCTTCGGCGATGACGAGATTGCCATTGGTGATTATGCCGTCACCGAAATAAAGCGGACCGCCCGTGCCAACCTTTGTCAAAGTGTGTCCATTCAGGAACACCCGGGCATCCAAGGAAGTAGTCGAGGTGCCGAGAATGGCAATTTTATTGGCGGTGGCAACGGTCGTGTCGCCGGCCAGATCAAGGATATGTACATTGTAAACGGCATTGGCTGCTTGGAAGGCATGGTTGCAGACCAGCGCCCCGTTTCCATCAACGCCCGTTCCCGAAATGACCACCCGGCCCGGAATATTTTGCAAGCCCCAGCCGTTGAGATCCAGTGTCGCGCCGCTGGCAATCGTCGCCAAGACGCTTGCATCCGATGCGACCGCACCCATGCCGTTATTGTTTCCTAACTTCACCGTGCCAGCGTTGACCACGGTTCCTCCGGTGTAGGTGTTCGGCGCATTGAGCCACAATGTTGCCGTTCCGTTATTGGTCACCGCCGTGCTGCCCGATATGACGGCATCGATTCTATAGCTATTGGCGTTGGCATTTACGGTGACGGACGAAGGTAACACGGCAGCCTGATAAGAATGAATCGGAAAGCCGCTGCTCGAATCATCGAATACCACATTCGCACCGTTCCGCCAAGGAATGGTGGTTGCCCCGCCATCCATGGTCCAATCGGAGAAAGGCGTCGTCAGTGACCAGTAGTTCACGCTGTTGTCGCCGACCCAGGTGTAAGTCGGCAAGGTTCCGGGCGCGACCACGAGGCTGACGGTCTTGGCAGTGGTGTCAATGCTGACCGTGATGCCATATACGGTGGTGTTGGCCACAGCAAAGTTTGCCGATGTGCCAGTCAGGCTGCCGGTGTAGTGCATGACCACATAGCTGCCGGCTTGCAGGCTCGGCAGCGGGTTCAGCAGGCTGACGGAAAAAGTGGTGGTGCCGCTCAAATTCAGGCTGCCATCCACCACGATCTGGTCGGAAGTGCCGTTGGTCAGCGCGGCCAAGTCAACATTGATGTTTCCGTCGGCCAAGCTGAGGTCATTGGAAAAGGTCAGCGTTCCCGCCGCGCCATCGCCTCCGGGGCTGATCGTGTTGCCCGAGGCCGAGGTCAAGCTGCCCACCACAGTGCCGCTGCCTTGTAATTTCTGATTTGTGCCGAGCGCGAATCCGCCCACGGCGGACACGTCCAACGTGGCTCCGGCTGCCACCGAGACAGTGGAACTGCTGGCGACCGCCTCCAAAGCGCTCAATTTAAGAGTGCCTTGGCTTATCGTGGTCGGGCCTGTAAAGTTGTTGGCAGAATTGCCAAACACCCAGGTGCCGGAGCCATTCTTTATGAGCGAGGTGGCGGCGGTTCCATCTCCCAGCGAAAGGGACAAGGTGTTGTTGCCCGTGTTGGTTCCCGTCAATTGGAGTGTTTTGGCCGTGGCGGCGCCGGTGTAGCCGATGGCGGAAGCGCTGTTGTTCCAGTTCAGCGCCCCCGTGCCGGACGCGTCAATGGTCGAAACCCCGGCATCCAATTGGAAACTGCGGTCAAGGCCGGCGGCGCTGCCGATGTATTTCAAGGTGCCGCCGCTCAATGTCAGATTAGCCGCGCTGTTAGCCGAAGCCCCGATCCCGCTGGCAGATCCGCCGTTGGCCAGATTGGTCACCACCACCACACCATTGCCGGAGATGATGGTTCCATCCGCATAGGACTCGCTGCCCATGTTCAACGTGCCCGCCACGCTCAACGTCAATGCGGTTCCTGAAGTGGCCAGCGGCGTCTTGACCGTGTGGCTGCCAGTGACCACGGAAATGGTAGGCGTGGTGCCGCCCAATGTAAGAGTCGAGCTGCCGCCCAACGTGTAGCTGTTCGCGGAATTATTGAAGATGAGGTTGTTGATCGAATTGGCCGTATTATTGGTCACCGTGCTGGGAGCCAGAATGGAACCACCAAAAGCGGCAAATATCGTCGTGGAGTTGGGCGAAACATTTCCGCTCCAATTTGCGCCGGACGACCAGTTGCCGCCACCGGTGGCCGCCCAAGTAGAGCCAGCCCCTTGAATGGTGGATACAGCATCAATGCCGCTCTGCAATCCGTTGGTGTAGATCTGATTGATTTGCGAGGCGCTCAACGCATCACTCCAAGCCGCACAGTCATCTATTTGTCCGGCCAAATGCCGGAAGGGGTTGCTCGAATCCCACCCAAAATACCAAGCCCCGCCGGTGGTGATGGAACTCAAAGTAACAGCTGTTGTGGCTGCCTGAACACCGTTGAGGTAAAGCGTCTCATGTCCAGCACCGTCCCATACCATCACCACATGCGTCCAAGGAATGGCTGAGCTGGCATAGACTGCACCCGACCGCGCAAACGTCCCGGTGATGCGACCTTCCACACTCCAATTAGGCGCAGCAGATTGATTGATCGCCAAGCCATAATTTTTCCCGGTGCCGATGTTATCCGTGACGGCCCGGGCCATGAACAACCCGTAATAAGTCGTGCCGCCCGGCTGGGTGGCCGCCGACTGAAACCAAAGTGAAATGGTCAATTTGGTAGCTCCGTTTATTGAACTGAAAGAAGGAATTGCCAGCTCATTGCCAGCTACCCCTTGGCCTCCGACAAAACTCACGCATGTCCCCCCAAATGGTGCCGTTCCGCCAATGGGAGCACCCGTGTTGCCAAAGGTCATGCGGGCGTGAAGCGTGTTGGTAGCGGTCATGCCGTTGCCGCTGGTATCCGCCGCCGCCCAAGTGTTGGTGGCGTCATTCATCGGCCAGTGGCCGATCAAGACCGCGTGGGCCGAACTGACCGCCAAGGCGGCCAGCGCGAGGAGTGATAAAACTTTGAACTGAGATTTTATTTTCATGGTTGATTTTTAAGGTTGATTTTCGTCCATCGCTTTTGTAACTCACATCATAAATGTTTTTGTTTTTATGCAGGCAAGAATTGCTTCTTTTTTACAGTTGATTGTGGGTCACGTTTGCAACTCTATGACAAACGCGTCACGCGTGTATATTGGCCATATGGCCAATAGCCCACTTTCCGTCCCGATACAAAGATGAAGTTGGCTATCTTCAGCATTAGAAAAAAAACTTGAAGTGCTGTCGTCGAGCGCGGAACAGTGTAATTTTGTGTTGGCTGAACAAGTTCACATTCAACGAAAGTTGTCTCCGATTGCGCCGGTGCGTGGCGCTATAAATCGGAGCCTTACGTCTATGCATCCAACCTGTTCGGTCCCGATTCCGACAAATTTGGTTTGGCCAATGTCAGCTGGCTTACGGGCACCGCCGCGCGGATGTACGTGGCCGTCACACAATACATCCTGGGAGTGCGTCCGGTTTGGGAAGGCCTCGTCATTGATCCCTGCATTCCGTCCGACTGGAAAGAGTTTCGTGTATCCCGCGTGTTTCGCGGATGTCGTGTCCAATTAATGGTGCGTAATTCTTTGGGTGTAGCCATGGGGTTAGAACGCTTTCGGTGGACGGCTATCCAATTTCGTTGGCCAAAGGCCCGCTCGTGCTTGCGACTTGCATGGATATGTGTGAAACCATTGAAGTCGTTGTAGAAATGGGGCCGGCCAGCGCGATGGGTAATATTGAACGCGACCAGAAAACGGTTCTTAAAAATGGAAGTGACAGGCCTTTCACCGGCATGGAGATGACACCTGAAATAAAATAAAATATGATGTTAACCCTGCTCTACAAAACAGTTTTAATATTCCCGTTGGCAGTTCGTCGCGACACATTCGTTTGTCCTCCGATTATTCTCTGAAATGACAAACAAACCTACCATGAAGAAGGCGATTCGTTTAATGACCGTTCGAGTATTCAAAACCTGGATGTGGCTCGCGTGTTTCGTAGCGCTATCAATCAGTTCACTTAAAGCCAACGCTATTGACATAAAACTTGAGAGCGGTGATGTCTTGCGCCTTGAACCTGTAGAAGCAGGAATTATTCGGGTTCGTTTGAGTGTGGATGGAACTTTCACACCTTCTTTAATGGAACGTTATGGCATTGTGCGGACAAATTGGGAGCCGTGCGAAACTGCGGTGGTTGAGAAAGCGGGGGTGGTGAAGCTCATTACTGCAAACGAAATCTTGGAAGTTGGCAGAGATGGTTCGATGCAATTATTGGACACGAACGGCGGTGTCATCTGCCGGCAGATTTTGCCTTTACTTTCAAAATTGAATGCGGCTCAGACGTCAGCTTACCGGACACGTCAGGCCTCCTTGAGCGATTACTTCAAAGGCGAAAGGCGCAGTACAGGACAAGCTCAAATTATCGGCTATGCGCAGACAAATATGGCGGCGGAACCGGACGATTTGCATCCTTTTGATTTAGCACCTGCAACCAGTTCATTTGGGCTGACTTTCGATATCGGAGAAACAGATCGCTTTTACGGATTGGGAACGGCGTCGGCGCGTCGACTGCAATTGCGCGGACATGCCTATCGGCTTTGGACCCAATATCGTGGCAATTTTGGTTTCAATGCATCCAAACACGATTGGGATCAAACCGAAGGTCCGATTCCCTTGCTGCTCAGTACAGGTGGTTGGGGAGTGTTTGTCAACACAACGTGGGTCCATTATTACGATATCGGCCGCTACGAAACGAACCGCACTTTTATTTGGGGGCCCAGTGGACAGCTTGACTTCTACCTGTTAATTGGAAAGACATTGCCAAAACTTCTTGACCTGTATACGGAGATCACCGGCAAGCCGCGCCTGCTGCCGGAATTTGGCTACGGTTTGAGTTTTGTCGCCAATTCTATGTCCAACCAGCATGACGTTCTGGAGGACATGCGGCTGTTTCGTAAATCAGGGATCCCTTGCGACACCATTGGACTAGAACCGCAGTGGATGAAAAAAAACTACGACTTCTCACACAATGTCGAATGGAATTCGCCAGATAAGTTTTACATGGAGTCCTGGCTCATTCCAGATCGCGGGGCCACGATGATTGGGGCAATGGATCGGCTGGGATTCAAACTCTCGCTGTGGCTCTGTTGTGACGACGACCTCACGATGGAGGAGGAACGGCTGGTGGCCCAGCGCGAGGGGCGTGGAAAGGATTTTCCCGCTGAACCGGATGCCTGGTTCAACCACCTTCAGAAGTTCGTACAACAAGGCGTGCGCGCTTTCAAGATGGACCCTGGTACTCTGTTTCAGGAACATCCTAACCGACAGTATTACAATGGTCGGACAGACCTCGAGAATCACAACCTTACACAGGTACTTTATCACAAACAAATGTGCCAAGGTTATGAAGAATTCACCGGGAAGCGCGCGATGACCCATTATTGTGGTGCCTACGCCGGAGTTCAACACTGGGGCACCACCACGATGGGCGACAATGGCGGCGGACACAAGGCGTTGATCGGCATGTTGAATTATGCAATGAGCGCCCATATGAATGTCTCGTGCGACATGGAAACCCAGGCACACAATTTGACGGTAAACGGAAAACCAGCTCATGCGAATACTCCTTATGACACCGGAGCTGAATGGCAGGGAATTCACTTTGGTTTTCTTCAACCATGGAGTCAGCACAATAACTGGGCCTATGCTGAGGAACCTTGGCTCCTGGGCAAGCAAGGGGAGGCCATTTATCGTGATTATGCCCAACTCCGTTACAGTCTGATGCCGTATATTTATTCTGCGGCCTACCAAGGTTTCCTGACGGCAATGCCGATTATGCGCCCAATGCCTTTGATGTTCACCGACGACCAAAAGTTGGCTGATTGCAGTTATGAGTACATGCTAGGAGACAGTTTGCTGGTGGTGGTCTTTAGTGATCGAGTATATCTTCCGGCCGGACGTTGGATTGATTACTGGACCGGCACGGCATATCAAGGCCCGCTTGAAATGCCATGTGTTTACCCAATCAACCGGGCCGGTGGCCTGTTTATCCGGGCGGGTGCAATTATACCCTACTGGCCGGATATGGATTATGTGGGTGAAAAACCGGCCGAAACAATAAAACTGCAGGTCTATCCCGACGGGCAAAGTGATTACAAACTTTATGAAGATGACGGAGATTCTATGGAGTATCTCACGGGTGCCGTGGCCACAACACGATTTCATTGTGAAGAAAGCTCGAAGCAAGTGAAATTCACGATCGCTCCCCGGCGAGGGAATTATCAAGGTATGCCATACCTGCTCAATTATAACATATCGATTCATATGATCCGCCCTAAGAGTCTTACCGTAAGCGCAGGAGACGCCGCCGAAAACACCTCCTGGAGCTATGACACTGAAACCAAGACGGTTAACCTCGACGTTTCGGAAGATCCCGAGCGCAAAACACCATTAACCATTCGCTGTGACAAAGACTGAATCTCATCATTTCGGAAGCTGACTAAAGGAACGTTCTTTGTCTCGGCAACGGATAACTTTAATAAAATCATTCCTCAGTGCACTTGATTAATCCTATGAAAACAATTTGATATTGGATGCTGGCGTTCCGGCTCTTGACCTCGCTTTCGGGAAGCTTTCTTTCCGCCACCGAAACCGGAATGGGCTCGACTAATTACATGGATGAAACCCCGGCGCAGCGCGATGCCCGGATGAAGTGGTGGAGCGACGCGCGGTTCGGCATGTTCATTCACTGGGGCATCTATTCCGTGCCCGCCGGCGAGTGGAACGGCCAGACCAATTGCGCCGAATGGTTCCTGGAGCAAACCCAGATGCCGGTGAGCCATTACAAAAACTTTGCGGAGCAGTTCAACCCCACTAATTTTGACGCCACGGCATGGGTCTCTTTTCTGTCCGAGACGCGAAGCGAGCGCGAAGGCAGCTTCGCGTCGCTGAAATTCCTCCTTAAACGCAATGCGCCCACCTTTGGCTTTTCGCAGCACTTCAATGTCCGCAATGGCCCAGGTGTAAAACGAATAGTAGCGCGCCCGGTCAGTTGTGGTAATGATGTTCGGCAGCAAGAAGGTCGTAAGCGCATCGGACACGCGCGAGAGGCCAAGCGGGTCACGCCCTGAACCTTCCATCGCGACACGACGAGTCCATTGTGGCCAATACCTCATTTGGTTTCAATTTCTCTCCTGAGTGCAACTTTTGTTGCTGGCGTATTTTTACGAACAGGCAAACGAAGCAACGCGTTTCCTTTCACATGCGGGTCTTTTACAACCGTGATCTCAGCTGGACTTTATCCATTCACTGAGCATAGCGCAGCAATTCAGCAAAGTGATTGAGCAGATTCGCTCGGGGTTTTTGATCATCGGCCCCTGGCGCGGACAGCGAAAAACCCTTCCACAACTGGTCCCGGACGCAAGCCAGCGCATCTGAAAAGGTGGCCTGCGACTTGGTGTACCATGCAACTGCACGCTCACCCGGCGCAGGCCGCTGGTTTTGTTGGTCACCGACTTGCTGGAACGGGCCGCATCCCGCTAAATGCCCCGGGCGGAGATCTGCTGGCCCCAGCGCCGTTCAATCGTCTCATCCAGCCCGAAGACCAGCGGCCCGGTGGGGGAGAAGGTTTTCACCAGCAAACCCAACAGAAGTTGCGCCCCCTGCCGGGCCGACCACACGGCCCGGTTGAGCACCCGGTGATAGTTCTGGAATCGGGGGTGCCTGGCCAATCCCCAACACCCGCAGTATGGAACTGACGGTGCGTTTAGCCGGAGCCAGCATTGCTCCCAAGAGCAGTTGTTGCGCACAAGCCAAACAGCAGGGGAAAACAACGGAGTGAAAGTTGGAACGACAGCCAACCATTCAACAGACAAGTGAAACATCAAGCCGAACCTTTTGGTTCAACCTCCTTCAACTGGCGATCAACTCAAATGGATAAAGTCCAGCTTAGTGTGCAAGGGAGAAATTCGGATTTTTGAGCAAATGATTCAACAACACAATCAACTTCCGCAAGACCGCTATAAGCGCGACTTTTCCGTTCTCCGCGCCGTGCCTCGCTGCGACTTCTGCGCTTTTGCGTTTAGCTGGGCGGCCAGTTTTTTCATTGGTAGGGTTCCGGTTTAAGCCGACGCGACCACCGCAGTGCGCCGCTCGCGAATTGACGAATCACGAATCATGAGCTTGGGTTTTAATTTCGCGATTTGAGGTTTCGTCGCGGTCTGATCCATCCGCCGCAGCAGAAATTGCCAAGCAGTAGCACACATGGCCGCCACCGGCTGCACCAGCGTTGTTAACTGACATTCCAGATATTCAGTGTCCGGAATCCCATCGCAGCCAACCAGAACTACGTCTTCCGGCACCCGCAATTTCAGGTCGCACAGGCCGCGATAAATCCCCAGCGCCACGTCGTCAGAATGACAAAAGATGGCGTCGGGACAGGCGTGCTCCCGGATGTAATCCTGAATCAACTGCCGGGCGATGGGGCGCTGTTGTTCCGTCAGCGGATAATAGATGAATTCCGCCTTTAATTTCGCCTGGCGCATGGCTTTGACGTAACCCGCTCGTCGGCTCGCAGGCTCCGAATCATCCCGAACAAATGTGGCGTGCGCGATGCGGCGAAAGCCAGAACTGATCAGATGCTCCATGACTTCCAAAACCCCGGCGAACAAATCCACCTGCACGGAGTCCGTGTTTTTACAGCAGTCCGCGCCCATGCTGATAATGGGCATCTTGGAGACAGCCGGGGATTGCTGGTAAATCTGCGCCTGCTCCGGAGCGTCCACCACGAAAATCCCGTCCATCGGAACATGCGACAGCATTTTTTGATCTTCGACGATGCTGACTTCACTCACGATCAATTCATGCCGCGCCGCCTTCACCAGCCGGTTCAATTCCCGGGCGACATGGGTGTAATGGGAGGAAATCTGATCAGGAATCCACAGGCCAATAATTCCGCTGCGGCCTTTCCGCAACGCCCGGGCATAAGGGTTGGGTTGGTAGCCCATTTCGCGGGCAGCGGCCAGAATGCGTTCGCGCGATTCCTTAGAAATTTGCGGGTAGCCGGCAAGCGCGAAAGTAACCAATTGGCGGGACACCCCAAGTTTCTTGGCGATTTGTGCTTGAGTTACCATAATCTTTAAAATTGTATCAGAACCGTTTTGCCCGTAAAGACAACATGCCTGTCCGAATAACCTTAAGATTATGTGGCAAGGCCACATCTGCAAGAATTGACTCTGGCACGCCTCGTTTCGTTCATTGTATGGCTCGCCTGCGCCTGTCAACTGCCGTTGCGCGAAGTAATGGACACGTTGCCGGGTTTTGGTGAACGCGCTGACACCCGAATAGACTTCCGAAATTCAATCCCTTCCTGTCCCGAACTGACACGAATTGTCACGGCTTGGGCTAAACTCTCACCACCCATCAAAGCCGCCATCCTGCTCTTGTTCGGACGGCAAGCTGTTTCTCCAAACGAACCAATCAACATGCCCACAAACATTACAAAGCACTAGGGCCTGTTCACACAAATTGACCCTGGTCGGGGAACGGTGCAGGTTGGCTTATGGAACTTACCGAGAGTCAATATCAACACATCGCCGATTGCCTGCCGCGCCAGCGCGGCAATGTGAGCATGACCAATTTGCAACTGCTCAACGCCCTGCTTTACGTGGCCGAGCACGGTTGCAAATGGCGCGGCCTGCCCGGGCATTTTGGCAACTGGCACACGATCTACACGCGGATGAACCGCTGGAGCAAGGCGGGGGTGCTGGACCGGGTCTTTGCCCGGCTGCAACAGGAGCAGATCCTGGGCATCCGGATTGAACACGTGTGCCTGGACAGCACCACCATCAAGGTGCATCCCGACGGCACCGGAGCCTTAAAAAAAACGGCCCGCAAGCCATCGGGCGCTCCCGCGGGGGCTGCACCACCAAGATTCATCTGGTGGCCGCGAATGATCGGTGCGCCCTAGTCCTGAAGCTCTCCCCCGGACAGGCCGGCGACGCGCCCCACGGGCGGGAACTGTTGGAAGCCGGCGGCCCTGTGCCGGCGGGCTGTCCCCTGATCATGGACCGCGCCTATGAAGGGGATGAAACCCTGCGGCTGGCGCGCCAACTGGGTTACCTTCCCGTCGTGCCGCCCAATCCCAACCGGCTCGCGCCGTGGGAATACGACCGGACGCTTTATCATCGGCGAAACGAGATTGAGCGGCTGTTCCGGCGGCTCAAAGCCTATCGTCGGGTCTTTTGCCGTTTCGACAAGCTGGATGTCCTCTTTGCCGGATTCATCGTCCTTGCCCTGATCGTGGAGGCGCTGCGCATGAGTTAGCGTTAACAGGCCCTAGGCCGCCGTAAGCATCCAGGGAAGCGAGTCACCCGGTAACAATGTTGAAAAGGGTGCCGGAAGCGCCGGAACTTCCCGCCAAATTCTCCGGTTTAGACGGCTCCAGCTTTGAGCGGGACTAATGTTTATGGGGACAGTGAAAATTTCAACCGTAGAAAACCGTTGGCGTTTGTGGCGTCGTAACGAGCCTGAATGCGGGCGGGACTGTTTTCGAGAAGCGTCACCCACGAACTGGACCAACTACCGGGCGCAAGATCGGGTGAACCCTCAACATCGTAAACCACATCATTGGCTGCGCCCGGACCTTTTTGGACGGAGAGGATGAAGGCATTGGTGGCAAAGGTGAAATTCATGTAGGGCGGATTCCCGCTGGTGTTTGGGTTTGACCCCACCGCATATTCGATCAGGTTGGCCCGGTCATCGGCTTCCGGGTCGCCTTCCGGGATGCCATCGCCGGGATTAAACGGGAAATTACGTGCCTGCCAAACTGCATAATTTTCGGCGACGGCAGAATAGTTAAGAACAGGAATCTCCATGCCATTGGGCAGCGCATTCGTGGCGGTGGCGTTGACGGTCAGAGTCTGTTGCAGACGATGGTAGCCGGTGGAAGCCTCCCAGACATTACCCAGCACCGTGCCGGCGCTGGAAAGGGCGTTGGAATTTGCCAGACGAATCGCATAGGGAATCATGGCGTAAAGCGACGGTGCCGGGTCGGGCAGGTTTAGCAGCAGGTCGTAGGTGCCCGTCGGCAGATTCGTCGGGAGGGAAAGCTGCGCATTCAGAATGCAATCCGTGCTCGGTAACCACCGGCGCACATCCGTGTCGCGGGATAGCGCGGCAAAAAATTTCTCTCCGGTCACCGCATTTCGTAAAATCAGTTCGAGTCCGCGCGGATTGAACGGCGCGGCGTAGCCGGTGTTGGTAAATTCCAGCGTGAGCGGAATCACCTGCCCCGGCTGGGCCTTGGTGCGAAACCGGCCGGAAACCAGTTGCAGCCGGTAACCGAGCCGGCGCTTGATGTTTTCCATGCAGCCTTGGGCAGCCCAGTCATCGTTGACGTCCGCATTGTATCCTTGGTTCAGGAATGAATAATGGGAGAAAGCCATGTCCGTGTCCGCGCCACCGCCCGCCGATGCGCAATCATCCGTCGGCGGATTGATGGCGCACGTCTCGCCACCCATCGGCGCGAAGCGGGTTTCCGCAGCGAGGTAATTGCGAAGGTTAGTGATGTCCTGGGCCGAAGTTCCGGCCCCGATGTCGTAGTCCGAGAAGGTGCCAAAGTCGGTGACATCGGCGAGATAGCATTCGTCGTGATTTCCGATGCGGGCGGCGTTGCGACCGTTGAGCACGTTCGTCTCACTGAGCGGTGCGGCACTGGTGAAGGCAGTCGCGCCGTAAACATATTTCTGTTTCATTTGCGGCATCCTCACCTGAATCATCCGTTGCACTGGCAGCGCATCCAGCAATGCATTGATCACCTCGGTTCGGTCCAGCCAGTTCTGCGTGGTGGCCTGTCCGCCCGTGTAGAAAATGTCGGAGTAATACCCTTCACCCCAGGCACCGATGAAGCCTTCTTGGACAACCGCAATGACATCGGCGTTTTTTTTCAGCACCGGTTTGAGCTGGGCGATGTGCGCCAGAATCTGCGCCTTGGACGGCTCGTTGAACGGGCTGGTCTGGTCTTGATTGTAGGCGAAACGCACGATCGCCTTGCAGCCTTGAGCGCGGATGGAATCAAAATCCACCTGCATGGTGTTCAGAAAATTGGTGCTGATGGGCGCGTTTATAAAGGTGTCGAGATAGAACAGACGCAACAGCAGGGAGATCTTGGAGTTGTAAGTATTGCCTGGGGAATTTTTCCCGTTGATCCGGTAGCTCGCTAGATTGGCTGGGACAGCCGATGGCGCACTGGCGTAGGAATCTGCTTGAATATAAAAGCCGCGCTCTGGGTTGGCGAAATCTTCGGTGGAAACCGAGTAGGTGTTGGTGGCGAAATCCTGCGCGCAGACCTCCGATCCGACCGCCATGCAGGCCGGCAGCAGCCATAGGCAACTGATCGTCGTCCGGTGGGTTCGAACTTGTAACCATAACTTTTTTGCTTCGCGCCGGATTCCCAAAAGATGAAAACGCCACTGTCCCCCGCGCGCAAGGCAACCCAGATGCAGCAGCACCCGTCCGAGAGTGTATTGACAGAATATCAATTTCAAATTGGTAGCACGGCTAGCGCGTGCTGGCAGGGGATTGGGCTTTTTCATGGAAATAATGGATCGTGGCCTGAAGCCCCGCCTGAAAACTGGCTGTGGGCACAAACCCCGCCGCGCGGAGTTTATCCACCGAGGCCAGTGAATGTCTCACGTCGCCGGCGCGTTCGGGTGTGTATTTGATTTCTGATTGCGAGCCAGTCAGAGAGATGATTTGTTGCGCCAGTTCCTTGATGGTGATCTTCCGTCCGTAAGCCACGTTGAACACGCCGGTAGCTGGTGATTTTGTGGCGAAGAACACATTGGCGGCCACGATGTCCTGCACATAAATGAAATCCCGCGTCTGTTCACCATCACCGTGGATGCTGATCGGCTCATTCTTCACCGCACGGTCAATGAAGATCGGCACGGCGGCGGCATACTTGCTCTTCGGATCCTGACGCGGACCAAAGACGTTGAAGTAACGCAGGCAGGCGGTTTGTAGGCGGCCTTCATCCGCGAACAGCTTGCAGTAAAACTCGCCGTCGAGCTTGGTGATGGCGTAGGGACTTTTAGGTTCCGCCAGCATCGTCTCCACTTTCGGCACGACCGGATTGTCGCCGTAGATTGCCGCTGAAGAACTCAACACCAACTTTTTAACACTCGCTTTCGCCGCTTCCTCCAAAATGGTGAGCGTGCCCAGCGTATTAATTTCATTACACTCAACCGGCTTGGCCATGGATTCCGGCACGCTGATCATCGCCGCCAGATGGAAGATGTAATCCACGCCTTGCACCGCTTTCCGAACAATCTCGCGGTCAAGGATGGAACCTGCAATGAACTCGTGCTGGAACGGCGCGAGGTTGTGCTTGTAGCCGGAACGCAGATTGTCCAGCACGCGAATGTCGGCCTTGCCCTGAAAATATTCGACAAGGTGGCTGCCGATGAAACCCGCGCCGCCGGTAACGAGAACCCTCATCGAAGTTCCTCCGCCAGTTCCGTAACCGGTGGCCCTGAAAATGCAATGGATTCAATCAACTCATTCATGGATTCTTCCTGATTTTCGATGGATTCAACCAGTTTGAACTGCGTGCGGCAACGGTCCAGGTTATGCCCGTCGCGATGCACTTTGAAATAAGTGTCTCCGTTCAGGTAATCCGTCAGAAACCGGAGGCCGATCTCAAACGTGATCAGCTTGCCAGAAAAGGCGAGCAGTTGTTTTTCCTCCTTCGTCAGGAAGCTGCCAGCCGTGGAAAGATAGCCCCGCACCAGCGCCTCGAACATCGGGAACTGCATCTTTACCTTGGACAAGTCGCGCTCGTCTTCCTTCGCCGGGCTGGTGGTCGTGCGCACCATATCGCCAAAATCATAGAGCGCCAGTCCGGGCATGACCGTATCAAGGTCAATGACGCAGATGCCCTCGCCGGTGGTGTCGTCCAGCATCACGTTGTTGAACTTGGTGTCGTTGTGCGTCACGCGCTCGGGCAAATTCGCATCAAGCAGGACGCTGGTGATTGACTCGTGCTGCTGCGCAAATTCAATTTCCGGTTTTGCCAGCAACGCACGGTTAAACGCATCCGCCGCGACGGCCCTTTCCAGCGCGAGAAACCGTTTGGGCGTGTGATGAAAATCGGGAATGGTGTCGTGCAAACGCGGGGCCGGCAGGTTGGCGAGCACTTTCTGAAATAGTCCGAACGCCTTCGCCGCCTCAAAGGCCTGGCCCGGGGATTCGACCGCGTCATAGGTGCGCGCCTGCTCGATAAACAGATAAACGCGCCAGTGGTTGCCCGCCGCGTCTTGATAAGACGGATTGCCGTCACGCGCGAAAACCAGTGTCAACGACCGGCGGCTCGCATCACCCGCCCCGGCGAACTCGCCGCCGAGATGCCGCGTAACGCGCGCGATATTTTCCATGAGCGCGACCGGATTTTTGAAGACCAGATGGTTGATCCGCTGGAAAATATAGCGGACGCACGTCCCGGCCTGGTCGAAGACCACGCAGTAAGTGTCGTTGATGTGGCCACTGCCATACGGTTCCGCGCTACGAATCTCACCGCAGATCTGAAATTGCCGCGCCACCGCGCGAACGTCGTGTTTTAAGTTCATAGCCAAAGTCTTTCGGGATATTCGCCCTGGCGGACGAGTTGGTTGATGCCGGCGGTCACGAACGGACGGTCTTCGCGATAGGTGACGCCGAACCAGGGTGAAATCGTCGGCAGCATGTCCACCTGCTTCACTCGACCGCCGATCAGGTTGTTCACCACGCTGGGGATGTAAAACTCCGCCTTTTCGTCCGCGCCGCGCAAATGCAGGAAATCCAGGAACTGCTGGCGCAGATGAGCGAAGATGTCCGGATGGAAACCCCACATGTTCATCGAAACGATTTCATCCCCCGTCAACGAGTGAAATGCTCCCGTTCCGTTTTTGTAGCGGGCCGCCGAACCGTTTTTTTCAATGCCCACGATCTCACGGACATCTTCCAATTGTTGCCCTTTCAACTGACAGACGCCTCGGGCGACGCTGCCAAATTCGGACAGCGTGTTGCGCAGGACAAAGCCCACCATCGCGTAGTTTAGATTTTCGGGACGGAGATGCGCGGCCAGCAGTTGGAACGATTGGGCACCGTAAAAATCATCCGCATTGATGACGCCGAACGGTTCGCGGATGGCCTCCGCCGCCATCAAAATCGCATGGCCCGTTCCCCACGGTTTCCGGCGATTGGGCGGCACGACTTCGCCGGCCGGCAAGCTGTCCAGTTCCTGAAAAACATATTTCACGGCGAGGCGCGACTCAAAACGGCGGCCGATGGTTTCGCAAAAAGCCTGCTCAATGTCCCGGCGGATCACAAACACCAGCTGATCAAAGCCGGCCCGAATCGCGTCATGCACCGAGTAATCAATGATGGTCTCCCCGCACGGCCCGACCGGATCAACCTGCTTGAGCCCGCCATAACGGCTGCCCATGCCCGCCGCCAAAATAAGTAACGTTCTTTTTTTCATCAGTTCACAATTGCCAACGAGTTTTTAAAAGTCATCGTCCCCCATTCGTGCTGGCGGTGAAAATCCAGTTTGGTGTGGGGCGAAGTGGACGAAATCACCGGTTCAGTGAACCCGCGCGTGTAATCGTAACGGCCAAAGGAAAAACACCAACGGCTGTTGACGAGGGAGAGTCTGGCGTCACCAATGGTTCTGGCTGGAATCTCGGCATAAACCAGCCAGCGGTTCGCTTCCGCTTCCACCCAGGTTTGGGAATGAAACGCCTCGTCCCAGAGCATGCTTTTCGCGAATGCTTCGCGGTAGCTGGCCCATTCGGCGTGGCGGGCGTGGACATGCGACAACTGCAACCGTTGATTTTGTGGAGTCACCTGAAACTCAACGTAGCGTTCCGCTGCCGTCGGCTTGAAAAACATTTCAAACACATCGCCCAGTTCCCAGGCCCGTTGGTTAAGCCCTATGGCCGGGTTATGGATGTCCAGGTCGGTCAATTCGGCGAAAACCAAAAGCGAGTTGCCGCGCCAGCCCAGACGCACTTCACCCGGTGAAAAGTCGGCCTCGGTTTCCGGGAGCCACGCCTGTTGAAACGAACAAGCCACGGCAGGCGCAAAGGCGCGTCGCACACTTTCGAGGTCGGTGCGATCAAACTCCGTCAACGGTTCGCACTGGATTTCAACCAGTGGACCGGGCTGCCCGACGACGCATGTTTCTGTATTTTGCATTTTTGCTCTAATATTGCTGCCAGTCCGGCTTGTTCGCATAGACCCAGTGATAATAATCAGCGCGTTTTAATTTTTTGGCGGCGGCGGCATCCAGACAAACTTTGACTTGTGGGTGCCATTGCAGAACCGAGGCCGGATTGATGGCCGATAGCGGGCCTTCAACGGTCGCCGCAATCGCCCGCGCCTTTTTCGCGCCGAAGGCCAGCAGAATGATCTCCCGGGCTTCCAGGATGGTGCCAAGTCCCATCGTGATGACATGGTGCGGCACCTTGTCCGCACTACCAAAAAAGCGGGCGTTATCCCGATGGGTTTGCCGGGTCAGCGTCTTGAGGCGCGTCCGCGAGGAGAGCGAAGAAGTAGGCTCGTTGAATCCGATGTGTCCGTCGGTGCCGATGCCCAGCACTTGCAAATCTATGCCGCCTGCCGAACGGATTTTCGCTTCATATTGTGTGCAAAACGTCGCGATATTCCGGCTCATGCCGTCCGGGATATGGACGTTCTTTTTGGCGATGTTGACGTGCCGGAAAAGATTTTCCCACATGAAGCTGTGATAAGACTGCTCATGCTCTGGCGGCAGCCCCACATATTCGTCGAGGTTGAACGTCGTCACCTTGCGCCAGTCCAGCTTCATCGCGATCAATCCGCGGTAAAGCAGCAGTGGCGTGCTGCCCGTGGCCAGACCGAGCACGGCGGCGGGTTTTGCCCGCAGCAACTTGGCAATGATCCGGGCCGCCACGCTGGTCGCGGCTTCGGCGGAGGGTTGGATGATGATTTCCATGATCAGATTTTCCCCAGCCGTTTGCCCAGTTTCGCTTTCATATCCGCGTTGAAGCGATCTATGAAGCCGCAGACGAACTCCACGATGTCCTTCGTCTCGTCCGCCACCACCGGCGTCAAATCCATGCCGAAAATGAGTTGGTTGGATTTGTCGGTCGCGTGCGATTCGAAGAAGGTCGCGTTCGCCGCCCGCCGGCCGAGCGTGGCCACATCGTAGCGTTTGCCGCCGGCAATCTGGGAATCGAACACACCATTCAGCGCCGCTGCGAGATTGTCGCGCCCGCTCACGTCCATCAGCACTTTTTCCGCGTCGTTCAACCAGTCGAGATTGCGCCAAACTTCGCAACCGATGACTCGTTTCGGCCGCTGATCGCGCGGAAGTTCCCGCATCGCCGACAACGCCGCGATCACCACGCCGATGTGCGTTTCGTGCTTGTCCGCTGCGTTGTGCGTGTAAACCACTTCCGGGCGCGTCGCGGCGAGAACTTCCTTCAAGTCATTTTTCAGCGCCGGGTCGGACGGGCTTTTGATCGCGCTGCTCGGATGATTTAGTTGGATCATCACGCCGTATTGCCCGACGTTTGCGGCGTTGTTCTGCTCGGTGCGGCGGACGGTCATCATCTGCGCATCGGTGAATTTTTCATACGGGCCGGTGCGCGAACTGCCGGAGCCGTTCGTACAGGTGACACCGCAAAACCATTTCGACTCGCTGGCAAAACATTCAAGAATCCCGTGGAATGCCATGAATTCCAGATCATCCTGGTGCGCGCCAATGCCGAGATGCGTGATGCGCTTGAGCGCGTCCGCCGCCGGTTTCCCGTCCGGCACAAAAACCTGCGCCGTGGCTTGATGGAATTTCATGAAAATCATCATTTCACTTCCGGCAAACTGGCCGCTGCCACCGCCTGGCCGACGCGCCGCGATTTTTCATCCGGCACATGCAGCGCAATTTTCTTCGCCAACGCCGGAAACTCCTGGTTCAAAACTTCACGCGCCTTGGCGAGCACGATGTCGCCGCCCTGGCCGGTTGTCACGCGGCCCAGAATCAGCGCGTGGCGAAAATCGTAAAAGTCCGCGTAGTGCGCCATCGTGTAGCCGAGATAAACGCCGATGGTCTCGTAAATCTTAGCCGCCCGCGTGTCACCCTTGGCCATGAGCGTCTGAACTTCCTTGAGCCGCTCCGGCAATCCCATTTTTGCCGGCAGTGCAATTTTCGCGGCGGGCAGTAGTTTGTTCACCGCCTGCTGTGAAAAATAAAGTGCGCCCACGCCCCGGTCGCCCGACCATTCATCGGCAGCGGCGGCGGGATTGTAATCCACCGGTGCGAACGCGAGTTCATTCAACCAGCCAAGGATGCGGCCCTGCTGATCCATAAAACCCGCCGCCTCGCTCGATCCCATCGCAATGCCCAGCATTCCTTTCTTGCGAAGCGAAAGTGCGCCAGCCAAGGCGGTCACGTCGCCGTCATTCATCACCACGACGGGCACGCTCCATTCTTGCTGGATGCGTTTAAAAATGCCCGCCGCCTTCGGAAAATCTCGTTTCGGAATCGCGCGCAGCAGCGAGGCCACGCGGATTTCACTGTCCACTACAATGCCGGCGGAGCTGCCGCCGATGGCATCCACGCGCGACAGATGAGCGGCGGCGCGATGCAACGCGGCGGAAAGGTGATGATAATGGTATTCGGGATTCGGCTGCGATTTGGGATCCCACGGCATTTCCTCAGTAAAGACCGCCTCGCCGTCCACGACCGCGCAAACTTTGTAATCGCTCGCGCCGAGATCGAAACCGATGCGGCAGCCCTTGAGATGACCGCCGGCTGCGACCTGCATTTCGCGGTTGGCGGGAACTTTTTCCGGCGTGGTCAGGACGACTTGGAATTGCTTGCCGTAGGAAAGCGCCATCATCTCGCAATCAAACTTCCGCGCGCTGCGCGCCGAATAGGTTTTGCGGATGAATTCGCCGACCGCCCTGGGCCCGCCGAAGTGCAGCTTCCAGCCGCCACGCGACCAGAGCAAAAATTTCACAATCCGTTCCACATACAAAAGCGTCTCGGCGTCGCACAGGGTGGACACCATGGTTTCATGGCGCGAAAGCAAGCCGTTTTCACGTTCGAGACCAAGCACGAGTGGCACGCCTTGGCCTGAAGCCTGGACGGCAGCGCGGTAGCTGCGATTGAAGCCGACGGCAGGTTGAAACCCCGTGTCCAGCGGTGCAACGATATTGGGTTGGGATGCGATGCTCACAAATTTTGTTTCTTTCCGCGTTCAAAATGCTCCTCGATTTCCTCGAGTGTTTTGCCTTTTGTCTCCGGCAGGAAGAACGCGGCGGTGATGAAATAAACCGTCGTGCAACCGGCAAAGACAAAGAACAACGTGCCGTAGCCGTATTTGCCGACGGTCGGCAGGAAGGTGGCTGCAATCGTCGTCGAAACGGCCTGATTGATAAGCAGCGCGAGGCTCATGCCGTTGGAACGGATGCGCGTGGGCATCAGCTCGGACAACGCCAGCCAGACGCACACCCCCGGCCCGAGCGCGAAGAACGCCATGAACGCAAACGTGCAGAAGGCAACGAGCCAGCCGTTCTGTTCGGACGGCACGGTGCTGATCAGCGCGTTGTCAATTTTCAGCGGAGCCGTTTGGGCCGCATCCAGATCGGCGAAGGGATTCTGGAAGAAGGCCGCGACCTTGTTCGGCGGCAAACAGCCAGCGCGCGAAATTTGCACCGGCGTCTTGTCGGGATCATTCGAGCGCTTGACGGCGGTGGCGGCGCGGAAATCGCCGTAGGAATAAATGACGATGAGATTCTTCGGGGGCGACGAAGCTTCGGGGGCGGATTTGTCGCCGAGCAGACTGGCGGCGGTCGCTTCGTCGAACGGCAACGAAACTTTCTGATCGGAAGTGACCATGGCCTGCACGGCGTCTTTCACATCCACGCGCGATTTTTCCGCGTTGTGAAAAAGCAGCCCGGCGCAGATTAATGAAACAATGATGCCGGCGCTGCCAAGCGAGAGCAGGAACTTGCGGCCCTTTTTGTCCACCAGCATCACGCCGAAAATGGTGAACACGAAATTCACCGTCGTGAGGATGACGTAACCCCAATGCGATTGGAGATCCGAAAGGCCGGCTTGGAAAAGGATCGTCGGATTATAGCCGATCACCGAGTTCACGCCGGTGGCCTGGTTGCAGGCGAGAATGACACACGCCAGCAAAAACGGGATGACGTATTTGCGGCGCACGAGCGATTCCTTCATTTTCTCGCCGGTCGAGGAAACTTTCGCCTTTTCGGCAACGAGGGTTTCTTCCATTTCCTGCAATTCAATCCGGGCTTGTTCGTCGCTGCGCGAACGCAGCAATGCAGCCAGCGCAGCGTCTTTCCGGCCTTGGCGAAACAGCCAGCGCGGCGATTCGGCCACCATCAAACTGCCGATGACAAACAAAATTCCCGGCGGGAGCGACACCCAGAAAATGCTGCGCCAGGCGTGGTCTTGAAATTTGAAACACTTTTGCGGGTCGTGCAGCGCCTTGACCGCATCCACTTGATAGCTGAAATACATCGCGATCAGCGCCGCCGCCACGATGCCGAGCGTGAGCAGCCATTGGAAAATGCCGGTGCCTTTGCCGCGACTGGAGGCACCGAGACATTCCGCGAGATACAGCGGAATGACCACGCCGATCAAGCCGCCACTGATTCCTTGCAGCAACCGGCCAAACACCAGGGGCCCGTAGCCGTGCGCCAGCGCGATCAGGGGAATGCTGATCACGAACAGAATGCCGCTGGCGATCATCATTTTTTTCCGCCCCAGCCAGTCCGCCAGCATTCCGGCGAACAACGTCGAGATCACACTGCCCAGCAGCACGGCGGCGACGATGATAGAAAGCTGGCCGGCATTGAGAGTTTGGCCGGTAGCCACGTCCTTGAAGGTGGCTTCGAGATACGACAGCGCTCCGGCGATGATCCCCACATCCACGCCATAAAGCAAACCACCGAGACCCGCCACCAAAAGCAGAAAACGGTTGTAGCCCGTCCTGCCCGTTGGCAGAGCCGCCTGACTTGTCACCACAGATTTTATTAGATCGTCAGTCATTTAATTAAACACGCAGGAAAATTTTCCGCCGATACATCCACCACAGGATCAGCCATTCCACCAGCATGACGCCCGCGCCCAGCAGCAAGGGTTCATAAGTGCTG
>JAQGPA010000123.1 GCA_028293325.1 Pedosphaera sp. | reverse complement strand
TGCCTGGACGACTTCGCGCGACGACAACTTCTTTGTCCGAATGAGTGCCGCTAACGTTGTTGCATCCAAATAGTGTATGGGTCCGATCTCGCTGGTCGGAGTGCCGGTCTTGATTTTATTAATATCTGCCGATGCTACGTCAAAAGCTCGCCCATATTCCATAGGGTATGACCCTGCGGTGAAACACTGCTGTCCAAAACACTGCTGTCCAAATTAGGCGATCTTGAACGGTGAACACGGTGTTTTTGCTGGGGATTTTGCGTGAGGCGGGCCGTTTTCAAAAACAGGTTGTTCATCCTGTGAATCCGATGCAGTCCAACAGATACCCCTGTAAATACGCGGTGAAACTGCACTTGCAGCACGAGTTCCAAATTCTAATTTGGACAGTAGTGGTTTTAGGAGATTGATTTGCGCCGGTCCCCGCGATTCAGGACGTGATGCACTGCGCCAGGATATTGGACGCGTAGTTTGCGGGCCATGGGGAAAGCAGTAACAAGCACGCTAAAGGCGGCCATTGTCAAAAGTGGGGATGAGCCGTTTACGTCCCCGATCAGATCCAATTCGGGTTCCACCCGCTGTGACAGGATTTTGGCCGATTTTACGAGCAACTTGGTCATACCGTCCCCATTGATCGTCGAAATAGGTTATCAGTTCTTCAGCAAACTGCTATTCCTAAACCGTGCAATCCGCCAATTCTTCCTTGGAGCGGGTGCCGGCGAGCATCTGGTAAATGGGGGCGACAAACCTTGCATATTGACTGCCGTTGATGGTGTCGCATTTGAGGCGAAACGGGTCCCAATCGCGGACGAGCACGGTGAGGATTGCGTCGTGAATCTCCTTGTTCGCTGAATCAGGCATGGTTAATCAATATCGCCGAAACTTCGGTTATTAGATTGTGTGTGTGTGTTTTGCCGGTCAGGGAATGTAGAGGCGGTAGAATTTTTGGGCGTCGCTGACGGTGTTGGTCACGACATTGTTGGTGCCGATGATGACGGGCAGGGGCAATGTGGCGGTCCAGTTGGCGGCGGTCAGATTGGTGGTGGATTCCAGGCTGAAGGGAGGATCGTTGGTGGGCCAGACCAAACGCACCAATGACGGCGGCACCTCGGTGATGGTCAGCACGGGACGGGGCGGGGTGACGAGGCGCTTGAGTGTTACGTCGTTGCCTGTACCGCCGGTGTAGTTGATGGTGAAGAGTTCTGTGCCGATGTAGAGTTTGGCATTTTGCGGCAGGCCTTGGAAGGTGCCAGCGACGGCGTCGGTGCCATCGTTGTTGATGATGGTGTATTGATCGTTCACCGCGGAGGCGTAATTGAGGAAGGCATGCAGGGTGAGGCCGGAGAGATTGACGCTGCCGCTCACGTTGAGTTGATCGTAGCCGCTGACGCCGGGCGTGGTGCCGTTTAGTTCGATTTCCAGAGTGCCGCTGCCGAGCGCGCCCGCATCGAGATTGCTGCAGGACAGGATGCCCGGGCTGCCGCCGGGGGAGATGATGCCGGAACTGCCGGTGAAGTCGGTGTTGCCGACCGTGCCGAAACCTTTGAGGCGGGTGCCAGTTTTGAGTAACACGGGGCTTTGTGGCTGCAAGCCATCGACCCAAAGGGTTCCGCCGACCACATTGTTCGCGCCGGTGAAAGTGTTGGTGCCGGTGAGGCGAAGCGTGCCCCCGCCTTCCTTTTGCAGGCCGAATGAACCGAAGATTTCCTGGATGGCAGCGCTCACGAGGCACTCGGGATTGCCCGCCTGGTTGGCGCCGGCATTAATGGTCATCGGCCGCGCGGTGATGTTATTATTATTGAGGGCAATGTATCCCGAAATTGTGGCGGTCGTATTGCTGCCGGGGTTGACTATCAAGCCTCCGCCCGGGGGAAGGAAAAGTGACGCTCCAAGGGCCTGCACGCTGCCGTTGCCATTCAAGGTAAGGGGTGGATGACCTTGGAGGCCGAAATCGCTGAAAATCTGCCCCCCCAAAAGGCTCCAGAGACCGCCGCTGTTCACGGTCACTCCGCCTTTGATGCCGTTTTCAGTCTGCTGCACCAAGGTGGCAGGAGGGCCGGTGGGGCCGGTGGCGACGGTGATCTGATGCGGAATGGCGGTGCCGCCGATTACTTGTTTCTGCAAGAGGAGGGTGCCGGCATTGACGAAGGTATCACCGGAATAAGTGTTATTGGCCACCCCACCGACCGCCAATGAGCCCTGGCCCACTTTGAGAAAGCCGCCCGTCCCGCTGATGACGCCGGACGCCATGAGCGCGGCGCCGGCGGGGCCGGGGCCGATGTTGCTGTTACGGCTGAGGATGATCGGACCGGCCCAGGTGTTGCTGCCGCTGAGGCTGTCGAGGGCGGGAGCTGTGCTGCTATCAAGATAAACCGGCTCGTCAGTGATGGTGATACCGCCATCCAGGGCCAAGGCGCCGGGGTCATTCACAAAGGTGCCGGTGTTGGTCGTCCCCAAGGCACCCGCACTCGCTGCAATCAGTGTTCCGCCATTGATAAAAGTGCCGCCGTGATAGGTATTGTTGCCAAGCAGGCGCATCCGACCCAATCCGCTTTTGGTGAATCCCGCCGGAATGAAGTTAGGATCTTCAGATTCATTGACATTGATGCTCGCGGGCACATCGAGTTCCGGCGCGCTGGCGAAAGGAGCGGACGTGGCATAGGGATTAATGTTAAAAGTGATCCTATCATTCGGCACGATGGCAATCCGGCCGCTGATGGAGGAACTTGCGTGCGAGCCCTGGCCTGCCAAGGAGCCCACCTGCACAACTCCGCCATTCGAAAGATAAAGATTCCCCGAACCGGTGGCCGCGCTGCCGCCGTCGTTCAGATTCAACTGGTAGACGATATAATTATTGCCATTGAGATTGAGCAATGAATTGGCGTTGACCGTGATCACCGAGCCGCCGAAGCCGCCGGAATAATCAAAGCGAGCGAGCGCGGTCGTAGAAGGGAGTGTGGGGCCAATGATGAGATTGTGCGGCACCGAAATGGCATTGGGACTCTTGGCAAAAACGAGTGGACCGCTGGTCACGAGTGTATCGCCCGCGAAGTTGTTATTAGCTGAACCGCTCATCATGACAGTGCCCGGGCCGGCTTTGACGAGGGAACCGCCGCCGGTGATCTGGGCGGGAACCATCAACGTGACATTGTTGCTGACAGTCAGGGTATTGGTCGGCGCCTGGATGACGAGATTGCCGAGTATCAGGGCGGTATAGCTGGGTGGGTCGTAGATGGAGTAGCCCGTGACGGCGTAGATTTGATTGGTGCCGGGCGAGTTGGTGAGCTGCAACTGGCCTCCTTGCGTGTCAACGTAACCATCACCGTGAAAAACGAGCGAACGCGGCGCCGCTGAATGACCCGCCAACAGCCATGATCCATTATACCCGAGGCGCACGTCCTGGACCCCGTTGTTCTGCAGACTGCGGAGGGTCATTGTATTTGTGGCTTCGTTCCCGTTCAAAAAGATATTGCGCACCTCGATTGTTCCCGGCACCGCGAGGACGTTATCCGGCTTGGCAAGTTCGAGCGTGCAGGGCTTGGTGAAATAGCCGAAAACGCCCTCGCCCACGGTAACGCCGCCGGTAAAGGAGTTGGGCGCGGTTCCCGCAAAACGGACTGTGCCTGCGCCGATGCCGAAGGGACCGACGCCGGTGATGCCGGTGTTGATCTGAATGAGGTCGGTCAAATCCCCGCCGAAAATGGCTGCCGGGCCATTGAGTGACAGCGAACCATTCAAGTTATTCGTCTTATAAAAGGCAATATAGGAATTAGCATTGAGCGTGAGAGGCTCGGCGGTGGTCACCCCGGCGAATTCGATTATTGCCCCGGAGGAAACAATCGTGCCCGAGCTGGTGCCACTGGAACCGAGCGAGCCATTGTTGGTCACAATCAGTGTTCCATCATTGACGAGGGTGAGGCCGGCATAGTCGTTGGGCCCTCCCAAATACATGGTTCCCAAGCCATCCTTGGTAATGCCCGCGGTGCCGGTCGCGACCACCTGGCCAACTTGGAGGGTGGCTCCGGAGCCATTGACATGGAATTGGCGGGTTTGGCTGCCGAGATAAAGAGGGCACAACAGATCGCACTGGTAGTAGTTGGTGGTGGTGACGTTGACGTCACATTGAAGGTTCAGGATGCCGAGACCGTGAACACTGCCTCCGTTGCTCAAGGAGAGGTTGGTGACGGCTGTTCCATAATTCATATGCCATGTGCAGGAATTCCCAACGGTCGCGTCGATGACTGGTGGATATTGTCCGGGCGCGTCGTCAGTCAAATCGCTGCCCGAAGTTCCATTTGGCGCCAGCACGATTTTTTGAGAAATGGCCACCACATTGGATTTGCCCAAATGCAGGGTCCCATCCTGAATCGAGGTCAGATCAGTGAGGACGTTGGGCGATTGTCCCAGCAGATAAGCGTGCGAGCCGCCGAGTTTTGTGATGCCGCCGGTACCGGAGACGCTTCCGTTGACGTACATTTGCGCATTAAGCGCATAGAGATTCAGGGATTGGTGGTTGGCCAGAGCCACATTGCCCACAACGGTCAGGAAGCTCGATCCGAGCGTGTAGAACGTTCCGCCGCCGCTGTTGAAAGTGATGTCGAGGGTCACGCGCGCCTCGCCGTTGTTGTTCGCGGCGGTGATGTCGGAATCAAGGTGAATGGGATTGCCGGTAAGATAGGTGCTTCCCGTGCCGGTGAATTGAATGGAAAAAAGGCTTAGATTGGTGAGGTCATTGTTGGGCGTAAACCCTGCTGGAAAAATGACAGTGTCGCCGTTGACAGGCGGCCCGGCCGGGCTCCAGTTTCCGGGTTCGCTCCAACGATTGAAAAAAGGAGCATTGCCGGTCCAGGTCAATGTTTTTGCCTCCGAGAAGCAGATGGAGGCACAGAAAAAGAAGAGGGCTATGAAGGCGGAAGTGAAATTGCGCGCAGCAAAAAATCTGTGGATGTCAATGGCCGGGGGACCAGAGTTGAGCCGGCCACCGGGCAATTGAGCGGCATGAGTTTCGACCGGCGCGAACAGCCTTCCAGTCCCGTGAAGGACGGGGTTTTGGATCATGACATTAATTGACTTCTGATTAATTCACGAATGGCTGTATGAATCGGCAGCCTCCGGCAATGGTCAGCTCAGAATGATAAAAATTGTAGCATACAGGCACGGTTTTACAACTTAAAACACGGCGTGGCGGGGGATTCCCGAATCCTTAGCCAGATAAGCTGAGAGAATCGGAGGGTGATCTTTGAGGAGGTTTTTGTGTGATCGTTTGCTGCGTTGCGTTGGAAACTGCCTGCGTGAGCTCTGACGTCAACTTAAGCGGCGGAGTTGAGGCTTGAAAATGGTGTTTTTGGTCTGAGGCGAACACGCCGCCGCCCTCACCGGTCAACGATGTCCTCATGCAAATCGTCAAAACCGTGGACGGCAATTACCAGAGCCTCGATTATTTTTCACTGCCCTAAGAGCGCCTGAAAAAAACACGATTGCGCGCTGACCGGATGATTTACCAACCACTCGTCTCACTCACGCCGCCCCACCGGGCGACCAGGAGCGCGGCATTATGGTGTTTTACTTTTTAATCGGGCAGCCTGTTCTGCGCGAGACCAGCGCCTTGGCTTGGTAAAAGCTACGGCACCGAGCGGACGCGCCAGAAGTTGTTGGTGGTGGACACAGGCGTGTTAGTTAATACCAGCACCCCGCTGGGATCGGCGGCGTTGGTCAGTTGCGGCACCCAGTTGATGGGCGGCGACAGGTTGAATGTGCGATCCAGCACGTAATTGGTTCCGGCGCTGCCGACATAGGTGAAGCGCATGTCGCCCCCGCCCAAAAGCTGGCCTAAAAGTTCATTACCCCCTGCAGGCAATGGATCGAATTGGAGATCAAAAGAGAAACTGGCGGTCAGTTCTGGATCGTGATTGACCGAGAATGCGTCCAGCGTTTCGCTGGCCAAAAATTGAAAGGAGTCTCCATTGGTTACACATCCAGCAACCGTGAAGTTTGTCGAACCCGCCCCATTAAAGTCGACCCACGTTTGCTGCACTTGATCGGGTCCGGACTGAAAATGCAGGACCGACCCGCTGCCGGCGATCTGCGCCGTCAAAAGAAACCGCATGGATTGAGTGACACCGCCCTGCACAAAAAAAGAATTCCGCACGCCAGCATAATTGTAAGTTCCCTCACCATTAATAAATGCATAGCATGAGGCTGATTCCGTCCCATGGATACGCGCTGGCTCGATATGGGTATTTTGGGCCGCCGTAGCTGACACGGCAAATAAACTGCTGCTCACATTGGTAACAAATTCGTTGGCGCCATTGGGGCTAAAGTCTGTGGCAATATAAAACCCAGGAGCTTGTTGAATAGTTAGTGAAACCAGACCCCGGTTCCCGTCCGTCGTGATTTGAGCGCCCGCCGGGAAGGCGTAAAGCCCAAAACCCAACGCCAGCCACAACGCCGGAAGTAGCGGGCACAATTGAATCAGGTTTCGTTTGGTTTTCATTTGTGGGGTGCTTTGCTTCAGTAAGTAAGAGTAACAATCCGAAAAAATGGAGGCCGTCGGCTGGTAGTCGCAACGCTTCCTTGCAAAAGAATTCCCGCCTGACTCAGGGGCATAAGGATTCAGTGATTTTGGAATGGCTGGTTTACTGCGCATCCATCCCGGCCGTGGCCATTCCGAGCCAAGTCCTGTGGGAATTTCAACTTCGCTCTTTGATATCGCCTTACATGCACCCTGTCAAATGGTTTCAAAAGTAGGCGGTGGCAAGCTTACTGCCCGGGCTTTGAATGCCCACTGTGGCAGGTGAATTCTACGGCCAAGGTTGGCCACATTGCTCCCCCTGCCCGTCGCCAGTCGTTCCGCGAGCCATTGCAAGGTCCTCGTCCTCGCCTGTCCGTCGAAGCCTTGGCGAAGGCGGATCGTCGATCCCTAACTGTTCTAAGTTGAGCGGGGTTGCAGTTTTCCAAGCCATAGTGCTCGGAAGTGTAACCCATCACTCCGGATTGTTTGTTACCATCACTCCGGTTCATACCCGTTTTAGTTCGCTGCTTACGATTATGGAAAACGCTCGATTTTCGTCGCGAATCGGTCATGCTAGCCGCGTGGCATATATTAACAATTAGGCTCCCCGACCATCGGCGTATGCATAAAATTCCAGATGCGTTTCGTGACATTCCGGCAGCAGTGAAGCTTCGGGAGGCGGAGGCGCGGTTTGCGGCAGCGATTGAACAGGAGAAGCGCGTCACACAACAAAGCGGAGAGCGGGTGCATCTTATCAGCGGACAGTTGCGTCAAGCACAGGATGAGCTTAAGAAAGCAGAAGATGCATTCGATGTCGCCACAGGCGAGCCGAAGCCTCCGGGTCTGACAAACCGAGTGATTGAAGAAATATCGCGCCTGTTTCTGGCTCACGAGCGCGAGACTGTGGCAGATTTCCTCGACAGGTCCTGTGGGCGGACGATTCCATTCCGCCGAGAGGCCACTGCCCAGCAGTTGGAGTATGTCCGTTTATGTGCTCTTCGGCTTAGCAAAGGAGATTTTGCCAAGCTGCGCCAGGAGGTCGAGATGGCCAACATTGAAGAAGGCGTCGTGACTTATTCGGCGGCTCCCTTAATGAGCGATTATAAAGCCAACGCCTAACAAGCTCGGCGCAGCAAAAACGGGCCGCGCTTCTCTCCAGCAGCAAATGAGAAGAAATGCAAAAGCCCCTTGCTTGAATCAAGAAACTTGATATGAAAGGTCTATCTCAGACTGGCCGATTTTGAAGTGCCCACCAGTGGCTGGTTTTGAAGTGCCCGGTGACATCGGCAGCAGGCTCAAGTAAATCAAAAGCCTGTTGGGTGCGCTTTAACTCGTGCAAAGCAGGAGCGGTGAATCCAACTCTCAGGCAGGTCTGGGGTAGCGTTTACCAAAGCATTTCCCAGGTCAACGCATGCTTCCCACTTCTTTGTTTTCGCGTAAATCTGCCATCGGATTTCAAGGACGTTGGGGTGGGCGCGTAAAGCAGGCGTGATCTTCTCCAGCTCCTCATTGGCTTCAACAGGATTGCCCAGCTCAAGCCAACCTTGGGCGGCAATCAAATGATGCGTGTTCGGTGGAGTGAGGGGATTCATGTGCTCACGAGTGAATATACAGGCTCGTTTTCTAAAATTCTGAGGGTGACGCAATCTCTCAATAAACGAGCACGATAACAGCAGCATCCTCGGCCGTCTTAACCGCATCGTTAGACTTTTGTGGGCCCTTAGGGCTTTTAATCTTGCTCATGGCCCCTGGAATCGTCTCCAACAAATCTCCAAGGTATTTTGCTTTGACCGCATAATTCACGTTTTGAGGGACGGAGCCTGAATTGGCGAGCGCGGTAAGATCATTCAACTTAGCTCTGACAATTCCCACAACCGCGCCGTTCTCCGCGATTAATGGACCGCCGGAATTGCCCGGCTGAATGGGCACGGTGACTTGATACTGTGAGGGGTCATCCTCCATTCCAGACAGGCTGCTGATCTTTCCATCAGTATATTTGGGCGCGGCTCCTTGGACATCGATGTTGGGAAACCCAATCGTAAAGACCGCATCTCCAAGTCCCATGCGATGGTCAAAGTCCAAGGGCAACGAGTTGAACGTCCCTTCCACTTTCAATACAGCCAGATCAAACGCCTTACTCGTTTTCACAAGCTGAGCATCTAATGTTTTGGACCCTTTTCGAACGCGAAGTTTTGTGGCACCTTTCACGACATGGTTGTTGGTGACGATGTAGCCATCCTCCGTGATCAAGAAACCCGTGCCGGTTGCCGTTAGAGAATTAGCCTCACTGGATGGCAAGAGCTCATTTAAACTGGTTGTGGAAGCTGAAATTCGGGCGAAGGCAACTTGACCCTTTAGCAATGGTTCGGGAATTTCATCCCGCCTGCATATTCGGCCGACATCGTATGAACGAACGGATCTCGTATTATCAGCCTTGTTTATGTAATCATAGGTCCCAATGGGTTTGACCTGGATACTAAACAATTCCGTGTCCGAAACCCCGGGCAAGTGCTTTACGTGAAAAACCTTCATACTATATGCTTCGGGGTTTGGGTCAACGAGGGCGTCGCCATCTGTTAGTCGCTGGAACAGCTTGACGTTTTGAAAAACAACCCAGTCAGGTTGGCTCTTACGAAGGTCATATGCAATCCCATCCACCTCACGGAACGAACCCGCAGCTATTGCGTTTTCCAATCTGCGATTAGCATCCTGCGCTGATTGTTCCCGATCATGGCTTATCGCTTGAGCAGAGTTATATCCGAATTTTTGCAATACTTCCTCGGGCATCTCGCTCAGTTTAATGCTGCCCCCACCAACGCCATCGTTATAGAGATAAATCAATCCGTTCGCATTAATTTTCACGACGCGGATGTTTTTATAGACAATTCCTTGCAGGTTTGTGAACGTTATGACATTCGTTTGCGCCACCAAATTCCATACGCAACAAAAGAATAGGAGAACCAAAAAGGCTGTTTTGCACAGGAACGACCTTGGTATCGTTTGCATACAGGACTTATAATGGAGGCAGGAAAATGCATCAACTCAAATCCCTTTACGATATTTTCAACGTAAACCAGCCGCAGGCCCTGACTCAGGGACGGCGATCATGTTTCGTCACAAATGTGCTCAACGGACTTTGCCTAATTTGCGGTTCGTGACCGACGCCCCCGCCATCCCACTTATCAGTAAACAGCCACGCTTCAAAGTGAAACAACCATTCGCAGGCCCAAGACACTATGGTCTGTGCAATCGCCATGCTTGGGTTCCCGCTTAGACGAGGTGTTTTCACATTTTTTGGGGGTCAAGTTCAGCAAAGGGCTGCAAACAAAGGGTCAAATTGGTGTTTTCTTGGGAAAAAGCTGAGCGACACGAGCGACACGAGCGACAGTCGGGGGTTTGGGGATGTGGTTGAATGGCCCACGTGAACTATAAAAAAGTTCGGAGTGAGGGAGTTCACCGCGGAGGCGCGGAGGCGCGGAGAGTTCGCAAAGGTGACCTAGCACAAGGCGAGGAGCAATGGGAGCAAGCGGAGAACGCGGAGGGTGATTCCGTATGGGGCACTATTGGGAAGGGAATTGCGGAACCCTCACCCCATTCCCTCTCCCGTCCGACGGGCGAGGGCGAAGATTGCGCTCGGGTTTTCTTGTCCTGCGAAACCGTCATCTGCGCGTGGTCGTTCACATATTCGAAATCTGGCGGGGCCCTTCCGGACGGGTCACCAATGCTGCGGCGGTGGGCGGTTTTGTGTCGCGCTTACAGCGCTTGGGGGTGTGGGTCTTTTTTCCTGGAGCTGCACCCCAGGCTATCACATGGCGGGCTTTCAGCCCTGTGCAGTTGCTTGCGCATCCGCCGTCGCCAAGGCTTTGGCGGGACGAGCGGGGCACTATGGGCCTTATGGGCAGTCAAGGCTGGTCAAGGTTGGGCCTTAAAATTAAGGCGGGATTTAATGGGATTTAAGGTGATTTAAGAATGGATTGACGACTAGGACGACTAGGACGACTAGGACGACTAGGACGACTAGGACGACGACGACGACGACGACGATGGGAAAACACATTAACCAAGGATTGTTATGTCACGAATTGGAAAGATTGCGCGGTTGCCGATGGCGGTGCGCTCGAAACTGAATGGTCGGCTGGAGGATGGGGAGTCGCATCGGGCGGTGCTGCGCTGGCTCAATGAATTGCCGGAGGTGAAGGAAATCCTGGCCCGGGAGTTTGAGGGCAAGCGGATTAATGATCCGAATTTGACGGCGTGGTCGCAGGGGGGCTTTGCGGAGTGGCAGTTGCGTCGGGAATTGGTGGGGGAGGCCCAACAGGAGGATGAAACAGTGATGGAGTTTCGCGAGGAGCGCGAGGAGCGGTGCGGGAAGCGCACGGAGTCGGCGCTGCAGAACCTGGGCTTGAGCCTGGGTTTCCGGTATGCGGGGGTGATATCGGAGTATGACCGGGATCCGCTGAGTGAGTCGCTGGTAAAGAAGGTGAAGGTGTTGCGGGCGGTGACTCACGGGGTGGTGGCGTTGCAGTTATCAGAAGTGCGGTCGGGTCAGTTGCAGTTGAACACCCAAAAGGTGCTTCCGCACGGTGCTAGCGCACTGCCAATGGGGGACAGGGAAGCAAAGTGCGGAATGCAGAGTGCGGAGGGCGGAATTATTGGGGAGCAGAAAAAAGAGACGCCGGCGGGTACGTCACCGCAGGTGCTTCCGCACGGGTCTACGGGGGACAAGGAAACAAAGTGCGGAGTGCGGCATTTCGAAAAGGGAAGTTTTTCCACAGAATGCGAAGTTGTCGAAGGCGACGGGCGGAAATCCATCCTCCAAAACGCGTCAGCCATTAGGATGTCAGGGGAACAGAAAAACTTGTCATCCCAATCTTCTGCTGCCGTACTCACGACTTCCGAGCGTCGCCTTCCCCCTTCAACCACGCTCCAAATGGCAGGGGTCATCGTTCCGGGTCAGGTCGACCTTATCTATCAGCGCGGGTTTCACCTTTCGCGTCATCGGCAAGGAAACCGCCAGTGCCAGCAGGATCAACCCGCGTTTTCAGGGTTGTCGGAAGGCCTGCCTTGTCATACGATGGCAGGAGATGTGGTGCCGTCGCAAAGAAATGATTTTCACGCTGTTCCAATCGGAACGACTGAAAAGCTGACCGACCGCCACCATTCACTTTCATGAAAACCAAAGCCAAGACCAATTCCTCCCGCCTGGCCAAGCGCCCTGTGCTCGTCGCTGCTGTCCCCTCCGGCGCCAAGTCCCTCACACCGGCCAATCATAAGCCGGTCCCTTTGAACGAGCGCCGCCTCAACTTTGGCAATAAATGGGATTACGCGCCTGCCCCGGAGGACAGCAAGGCTTACGCCATCGCTCCGCGCCATGAATTGTTCATCGATGGCAAATTCACCCCCCCTTCCACCGGCAAATATTTTGACTCCATCAACCCGGCCACGGAAGGCAAGTTGACTGAAATCGCCCTCGGCGCTGAAGCGGATGTGAACCTCGCGGTCAAGGCCGCCCGTCGCGCCTATGACAAGGTCTGGGGCAAAATGCCCGGTCGCGAACGCGGCAAGTATCTCTATCGCATCGCCCGCATCATCCAGGAAAAGTCCCGCGAACTCGCCGTGCTCGAAACGATGGACGGCGGCAAAACCATCAAGGAAAGCCGCGATGTCGATCTGCCGCTCGTTGCCGCGCACTTCTTCTATCACGCTGGTTGGGCGGACAAACTGCAATACGCCTTCCCGGGCCGGAATCCCCAACCGCTCGGCGTGGTCGGCCAGATCATCCCCTGGAACTTTCCCTTGCTGATGGCCGCGTGGAAAATTGCCCCGGCCCTCGCCTGCGGCAACACCGTCGTCCTCAAGCCTGCCGAAACCACCAGCATCACCGCCCTGCGGCTCGCGCAGATTTTTCAGGAAGCGGGATTGCCCGAAGGCGTGGTCAACATCATCACCGGCGCGGGCGATACCGGCGCTGCCATCGTCAATCATCCGGACATCAACAAAATCGCCTTCACCGGTTCCACCGAAGTCGGCAAGCTCATTGCCAAGTCCCTCGCTGGCACCGGCAAAAAGCTCACGCTCGAACTCGGCGGCAAGGCGGCCAACATCATTTTCGAGGACGCGCCCATCGATCAGGCGGTCGAAGGCATCATCTCCGGAATCTATTTCAACCAGGGCCACGTCTGTTGCGCCGGTTCGCGACTGCTCGTGCAGGAGGGCATCTTCCCCACCGTCATCCGCAAATTGCGCGACCGCATCCAAACCCTTCGCGTCGGCAACCCGCTCGACAAAAACACCGACATCGGCGCCATCAATTCCAAGCCGCAACTGGAAAAAATCCGCGAGCTGGTCCAGAGCGGCGTCGATGAAGGCGCGGAACTCGTGCAAACCCGTTGCACGCTGCCCGAGCGCGGTTATTGGTACCCGCCGAGCTTCCTCACTGGCGTGACCGCCTCCCACCGCGTGGCACAGGAAGAGATTTTCGGCCCCGTGCTGAGCGTGATGACCTTCCGCACGCCCGAAGAAGCCTTCGAACGTGCCAATAACACCCCGTACGGCCTGAGCGCCGGCGTCTGGACGGACAAGGGCAGCAAAATTTTCAAGCTGGTCAACAAACTCCGCGCCGGTGTTGTCTGGGCAAACACCTATAATAAATTCGACCCCACCAGTCCCTTCGGCGGCTACAAAGAAAGCGGTTTCGGCCGCGAAGGCGGCGTGCAGGGCTTGTCGGCTTATTTGCGCCTGTGATGGAATGAAATTAGTTGTTCTCTGCTGTCTCCTGCCTTTTGCAGTCCTCGCCGCCGAGCTGCCAGAGCCCGTTTTTCCCGCTGGCGTTGGTGTGAACATCCATTTCGTGAGAGGCCACGAGGCGGACCTCGACATGATTAATGTGGCGGGCTTCAAGTGGGTGCGCATGGATTTTGCCTGGAGCGGCACCGAATCCAAGCCGGGTGAATACAACTGGTCCGCGTATGATGAGCTGACTGCGAATCTGGAGAAGCGGGGACTGCGCGCCATTTACATCCTCGATTATTCCAACCCGCTCTACGAAGCCGGCGTTACCAACCGGAACCCGTTCACCCAACAGGAACAACGCGGCATCGCCTCACCCCAGCATCCTGAAAGCATCGCCGCCTTTGCCCGCTGGGCCGCCGCCGCCGCCACGCATTTTCATGGCCGGGAAATTATTTGGGAAATCTGGAATGATCCGAACATCTCCTTCTGGAAACCCAAGCCCAGCGCCCGCCAATATACAGAACTGGCGCTCGCCACCAGTAAGGCCATCCGGGCCGCCGACCCCAAGGCGCTTATTATTGGGCCCGCCTGTTCCGGCTTCGATTGGAAATTCCTGAACCGCTTTCTCGGTTCCGGCATTCTCAATTACCTGGATGCCGTCAGCGTCCATCCTTATCGCGATGCCGCCACCCCCCCGGAAACAGTTGCCGCCGATTATCAAAAACTGCGCGCCCTCATCGCCAAATACGCCATCGACGAGAAAAAACAAAAACTGCCCATCATCAGCGGTGAATGGGGCTACTCCTCAAAAGCCGGCAGTCTTTCGCCGGAAATCCAGGCTGCCTTCATCGCCCGGCAACAACTCGTCAACGCGCTCAATGATATCCCGATTTCCATTTGGTACGATTGGCAAAACGACGGCCCCAACCCCAACGAAAACGAGCACAATTTCGGCATCATCACCCACGATGGGCACCCGAAACCCGCCTACTTATCCATTCGCATCCTTACCCAGCAACTGGCCGGTTGCCGCATCCTGCGCCGGTTCGACCTTGTGGAAAACGATTACGTCCTCCTGTGTGTGGACTCTTCCGGCGGTTTCAAACTTGCCGCCTGGACCACGGAAACGCCGCATGCCGTGACCATCGATCTCCCCTATAAAACCGTGCACCGTTTTGGTGGCATTGGCGGAGACGGTGAACGCTACCAGCCAAAACTCGAAAATGGCCGGATGACGATTGAACTGGCCCCGCTCCCAAAATACATCACCATTCGATAGGGGAATGTTATTCTACATCCCGCCCAGATACGCGCTCTTGACCTGGGGATTCTGGCGCAGTGCGGCGCATTCATCCTGCAAAATAATCCGTCCGGTCTCCAGCACGTAGCCATAGCGTGAGATTTCCAGCGCCAGGTTTGCATTCTGCTCCACCAGCAGAATGGAAATGCCTTGTTGCTGGTTGATCTCCACAATCTTTTCAAAAATCGTCTTCACCAGCAGCGGCGCGATACCCAGCGAAGGTTCGTCCAGCATCAGAAACTTCGGCTTGCTCATCAGTGCCCGGCCAATGGCGAGCATTTGCTGCTCACCGCCAGACAACGTGCCGGCCACCTGCTTCAAGCGTTCCTTCAACCGTGGAAAAATCCCGAACACATAATCCATCTCCTGTTGAATCACGGTTTTGTCCTTCTGCAAATAGGCGCCCATCATTAAATTTTCCAGCACCGTCAAATTGGCAAACACCATCCGCCCTTCCGGCACATGGGACATTCCCAGCTTCACGATTTGGTGCGCCGGCAAATTGGTAATGTTCCGGCCTTGATACAACACCTCGCCACTCTGCGCCTTCAACAATCCGGAAACTGCCCGCAAAGTCGTGGTCTTGCCGGCGCCATTCGCGCCGATCAGCGTGACGATATCGCCCTGCTTCACCTCCAGCGAAACGCCCCGCAACGCGCAAATCGCGCCGTAATTGACCGTTAAATTTTTAATTTCTAACATCGGACAATTTAAACCGGCTTTTCTTCCCCCAGATAAGCTTCAATCACCTTGGGGTTCCTCCGCACCTCTACTGGCGTCCCCTCGGCAATCTTCACTCCGTAATCGAGCACCGCAATCCGCTGGCAAATCCCCATCACCACCTGCATGTCATGTTCCACCAGCAACACCGCAATCTGATACTTGTCCTTTACAAATTGAATCAGCTTCATCAATTCCACCTTCTCCGTCGGATTCATCCCCGCCGCCGGTTCGTCGAGCAACAACAGCTTCGGCCGTGTCGCCAGGGCCCGGACAATCTCCAATCGCCGCTGGTCGCCGTACGGCAGACTTTTGGCCGGCTCATCCTGGAAACGGGTCAGCCGGAAAATATCCAGCATCTCCGCCACTTGCTGGCGAATCTCCTGCTCCTCCTGCAAAAACCCGCGCCCGCGACCCAGGGCATGCGCAATCCCATGCTTAAGATGCAGATGAAACGCCACGCGCACATTGTCGAACACGGTCAGCGATGGAAACAACCGGATGTTCTGAAACGTCCGCGCAATGCCACAAGCGGTGATTTGGTACGGCTTCTTCCCCAGGATTGATTTTCCGTTAAATAAAATATTGCCTTCCGTCGGCTGATAGACACCGGTGATCAAATTAAAAGCCGTTGTCTTCCCCGCACCGTTGGGACCAATCAATCCCACCAGATCATTCGCTCCCACCTGCAGATTCAGCGCGGAAACCGCCGTCAGCCCGCCAAAGCGGATGGTGCAGTTCTCCAGTTGCAAAAGCGCAGTTGCAGTATTCTCAGATGCCATCAGTCAAATCTCCCGGTCACTTGCATTCCTTCACTTTGGCTTTGCGCCGCAGTGTAAACAGCCCTTCCGGGCGCGTCAGCATCAGCACAATCAGCAACAGGGAATAAAGCATCATGCGATACTCGGCGATCGGCCGCAAAAATTCCGGCAACAAGGTCAGCAGGATTGCCGCCAGGATCACGCCGATGGTATTGCCCATCCCGCCCAGAATGACCATCACCACAATTTCAATCGACTTGATGAAATCAAATCCCCTCGGGTCGATGGACCGGACGGAATGCGCGTATATTCCCCCGGCGATTCCGGCAAAAAATGCGCCGACCACGAAAGCGACGATTTTATACCGCGTCGTGTTGATGCCCATCGCTTCCGCGGCCACTTCGTCGTCATGCACCGCCAGAAAGCCGCGGCCGTACGTGGAGTGCACCATGCTCACCACCACATAGATCGTCAGTGCCGCAAAACCATAGGTCCAAAAGAAATTTGTATAGGACGGAATGCCATTCAAACCCAACGCGCCGCCGAGTGATTCAAAATTGCGCAGGATTACCCGGATGATCTCGCCAAAACCAAGCGTGACAATGGCCAGGTAATCTCCTTTCAAACGTAATGAAGGGATGCCCACGATTAGTCCGGCAAACGCCGCCACCAAGCCGCCCGCCACCAATGCAAAAAGGAACAACACCCAGATGGTCGCGGTGCCGCTGGAACCAACGGCGCCAAAGAATTTTGGCCCGAAAAAGAGAGTAATGGCCGCCGAGGTATATGCGCCCACGGCCATGAAACCAGCATGCCCCAGGGAAAACTGGCCCGTATAGCCGTTGATCAGATTGAGGCTGACCGCCAGGATGACGTTGATCCCAACATTAACAATTACCAACAAGTAATAGGGATCAATCTGGTTCGAGAAGAGCGTCACTACCAGGCTGACAACCAGGGCGGCAATCAAGACAACTTGTGAACGTGTCAGCATGGGTCAAATTAAACTTTTTCCACTTGGGCTTTCCCCAGCAAACCGGCCGGCCGGAACAGCAGAATCAAAATTAGCAGGGTAAACGCGATGGCATCTGTATAAGTGGACCAGCGGCTGCCATTGAAGAACGTTTCAATCACTCCGAGCAGCAGGCCGCCCAAGGCCGCGCCGGGAATATTTCCGATGCCGCCGAGCACTGCCGCCACAAAGGCCTTCATTCCGGGCAAAATGCCCATTAAAGGATCAATGGCCTGATAGTTTAACGAATATAAAATGCCCCCGGCTGCCGCCAGCGCCGACCCCAGTCCGAAAGTGAAGGAAATCACAATATCATTGTTTATCCCCACCAGCGAAGCGGCCACCGGATTAAATGAAACCGCGCGCATGGCCGTGCCGATTTTGGTCCGCATGACAATGAACCGCAAGCCGACCAGCACCACAATGGTGACAATAAACACCGCCATCTGGTTGCTCGACAGCACCACCGCACCCAGTTTGATGGTCATCACCGGAAACAGGACTGGAAACGCCTTGGGATTCGCTCCAAAGAAAAATTGGCCGGCATTCTCCAAAAGCAATGACATCCCAATGGCCGTGATGAGCACGTTCAGCTTGGAACGATCACGCAATGGCCGATACGCCAATCGCTCGATGATGATCCCCAGCAGCGCGCAGATAATCATGGCCCCGGCCAGGACGATTAGTCCGCCGCCCATGGATTCGCGCGGGAAATGTTTGGATAAATAATAACCGGCGAACGCGCCGATCATGAAAATATCGCTATGAGCAAAATTGATGAAGCGCAGCACCCCATAGACCATGGTGTAGCCCAGCGCGATCAGCGCATAAATGGCCCCCAACGACAGGCCGTTAATGAGTTGTTGGAGAAATTCGGTCATTCAGTGGCCCCAATCCCGTCTGCGGGATTGCGTCCGCGATATGATCAGGGATTGATAGTCTCAACATATTTAAACTTTCCATCCTTGATGGTAATAATGACAGCCCCCTTCGTGGCATTGCGCTCCGCGTCCAGTGTGGTCTTGCCGGTGACGCCCACATAATCCTTCGTGGCTGCAATGGCATCCCGCAGCTTTGGTTCCTCCGTCGTCCCCGCCCGCTTCATCGCATCGGCCAGCACCATGGCTGAATCATAGCCCAGGGCAGCCATTGCATCTGGCGTTTCGCCGCCGAACTTGGCCCGGAACTTTTTGACAAACTCTTGCACGGCGGGCGCGGTGTCTTCGGCTGAGTAATGCGTGGAATAATACGTTCCTTCCATCGCACTGCCGCCGATCTGGAGCAGTTCGGGCGCTTCCCAACCGTCGCCGCCGAAGAGCGGCACCGTAATGCCCAATTGCCGCGCCTGCTGAGTGATCAATGCCGCTTCCGTATAGTAGCCGGGCACAAAAATTGCCTCCGGATTGGCGGCTTTAATGGCGGTCAATTGCGCTTTGAAATCCTTGTCACCGCTGCTGAACTTCTGCTCGGCCACCAATGTCCCGCCGTTGGCCGTGAACGGTTCTCGGAAAAAGCCCGCCAATCCCACGCTGTAAGGCGCGGCCACATCCGTCAGCATCGCCACCCGGTTAGCCTTCAATGAATTTTTGGCAAAGTTGGCCAGCAATTTCCCCTGGAAGGGGTCGGTGAAACAGACGCGGAAAATGTAATCGCCCACCGCCGTCACTTTCGGGTTCGTCGATGACGGGGAAATCATCGGGATTTTGTTGTCCTGGCAAATCGGCGCGGCTTCTAGTGAGCGTCCCGAGGCAACCTCGCCCAGCACCGCCACCACTTTATCCCGGGAAATCAATTTACGCACGATGGTGGCTGATTCGCCCGGCTTGGATTGATTATCTTCGTAAACCAAATTGATGTTCTTGCCCAGCACGCCACCGGACGCATTGATATCATCAACCGCCAGCAGCGTCCCTTTATGGGAGGATTGCCCAAAGGCCGCTTCCTTGCCGGTCAGCGACGCAAACTCGCCCACCTTGATCACCTTGCCATCCGCCGCTGTTTCCTCGGCGGTTTTTTTGCAGCCCGTGCCGGTTAAAGCGATGCCCAGCACCAGCACCGCCAGTAGGAAAAAGTATTTTTTCATAATCATGAATTGTCCAAAAGCATCCGCAACACAGGCTTCACCCATTGCTGGGTGATTACGCTAACTAATGGATAGATGACTTTCAACCACCAAAGCAGACGTCGGCCCAAACTTCATGTTTGACCCTTTTCCCGCTTCTTCCTACCGTTCGGTAGGTTTGTGAATACTGCTATCGCTGATACTCAACAACAGATTCTTGCCGCCGCGTTGCACCGCTTCGCCAGTTGCGGCTATGCCGGCACTTCGGTGCAGGATATTGTGGATACCGCGCGGGTGACCAAGCCCACTCTCTATTATTACTTTGCCAACAAAGCCGGTTTGTATCAGGCGTTGGTCGCCTCCGCCCATGATGAACGCTTCCGCCTCATGCAGGAGGCCGCCACGCGCGGTGACACACTGGAAGAGCAACTCGTGGAAATTCTCACCGCCCTTTTCGACTACTCACGGGGACATCGCGAATTGATGCGCGTGGCCTTTGCCACCGCCTTCGCCTCGCCGGACGAACTTCCCGAAGGCGTCGATTACACCGCCAAGTGCGAGCGCAACTTTGAATTCATGCATTCCCTTATCAAAAAAGGATTGCAGACGGGCGCTTTGGACGGGCATTTTGACAGCAAGGAACTGGCTTTTGGCGTCTATGGTTTGATGAATGTCTATGTCATGGCGCATTTGATGATGCCCGAATGCAAACTGGACCGTCCGACCGCAAAACAAGTCGTCGACCTTTTCCTTTCCGGGGCTGCGGCTAAAAAAACCGCCCCCAATGGCACAGCCAAACGTCGCAAGCCCTAACGCATGCTTTTAAAATCTATGATTAATAAGTTATTGGCAGTTTCTGTCCTCTGTTCCGCCGGCTTGCTGTTTACCGGTTGCAAAAAGAATGCGGGCGGCCCCATGGGCGAATGGCCCATTCAGGTCGTGGCCGCGGAAGCAAAGCGGCAGCCGGTTTCCGAGACACTCTCGCTCGTCGGCACCATCGCCGCCGATGAAATGGTGGAAATCCGCTCGGAAATCGACGGCACCGTCCAGGAAATCAAGTTTGAAGAGGGCAAGCCCGTCGAGAAAGGGCAACTCTTGATTCAACTCGACTCCACCAAACTGGCCGCGTCGGTGGCCGAATCGGAGGCCAGCTTCAAACTCAGCGAGCAGAATTTTGAGCGGGTGAAGCAGTTGCTCAAAAGTGATCTTATCGCCAAGCAGGAATACGATCAGGCGTCCTCGGTCTATGAAGTGAATCGCGCCAGCCTGGATCGCAAACGGCGGGAACTTAAAGACACCCAGGTGTTCGCCCCGTTTTCCGGCGTCATGGGCTCCCGTGCCGTCAGCCCGGGACAAGTCATTAACAAAGACACCAGACTGACATCGCTCGTGGCCTTGGACCCGGTAAAAGTCGAAGTGAACGTGCCCGAACGCTTCCTGAGCCAGGTCCAATCCGATCAAAAAATTGCCGTCACCGTCGCTGCCTATCCGGGCGAACCTTTCAATGGCGACGTTTTCTTCGTCGCTCCCCAAGTGGACCCCGCCACCCGCACCGCCTTGGTTAAGGCCCGCATTCCCAATGCGAGCTTCCGTCTAAAACCGGGGATGTTTGCCAACCTTGACCTCACGCTGAACATCAAGCAGGACGCCGTCGTTATTCCCGAAGCGGCGCTCATTTTAAATAGCGATTCCATCAGCGTATTCATTATCGACCAGGCCCAACGAGCCCAGATCCGGCCAGTCAAGGTCGGCTTGCGCATGGCTGGCAACGTGGAAATCATCGACGGCCTGAAAGGCGGCGAGCAGGTCATTGTGGAAGGCTTCCAAAAAACCCGTCCCAATGGGTTGGTAAAGCTTGCCGGTGTTGAAGCGGCGGCGAAGAAAGATTAAGGAGCCCATTTATGTTTTTGCCGCAAATCAGCATTAAACGGCCGGTGCTCACCTTGATGATGAGCCTGGCCCTGGTTCTCTTTGGCATCATCGGCTTGAAACGCCTGCCGGTGCGCGAACTGCCGAACATCGACCCTCCCATTATCGCGGTCACCACGGTCTATCGCGGCGCGAGTGCCGCCGTAATCGAAACCGAAATCACGGAACGGTTGGAGGAGGAAATCAACAGTATCGAAGGCATTAAGACCCTGAGCAGCGAAAGCAGCGAAGAGGTCAGCACCATCACCGTGGAATTTAATCTCGCGCGGGACATTGATCTCGCCGCCCAGGATGTTCGTGACCGCGTCGCCCGCGTGCGTGGCCGGTTGCCCAAGGATATCGATGAACCCATCATCGCCAAACAGGAGGCAGATGCCCAACCGGTCCTCTGGATCGCCCTCAACAGCGACCGCCTCTCCACCTTGGAACTGACCACGCTGGCGGAGAACCAGATCAAGGATCGCCTCCAAACCTTGAGCGGTGTCTCTTCCGTCGTCATCGGTGGCGAAAAGCGCTTTGCGATGCGGCTCTGGCTTGATTCCGAAAAAATGGCCGCGCGTCAGGTCACCGTCCTCGATGTGGAGAAGGCTTTGAAGGAACAGAATATCGAGCTGCCCAGCGGTCGCGTGGAAAATGTTGACCGCACCATGAGCATTCAAACCTTGGGCGAAATGAAAACCGCGCCGGAATACAATGACCTGGTCATTAAAAGTGATGGCGCGAATCTGGTGCGCCTGCGGGACATTGGCAACGCGCGGGTGGGCGTGGAAGATGAGCACACCATCGCCCGCTCCAATGGCAAAGCCGCTGTCGGCCTGGGCGTCGTCAAGCAATCCAAGGCCAACACCATCGATGTGGCCCATCAGGTCAAAAAGGAATTGGAAGCGCTCCGCCCTGGATTGCCCGCCGGCGTGGAAGCGTTCGTGGTTTATGATGAATCGGTTTTCGTGGAGAAGGCGATCAACGAAGTCTGGGTGACGCTGGGCATCGCCTTCCTTCTGGTCGTCGCCATCATCTTTGTCTTTTTGCGCAGCATCCGCTCCACCATCATCCCGGCGGTCGCCATCCCCATTTCCATCATCGCCACTTTCCTGGTGCTCAATGTCATGGGCTATTCCATCAACATCCTGACCATGCTCGCTCTCGTGCTGGCCATCGGCGTGGTGGTCGATGATGCCATCGTCGTTCTGGAAAATATCTATCGCCACGTGGAAGAAGGCGTGCCCCCCATGCAGGCCGCTTACCAGGCGATGGATGAAATCGGCTTCGCCATCCTGGCCATCACCTTCTCGCTGGTCGCGGTCTTCTTGCCACTCGCATTTCTCACCGGGCAAACGGGCCGACTGTTTGTTGAATTCGCGGTCGCCGTCGCCGGTTCCGTCGTCATCTCCGCCTTTGTCGCGCTCACGCTCACGCCGATGATGTCGGCGCGGATTCTCAAGCCCGTCGATCAAACCAAGCACGGCAAACTTTTCAATACCTTCGAACGTGGCTTCAAGTCCATGACCGATGGCTACGGCCGGATCCTCCAATGGTCGCTCCGCCATCGCGGCGTCACCGTGGGCGTTGGCCTCGTCTCGCTGGCTCTGACCCTCATTCTGTTCCGCTCTTTGGATTACGACTTTGTACCCGACGAAGATAAAGGGCAGTTGTTCAACATCGTCGTCGCCCCGGAAGGGTCCACCAGCGAATACACCGACCGCATGATGCGCAAGATGGAGGGTCTCGTCAAAGATGTGCCCGAGGTGAGCAGCTATTTCACCGCTGTAGCCCTGGCCCAATCCGGTCCGGGCAAACCCAATATCGGTTTCATGTTCATGACTTTGAAGGACGCCCGCAAACGTTCCGTGCAGGAGATCGTCAATGGCCCCACCGGCCTGGGCGGACACTTTTTCAATGACATTGAAGGGGCTTTTTGCATTCCCCAAATCCCCAAAGCCATCGGCTTCAGCTTTGATCAACCGTATCAACTGGTGCTGCAAAGTTCGGACCTGGATGCCTTGAACCGTTACTCCGGCGAACTGGTCAACAAACTTCGCGGCCTCCCCTTCCTACCCAATGCCCGCGCCAAGTTCGAAGTGAACAAACCCGAGTTGCGCATTACCATCGATCGCGATCGTGCGGCGGCGTTGCGCGTTTCGGTGCAGGACATCTCCCGCACCTTGCAGATGTTGTTCGGCGGGCTCGACGTGAGCCGGATCAAGCTGGGCGGCAAGGAATACCTCGTCATGGTGCAACTCGAACGCTCATCGCGTTTGAAGCCCGGCGATCTGGACCGCCTCTATGTGCGCGGCACCGACGGCAAACTGATTCAACTCAGCAACGTTGTCCGTTATGAACCTCGCGCCACCGCCGGTTCCATTTTCCATTACAACCGCTCGCGCAGTGCCACCATCGAAGCCACGCCGCTCGGCGTGCCCATGGGCACCGCCGTGGAGGCCACTGAGAAGCTCCTGAATGCCGATCTCCCCGCCGGCTTCCGTTACCAATGGTCGGGCGACGCGCGGAACCTCAAGGAAGCCAGTGGCGACGTCATGTTCGTCCTGCTCCTGGCCCTCGCCATTATTTACATGGTGCTCGCGGCGCAATTTGAAAGCTTGATCCATCCCTTGACCGTCATGGTCGCCGTGCCTCTCGCCTTCCTCGGCGCTTTCGGACTGCTCTGGTTCTTGAACTTTCTGCCGCACCTCGGCCTGCCCGGCGTTCCTTCCATGAACATCAATCTCTTCAGCGAAATCGGTTTGGTCTTGCTGCTGGGATTGGTGACAAAAAATTCCATCCTGCTGGTCGAATTCGCCAATCAACAACGCGAGAAAGGCATGGACGCCCGCACCGCGATGTTCCAGGCCGGCATCGTCCGCCTTCGTCCCATTTTGATGACCGCCTTCTGCACCATTGCCGGCATTCTGCCCATCGCCATAGGCTTCGGCGCCGGTTCAGAAAGTCGTCGTCCCATGGGCGTCGCGGTCGTGGGCGGCATGATCACCAGCACCTTCCTCACGCTGCTCATTATTCCGGTCGTCTACACCCTCTTCAGCGACCTCGCCAGTTATTTCCAGCGCCGACCAGCCGTGGATAATCAGCCAGGACGGCCCGCCGCCCAGCCCGCCACTGCCGGCAACAAGCACGTCTGAGCATCGCTTCTGATTTTGCCGCGCTGCACCTCGGCTTCGCAGCAGCGGCAAATTCAGTGTGTTAAAATTCCACTTTACATGTGGTGTAAAAGTGGAACTCTCCATCACATGAAGATTGCGCTTGGGATGCAGTGTCTCGCGAGGAGTCGTTGCCGCTTAAATGAACTCTGAGCCCTCGGGAGACGAGCACTTCGTCTTTATTTTTTCCATCGTGGTTGCGCTTGGCTTGCTCGGTGCCTACTACGCATGTCTACTGCGGGCCGCTACCTTGGGTTGTCCAACTCGCCAGCGCCGTCCTCTGCAACTCACGCCACCAGCGGCTTTATTGGTGCTCCTGTTTGTGCTGCTTCGTTATGCGGACAGTAGCGTCCGCTCGAGTGCCTACTATCTCATTCTCTTTATGGCTCTGGGGGCGGGTTGGATGTTGGCTGCCGCCGGATCATTCCTATTCTTCGGCGTGAGCCTTCGGGAGGATGCCATTGAACAACGCAATCCGGCTGCCATCGTTGCCGTCACCGGCGGGATGTTAGCCGTGATGCTGGCTTATGCCGGTGGAAATATCGGTGCCGGCCCCACCATCTGGACCACCATCTTCTCCAGCTTTCTGGCCACTACCGCACTGTTGCTGCTTTGGTTGTTGCTGCAAGGGCTCTCGAATATCACCCGCGCCATCATCGAGGAACGGGACATGGCTTCCGGCGTGCGCCTGGCCGGCTATCTGGTGGCGCTGAGTCTGATTTTGGGCCGCGCGGTGGCCGGTGACTGGCATTCAACGGAAGCCACCATGCGGGATTTCGTGGCGGAGGGCTGGCCTGCCCTGGCCCTCACTTTGTTGCTCCCTTTCTCTGAGCGCTGGCTGCAGCCAAGCTTAAAACGGCCCTTTCCTTCGGTTCGAATCTACGGAATCATCCCGGCCGCCTCCTCGCTTTTGTTTGCGCTGGGAGTTGTGCTTTATCTCGGAAAATGGAATTAACCTTTCAACCTCCGCAAAATAGCGTTCTGCCGGACGGCCAGCCTGAACGCACTCCGCATGGCACACCTTGGATGGCCGGCGCGCCGCTGCCTGCGGAATCGTTCGCTGCGGTGCGTCGTCATCTCTTGCTCGACTGTTGCAAATGGGATTCTCAAATCGGCGACGTCTGCACTCTGGCCAACTTTCCCTTGATCATGCGTTCGGCGGTCTGGCGCTTGCTCGCGGCAATGACGGAAACTCTCTCCGCCGAAGCGCTGGCAGCTGAAGCGGAACTGCTCCGGACACCGGAGCTTTTGGAATGCCTCGGCCTGCCCCGCTCCATTTGCCGTATCCTGCAAAGCACAAAGCGAACCGGCCCAACCCGTGCGGCCGCGCGGGTAATGCGCTTTGATTTTCATTTGACCACTGATGGCTGGCGCATTTCCGAAGTCAACAGCGATGTGCCTGGCGGGTTCACCGAAGCTTCCAGTTTTACGCAGTTGCTGGCGGCGCATTATGCCGGCGCGCAGCCCGCGGGCGATCCTGTGACTGCATGGTGCGATGCCCTCGCGCAATCGGCGGGCGAAATCGGCGCGATCGCGTTGCTTTCAGCGCCCGGCTTCATGGAAGATCACCAGATCATGGCTTATCTGGCCCGGCGCTTGAACGCACAAGGTTATGAAACCCATCTCGCGAATCCGTTGCAGCTTGAATGGCGTGACGGAATCGCCTCCATGATTAGCGACCCAAGGCACACACCGCTCGCGGCCATCGTGCGTTTTTACCAGGGAGAATGGCTTGCCCGTTTGCCGGAAGCTTGCGGTTGGTCGAATTTTTTCTGCGGCGGCCGCACGCCGGTCGGCAATCCCGGTTCAGCCATCATTTCCGAGAGCAAACGTTTTCCGCTGGCATGGGACGATTTGCAAACGCCTTTGCCCGCCTGGCGCAAGCTCTTGCCGGAAACGCGCGACCCGCGCGATGTTCCATGGGAAACCGACGACACCTGGCTGCTCAAATCGGCATTCTGCAATACCGGTGACACCGTCAGCATCCGTTCGTTGCTGCCTTCCCAACAATGGCAGTCGGTCGCGCGCGAAGTGCGACGACGGCCTCAGGATTGGGTGGCTCAAAAAAGATTTCAAACGCTCGCGGTGAATACTCCCGCCGGCCCGCTCTATCCTTGCATCGGCGTTTACACGATCAACGGCCAGGTGGCGGGAGCGTATGCGCGAGTTGCTCCCCGGCAGCTCATTGATTTTGCGGCGATTGATATTGCCTTGCTGGTTGAGAATTTTTTATGAGGTGATCAATGCCGAACCCAAATACCAAGGAAGTAATTTACAATACCTGGGCGCCGCCGGATTCGGTCTGGTCGCTGTGGGTGAAACCAGTGCTATTCTCGTTTATGGACGGGCCACCACCACCGTTCCAGCCATCCGCATTGTCGCAAGATCTCTCCTGGCTGCCGCCTGCCGAACAAAATGTTGCCCTGGTACTCGATCTGCCACGGGAAGAAGGCGTGACCCTGGGCCTGGAAATGGCCCGGCGCGGTTACCGGTTGGTGCCACTTTACAACTCCGTGCCCAAAGCCGCCCCGCGTGATTCGGCCGCGACGGTTGAACATGGTGATCACGCTACGGTCATGGTTGAAGTGATGCCCATCCTCTATGCCCTTTGGCGTGGGACGGAAACGCTCGCGCAACTCGCCCCGCACGCGGCGGCGCCCCCGGTTTTTTTGTTGGATTCAAATCGCCGGGTTGGCCGGCAGCCGCCTGAGCCGGAAACTTTTGATAACCGCTCCGTGAGTTTTACCACTGATTTTCCCTCCGCCATTTTCCTGCGCACCCGCGGCATCTCGCGGGTAATTCTGGTGCAATGGTTCCAAAACCATGCGCAACCGGACTTGGCACACACTTTGCGCCGTTGGCAGGAGGGTGGCATAACCATCGAACTCAAACGTCTGGAAGTGACGGACCCGCCGACAATTTACAACGTGGGGTCGCCCTCCCGTTTTGGCGCTTTCTGGTATCGGGTATGCCAACTTTTGGGCCTGACACGCAATGCCCTCGGCGGCTACGGAGGCATAATCGGGCAATCGTCCGGTGGTTAACCACTCAGCAAAAAGTGCGCTTCAGGTATTCGATGCTCCGACTCGCGATGATTTCCGGGCCTTCTTCAAATTTGAAAACTTCCACCGATACATAACCGTCATAGCCAACTTCTTTTAACGCGGCGGCGATCGGTTTAAAATCCACCTCGCCAAAGCCGGGACCTTTCAGATTTTTATCGTTCGCGTGAAAATGGACGAAGTGCGGCCACGAATCACGGATGATTTGCGGAATTGGTTTGGCTTCCGAGCACATTGCCTTTACGTCGAGAATAATTTTGAAGTTCGGACTGCGGAACTGTTGGGCGAAACGAATGGCCTCGGCAGCGGTGTTGATAAAGTTTGTTTCGACTGGCGCGAGCGGTTCCAGACAGATCGTGACCCCGCGCGCTTCGGCGCGTTTCACGGAATCGCGAAAGGTGTCTGCCGCCCAGCCCCAGGCTTGTTCGTCCGTGACTCCCGGCAGCACGTTGCGTTGCTTCGGTGAACCAACCACGATGACCTTCCCTCCCACATCCGCGCAGAAATCAACCACCTCGCAAAAATATTCAGCGGTGCGCTTTCGGACGACGGCATCGGTGTGATTCAGATACATGCCTTCCGCCTGCACCATTACCCAATGAATGCCGCAAATGGCGATGCCCACACGCGCCGCAGTCTCACGAATCTTTTCCCTCTCCACTGCCGGAATTTCCGCAACACTTTTCGCCAGTGTAAACGGGGCAATCTCGATGGCGGCATAGCCGGCTTTGGCCGCGTAACTCATCGCCGCTTCCAGTTTCCAACCCTGGAAAATCTCGTTGCAGATGGCGAATTTCATCCGGCTCAGCTTAGGCGTTGCGGTGGAAAAATAATATCAGAAAGCGCACGGCAACTTCCCGCCGCCCGTCCGTCCCCGCTAAATTTCGCTCTATAATTGGGTGGACTTCACGCATTCAGCGTGTGATGATGGCTCACAAGGACGCCAATCACACCTGTTTCCTTAATGTGTGTGGCAGGCACAGTTCATGCTTAAAAATTGCGTTATGGTGAAGTTACCCTGGTCCGATAAGAAGAGGTGCGCCTTTACTTTGGTGGAGTTGCTCGTCGTGATTGCCATCATCGGAATCCTCGCCTCACTGCTCCTGCCCGCCGTCAGTCAGGCCAAGGCCAAAGCCAAGCGCATCCAATGTGTGGCCAACCTTAAACAGGTGGGGCTGGCTTTTCATCTCTTCCTGCACGATCACGAAGGCCGGCTGCCCATGCAAGTATCGACCAACTTCGGCGGGAGTCTCGAGTATATCCAGGCTTCCCAAACAGCCGGTGATGAATTTTATTATCAGTACCATCACTTCCAGGCTCTGGCGAACGAATTGCAAGCTCCCAAGCTGCTGGTCTGTCCATCAGATAATGCCCGGTTTGTCGCTGTGAATTTCCCCTCTCTGCAGGACAGCAACGTCAGTTATTTTGTCAGCGCTAATGCGGAATATTCCCGGCCCAATTCACTGCTGGCCGGGGATCGCAATATCACCAACGCCGCGGTGGGTGCCCGCACGATTATAAGTCTGGCTTCGGGCGCACGCGTCAATTGGACGAGTGAACTGCATGTGTTCAAGGGCAACGTTCTCTACGCGGATGGCCGGGTGGAGGAGCTGAACAACATGGGATTGCAGATCGCCAATCAAGGCTCGATCGTTCCGGCGTTGGTTTTGCCATCGGTAGGGAGTCCACCCCCGGCCTCTCCCAACTATCCATCGGGTGGTGCCCCCTCCGGAGGCGGCTCGGCTCCTCCCTCAGCTCCCGCAAGCCATCCTCCGAGTGGCCCAACTGCCAAGTCTAACGGTTCCTCTGCCAGCCCATCGTCCGCCTCCACCCCTGCTGCCTCGCAACCAGCCGTAGGCATGCCCGCGTCCAGCCGAAGCGTGGCCTCTGGTTCGGTCCCGACTACGTCGCTGGCTGGCTCCTCGGTGAAAGCCAGTCATTCTCCCACGAATGTTCCTCTCGCCCGGGCCACCAACACGACCCCAACCGTCGAAGACGCGGCTCCAATTGTTCTGGCCGAACCGCTGGTCAAGCATGGCTCCCGGCACATTTTCTCGTGGCTCGGACTGCTGCTCCTGCTCCTGCTCGCATTCGAGATTCTTCGTCGTTATTATTTCTTCCAAAGACGCCAAGCTGGCGATGACTCATCCCGCTAAAGCGGACCAGAATTCCTTTCCCAAGTGACGGAATTAGACCATTCCAAAAAATCGCTTCATTCGTGAGGTTCGCGCCGGTTGCGTGAGAATCGCTCATTTATTCGCCGCTAAATGCCCATTTCAGCCCAAAACCATACCGGCACCAGTTGTGCTCTGAATATCCCAGGACCACAATCAGATGCTGCCCAATCGACAAAAACGGTGCGGATTCACACTCATGGAGTTATTGGCGGTCATCGCCATCGTTACCATTCTGACAGCGCTCTTGCTCCCCACTCTCGGACGCACCCAGGCCAAGGCCCGGCGCATCCAATGCCTGGCCAACCTCCGGCAAACTGGCATTGGCTTCCATTCCTTCCTCCACGATCACAACGACTGTTTCCCCATGCAAGTTTCCACCAACTTCGGCGGCACCATGGAATCCCTCTTCGCCTCTTACCTGGCCGGGCAGGACGGTTCATCGTCGTATTCCCATTTTCAATCCTTGTCCAACGACCTCGCCTCGCCTCGCATCTTCGCCTGTCCGGCGGACCCGGCCCGCACACCGGCGGATGACTTCTCCACTCTCAACAATAAAAACATCAGCTACTTCGTCGGCGCCAATGCCGACTATTCCCTGCCCAATTCCATCCTGGCCGGCGACCGCAACATCATCAGCGCCGCGTCCAATTCCTCCCGCAGCCTCATCCGTCTCGCTGAAAGTAAACCGGCCAGTTGGACGCGCGAGCTGCATGGTCTCAAGGGCAACCAGCTTTTCGCCGATGGTCATGTGGAACGGGTCAACGGTCTGTTGGTAAAACTGCCCCGCCGCAACGCCCCGGTCGCCATGGATCTCTTCCTGCCCACCGTCAAAACTCCATTGCCCCCGCCCTCCGCCCTGGCCGGCCTTCCGCGGGACCGATGGGACACGATCGCGCCTGAAACGCAAAGCCAACCCTCATTATGAAACCCACTCACAGCCCTTTGCCATCAACTGCCGCGCGCGCTTTTACTTCGTTGGAACTGCTCGTGGTGCTCGCCTCCATGCTGATTGTCGCCGCGCTGATCCTCCCGGCGTTTGTTCCGCGAAGGTGTAATTGTGTTCGCGCTAACTGCGTAAATAATCTGAAGCAAGTCGGCCTCGCTTTCCGAATTTGGTCCGAGGATAACAACAATAAGTTTCCCATGGACCCTTCCATTGATCTCGGCAGCAACAAGGAGTTGATCAACGGCACAAATACTTTTGCTTATTTTCAATTGATGTCCAATGAACTCAGCACGCCAAAAATCATTGTGTGTCCCGAGGACAAAAAGCGGCATGCCGCCACCAACTTCGACACTGACCTTGATAACAGCAAACTGAGCTATTTTGCCGGGCTGGATGCCAGCACAAACAGCCCTGCGATGCTTCTTTCCGGCGACCGCCATTTGGCCGTTGGCAAATCCGCCCGCAGCGGCATCCTCAACCTAACGACAAAACAGGAAGTCGGCTGGACCAGGGCGAACCACAAAGGCCTGGGCAACGTGGTCCTCGTCGACGGCAGCGTACAACAATTCACCACCGCGCAATTGCGAAAAGCTTTGGCAAGCACCGGTGTAACCACCAATCGATTGACTTTCCCATGAAAATTCCAAACTTAAGAAAAAACCACGCCTTCACCGTTCTCGAACTGATGGTGGCGATTTTCATTCTGATTGTCCTTTTCCTGCTTCTTACCCCCCGACTGGCCATCAATAAAAGATCAGCCGCGAGAGTTAACTGTGTAAACAACCTCAAACAGGTTGGCCTCGCTTTTCGCATCTGGTCGGGCGCCAACTCAAACCAACTTCCCATGCAGGTGTATACGAATGCCCAAGGCGCGCCACTGTTTGCCAATGCCACAAGTGTGTATCGATATTTCCAAGTGATGTCCAACGAACTGGGCACGCCCAAAATGCTCACCTGCCCGGATGACAAGAAACGGGTTCCGGCCACCAGCTTTGAGACCGGATTTAACAACAGCCATGTCAGTTATTTTATCGGTCTCGACGCGGACGAATCTCATCCGACAATGATTCTCGCTGGCGACCGCAACGTGACCAACGACCTGCGCTTAACCAACAGCCCGTATATCGCCAAAGGCCTGCCCATGGTCGATGGCCAGTTGTGCTTGACCACCAATCAGTACGTTCGCTGGACAGATGATGATATACACAAGAAAAATGGCAATGTGGTTCTCGGCGACGGCAGCGTGCAACAACTCACTTCCGGACGACTCCGCGCCGCACTCGGTGAAACCGGAGTGACAACCAACCGCCTGCTCTTCCCATGAAAACCCAAAGCTCAAATAATAATCGCGCCTTCACCGTGCTCGAACTGCTGGTGGTGGTTGTGACTTTGGCTCTGCTTGCTTTGTTTCTTCTCCCCGCAATCAGTCAGGCAAACCGGAAAGCCAACCGGATCCATTGCGTGAGTTATTTGAAACAAATCGGCCTCGCTGCTCGCATCTGGTCCGGCGACAACACAAATCAATATCCCATGCGCGTTTATACCAATGCGATCGGCGCGCCGTTGTTCGCCGATGCCACAAATCTGTTTCGATATTTCCAGGCGATGTCCAACGAACTGAGCACGCCGTTCATACTTGTTTGCCCCAACGATAAACTGCGAACGCCTGCCACGAATTTGGAAACCGGATTCGATAACAGTCACGTCAGCTATTTTGTCGGGCTGGATGCGGACGAATCCCAACCAGAGATGCTGCTTGCCGGCGACCGCAACGTGACCAACGGCATGCCCATCGTCAATGGACAGTTGACCCTCACCACCAATCAGCCGGTTGGCTGGACCATGGCCATGCACCAAGGCAATGGCAATGCGGCTTTTGCTGACGGCAGCGTGCAACAAATGACTCCTTCCCGACTTCGCAACGCTCTCGCAGCCAGTGGAACATCCACCAACCGTCTTTTGTTTCCCTGGGTTCCCCCGCCCGGTTCCAATTGATTTATTTCGTGAAATCGGCGCTCGTCTGTGGCTTATTCTTCCTCGATGAAACTCTTTTACACCGGCCCGGTGGTGAATACTGAAATGCTCGTGGTCATGCTTGAGAAGCACGGCATCGCCGCCACCCAGGAATTTGTCGATCCGGGCCCGCCCGATGACGGCGACCTGAATCGTCTCGCCAAGGTGCTGGTGCCGGAGTTGGATTACGACCGGGCGCATCGCCTCTTTTACACCGAGCGCGAAGACGAGCTCTGACGCTCTTTGCCGCGCAAAACTAATTCCCTTCATGATACGCCTTCCCCGCGCGATATAATTCCAGCCGCTGCGCCGCCTTTTCCGCAACCTCGGTTTGCTTGCCCGCCGCCGCCAACTCCCGCACCTGCTGCGCAATTTTAATCGCTTCCTCGAAACGACCCGTTTCCGCGTAAGCTTCGTCTAATGCCGTCAACACCTTGGCATTCCGTCCTCCGGTCAACTCATTCGCCCGCTCGGCCAACAGGACCGCTTCCGCGCCGTCCCGCAATTCCGCCTTTGCATTCGTGGACAAAATCCCCGCCAAAGCCCGAAGCGCTTCCGCCAAGTCCGGCTGCAATCGAATCGCCTCGCGATATTGCGCCATCGCCGCCTCGAACTTGCCCGCTTGCGCCAGCACCGAACCCAACCGGCCATGCGTCTCAGCGTCATCGGGTTTTATTCGCAACGCCTGCGCAAATCCCTCCGCCGCGTTATCAAATTGTTTTTGGGCCTCAAAAACCGCTCCCAGGTTGTAATAAGCCACATCGTTGGTCGGCTCAAGTCGGATCACTTCAACCAGGTGGCTCTTGGCATCATCAAATCTCCCTTGCTGGGCCAGCACCAATCCCAACTTCAACTGCGCATGCGCAAAATCCGGTTTAAGCCGCACCGCCTCCCCGTAATGCACCACCGCGCCGCCGAGGCGGCCCAGCTTCAAATATGCGCCGGCCAATTGATCCTCGGCTTCCGGAAAATTGGGCTTGATCCGCAACGCCGCCTTGAACTGCTCCACCGCATCCACCAACGCGCCGCGCCGCACCAGCACCAACCCCAGATTATCATGCGCATCGGCGGAGTCGGGATCCAGCCGCACGCTCTCCTGATATTGCCCCATCGCCTCCTCCAAACGGCCTTGCGAGGCCAGCAGGTTCCCTATGTTGTAATGCACGTCGCCCGGATCGCTGCACTTCCGCAGATATTCCTCAAAATGAATCATCGCCTCCTCCCACTTTCCTTGCGCAGCCAGCAGGCGGGCCAGGTCATAATGAGCGGGTGAATAATCCGGCTGAACTTTCAGCGCCCTCAAATAATATTCCAGCGCCGCCGAATCATTGCCCTGCTTCGCAAAAATCCGCCCCAGGTTGTGCATCGGCAATGGCGCCTGGGGCTGCAACTGCAATCCGATTTTCAACTCCGCAATCGCTTCCTCCTCCCGGCCAAGTTTGTCCAGCGCCACACCCAAATTATCATGCGCCACGTAGTTGTCCGTGGTAACGGCAATCGCGTGTTGGAACAGCGTCAGTGAATCATGCCACATTCGCACTTGCAACCAGGTGAACGCCAGGCACGCCGCCAGAATCAGCGCCGTTCCCGCGCCCACCATTCGCCGGTAGCTTTGCGGCCACTGCGCCACCCCGTCACCCACACCCCAGACCAGCATCACGAAGATGCCGATTAGCGGAATATACGTATAACGATCCGCCATGGATTGCAGCCCCACCTGCACCAAACCGATCACCGGCACCAACGTGCCCAAATACCAGAACCATCCCACCAACAAATACGGCCGACGCCGACGCCACAACACGACTCCAATCGTCACCAGCAGCAACAGCAAAACGGCCACTGCGACTTCCCAGGCCGGCCACGCACTCGGGCGGGGATAGAAGATCGCCAAATCGTTCGGCCAAATCATTTTTCGCAAATAGCGCGCATAAGAAACCACGGCATTGATCAGCCGTTGGGAAAGGGCCAGCATAGAAAGTGAATTTACCGCTCCGCCTTTCTGTTGCACCAAAAACGTCACCAGACTCGCCGCCGCCGCCAGAATAAAAAACGGCGCCTTCTCCATCAGCAACCAGACTGGCGTCGGCTTTTGTTGCCGCGTGACCTCCTCCATCCCGGCCTTCCCCAACCGGCCCAAAGGCCAGTAGTCCAGCAACAACAATACAAACGGCAAGGTCACCACCATCGGCTTGGACAACAACCCCAAAACAAAGAAGCCTAATGCGAGCCCATAAAAAACCCTGGCTTTCGGACCACGAACTTTCGACTCGTTCACATACCGCGCATAAGCGCCAATCGTGAGGAGCCAGAAAAACGTGCTCAACACATCCTTGCGTTCCGCCACCCACGCCACCGATTCCACATGCAACGGATGCCAGGCAAACAACGCCGCCACCACGCCACTCCGCCACGTCGCCCCGGTCAGCCCACGCAATATGCCGAACAGCAGCAGACTGTTGGCAATATGAAACAGCAGATTTGTCAGATGATGCCCGCCGGGATTCAGCCCATAAACCGCGCAATCCATCATGTGCGAAATCCAGGTCAGCGGATGCCAATTGCTCGCCGCATCCGTGGTGAAAGCCCAAACCAGCTTGTTGACCACCGTGCCCCCGTTCACATGCGGATTCTCCGTCACATATTCCGGATCATCATAGGAAATGAAGCCGGACTGGATGACCGCACCAAAGGCCAGCACCGTGCCCAAGACCAAACCCAGGCAAATCAGCCGAAAAACGCGGTTGTTTTTAAAACTTTCCATTACGTCGAATGATTCCCATGCCACAAATCCCGCCCTGACAAAAGCAAATAGTCAGGCCTTAATCCCCTCGTCCTCCCCCTCGTCCTCCCCCTCGTCCTCGTCGTCGTCGATCCCATTGCCCCTATCCTCCCTCGCTTCTTTCCCATTTTTAACTTCATAAAAAATTCCATTCTTAAATCACCTTAAATCCCCTTAAACCCCGCCTTAATTTTAAGGCCCAACCTTGACCAGCCTTGACTGCCCATAAGGCCCATAGTGCCCCGAGCGCAAGCAACTGCACAGGGCTGAAAGCCCGCCATGTGATAGCCTGGGTTGCAAGCCCCAGGAAAAAAGACCCACACACCCAAGCGCTGTAAGCGCGACACAAAACCGCCCACCGCCGCAGCATTGGTGACCCGTCCGGAAGGACCCTGCCGGTTCCCTGTTCGTCCTCGTCGTCGTCCTCGTCGTCGATCCCCCAACTCCACACTCCCTTGATGACCCGTGCGGAAGCACTCGGACGGGAGAGGGAATGGGGTGAGGGTTGCCCTTTTCCCCCTCCCATCCTCGTCGTCGTCCTCGATCCCCTTCCCAATAATGCCCCGTGCGGAAGCACCCTCCGCGCTCTCCGCTTGCTCCCATTGCTCCTCGCCTTGTGCCAGGCCGCCTTTGCGAACTCTCCGCGACTCCGCGCCTCCGCGGTTAAATTCCCACCCAAAAATCCGAACTTTTTTATTGTTCATCGTGGCGATTTAATCACATCCCCTAAATCGCGGCTGTCGCTCGTGTCGCTCGTGTCGCTCAGCTTTTTGCAAAGAAAAAGCCCGGAAGGCACCTCATAAACAACCACAGATGGCGCGGCCAGAGATTTGGGCTGGCCACGAGGCGAGAGGAGGGAGCATCCCCAAAGGGGGCTGTGACCGACGAACAACGAAGTGGCCGGCCCAAAGATCGGCCGTTACTTCCCTGGCTAAATCGTTTTCTGTGTTTCCTCCCCTTCTGTTTTCCTTTCCAAAACGCCGCTGTGGATATTTATGAGATGGCTTCGAACAATCCCCTTTGTTTGCAGCCTCTTGTGTCAGCGGTCAGTCAAAACCAGCCACGAAGGGTCGAATGAAAACCAGCCACTTTAAGGGAAGCATTGCGTATTGGGCATACCACGGAGTGCTTCATCCGTTGCCTGGAGAACAGCTTCCGCCACTTCGGCGGGGTTCCCATGTCATTATTCCAGGACCCTTTCACAAAACGGGCAAAAATAGCATTGCGCTCTATCTGACCGGGCAAAACTGTGGCATTTATCTTCAAGGAGTAACAAATCAATACGATTATCATGAAAAACAATTCTTACGAAAACAAAGTCGCTTTGGTAACGGGCGGAACGTCAGGCATTGGCAAGGCCACCGCCATTGCCTTCGCGGAG
>JAQGPA010000006.1 GCA_028293325.1 Pedosphaera sp. | reverse complement strand
TCCAACCGGATGAGGACGTACTTTAAGGGGATGGGCGGGTTTAGGTGTAACAGGGTTTCCAGTGCCGCCAGTGATTTGGTGCTGCTGGTGTAAACGAGCCTCACGCCGCGCGAGTTCCAGCGTCCACCGAACAGGGCCGCGCCTTCACCGGAAAAGGCGGTGGGGGCGAGTTTGGCTCGGACGATGCGCCAGGCTGTGGGCATCAGGAATAGACCCCGTATTCAATGCGGCCGAGCAGGTCCTCGACTTCGCGCGCGCCGATTTCGGTTTCGGCGTAGTCCAGTGGGACGGCGCCGCCGAGTCCGACCTGGGGCGAGTTGAGCCAGCGGCGGGCGTTGTCTTGGGATTCCAAAACGGAGACGGCTTTGCCCATGAGCCGGGCGAAGCGGACAACGCGGTCGGATTCGGCGGGTTCGAGTCGTCCGCCGAGTTTGCGGCGATGGAGGGTGGCCTTGGAGATGCCGAGTTTGGCGCCGAGTTTGTCCATGGGGAGGGCAAGGCTGGTTTGGAGGTCTTGCAATTCGGTAACGGGCAGGCCGGCTTGGAGGGCGGCGATGATTTTGGGTTGGGTGAAATTGGCGGCGGTGCCGTGGATGTAATAGCTGACGAGGCCGATGCCTGCGCGAGCTGATTTTTTCGTCGTAGGCTTGGGCAGGGCGTTACTCATTTGATACTATGGATAGTGTCATTTGAGACAGGTGTCAAGTGCTTGCGGACAGCCAATGGGGGAAGGTAAAGGATTTTTAACCACGGATGCACACGGATAAACACGGATGGGAAGGGAGGGAATGGATTTTCACCACGAAGATCACGAAGGGCACGAAGGTGGGAGAAGAAATGGAATCGACGACGACGACGAGGACGACGACGACGATCGGGAAGGGAAAGAATCGGGTTTTTCACAATTTGGGAGGTTGGAACGCATCAAAGCCTATTAAACAAAGGGGAGGGTTGGGGTTTTCTTCGAAAAAAGCTGAGCGACAGGAGCGACACGAGCGACATCCACGGAGTTGGGGATGTGGTTGAATCGATAAGATGAACGATAAGAAAGTTCGGAGTGAGGGAGTTCACCGCGGAGTCGCGGAGTCGCGGAGAGTTCGCAAAGGTGACCTGGCACAAGGCGGGGAGCAATGGGAGCAAGCGGAGAACGCGGAGGGTGATTCCGTACTGGCACTATTGGGAAGGGGATCGAGGACGACGACGACGACGACGACGACGACGACGATGGGACCGGGGTCCTTCCGGACGGGTCGCCAATGCTGCGGCGGTGGGCGGTTTTGTGTCGCGCTTACAGCGCTTGGCGGGTTGGGGATGGTTTACCTGGGCCTGCGCTCGCTGGTGCTCGTTTCAGCCCAGGCTATCACATGGCGGGCTTTCAGCCTTGTGGGATTCGGAAACGGGAGGCTGGTCAAGGTAAAACTAAGATCAACTAAGGTAGTCAAGGTAATACCAAGTTGTTTTTTGTCCTAGCGGACAGACAATATGAAAAGATACAAGATGTTCAGAGTTTTGAGTTCAGGGTTCCGAGTCGAAAACCGGCGGGGTCCTTCCGGACTGGTCACCCTGGGGACAACAGCACCGACCACAACCGGGCTAGTCAGGGGGGGGAATTTAAGGATAGTCAAGGCAGCCTTAAGGATGGACAAGGCCAGTCAAGATAATTTAAGAATGAATTTTTTATGGGTGCTTGCGCACGGCCATTATGGGGAAAAGCGAGGACGACGACGAGGACGATGGGGAGGGGACAATATCGCATGCGGGCTTTCAGTCCTATGGGTGGAGGTGCTTGCGCACGGCCATTGTGGGGACAACAAGGTCAGTCAAGGTGGCAAGTCGCCGAAACTAGGTATTTTTTTATGAGACGTGTTTTGACATGGTTCTGGCAATTTATGGTTGGAGCGCCTTTTCCTTTTTGTTTGGGTATTTGCAGCATATTTGGTAGGTTACGGGCCATGCGAACGGTCATTTATCCCGGGAGTTTCGATCCGCTTACCAATGGTCATCTGGATGTCATCCAGCGGGCGACGAAGCTGTTCGATCGCGTCATCGTGGCGGTGGCCAAAAATGAGAGCAAAAATCCGCTGTTCACGCTGGAGGAACGGCTGGACCTCGTGACGGAGGCGGTGAAGCATTTGCCGAGCGTGGAGGCGGATTCGTTTGGCGGGTTGTTGGTGGATTATGTGGAGAGTCGGTCGGCTCAGGCGATTGTGCGGGGGTTGCGGGCTATCTCGGACTTTGAATTTGAATTTCAGCTCGCCTTGATGAATCGTAAGCTGAACGAACGTGTGGAAACTATTTTTATGATGCCAAAGGATACTTACACCTTCCTGAGTTCGCGGATTGTGAAGGAAATCGCGCGGCTGGGGGGTGACGTGAGCGCATTTGTGCCGGCGCATGTGCAAAAGGCATTGATGAGCCATCTCGTGGTAGAGTCCGAGGCGTAAGGAGCTGATTATTATGGCTTTGTTGGTAAATATACGTCATTTGGAAGAGGATGCGGTGCAGCTGGAGGGCGAACTGCCTGTGGCTGAACTGGATATGGAAAGTATCGATGAGCTGATTCACCTGAAACAGCCGTTATTGTATGATTTGGAGGTGCAGAAGGTGGATCACAGCTTTTTGGCGACGGGGAGCCTGGAATTGACGCTGGAATGTGAGTGTGTGCGGTGCCTGAAGCCGTTTGATTACCGGCTGGAATTGCCGAATTGGGCGGTGCATTTGCCGTTGGAAGGGGAGGATAGGGTCGCCATCAGCAATGATTGCGTGGACTTGACGCCTTATATCAGGGAAGATATTCTCCTTGAGTTTCCGCAACACCCGTTGTGTAAAGCGGAGTGTGGCGGATTGCCAAAAAAGGCAGCCGGCAAGAAGAAGAAGAGCAGTAGCAGTGGTGCAGGTCAGACTAAAGATGTTTCGTCTGCTTGGGCCGATTTAAACAAATTAAAATTTTAAAGAATTATGGGTGTTCCCAAGCGTAAACCATCACACAGTCGTCAACGTCAACGTCGCGCTTATAACAGCGTGCTGACCCTGCCACAACTGAGCATCTGTCCGCAGTGCGCCGCGCCTTTCGTGCCTCACCGGGTCTGTCCCGCGTGCGGTTTCTATAAGGGCCGCCAGGTTATTACCATCACCGCCGGCTCCTGATTCATCGTAGTGTGAGATTGCGGGGCCGGTGAATACCGTTCTGCCTTCTTTCCATTTATGCGAATCGTAGTGGATGTCATGGGTGGCGACCACGGTTGTGGGGTCGTCATCGAAGGCGTCAGGCGGGCGTTGGATGCGGATAAAAAGAATTTAACCGCGCTGTTCCTCGTCGGCAACCAGGAGGAGATCCAAGCCGCCTTGCGCTCAACTGGATTGCGCGATGAGCGTCTCCAGGTGGTCCACGCCAGCGAAGTGATGACCATGGAGGACAAGCCGACGGCGGCATTCCGCAAGAAGAAGGATTCCTCGATGTCGCGCGCCATTGAATTGGTGGGCGACGGCAAGGCCGATGCGGTGATTTCCCTGGGGAACACGGGCGGGATTCTCGCGGCCGCCACGGTGATGTTGCGGCCGTTGCCCGGAGTGGAGCGCGCAGGCATCGCCACGGTGATTCCCGGACCGGACAATCAATTTGTGTTGCTGGATTCCGGCGCGAACTCCGAGTGCAAGCCGATTCATCTGTTGCAATACGCGGTGATGGGGAGCGTTTATTCACGGGAGATTCTCGGCTACAAAAAACCGCGCGTGGGGTTGTTGAATGTCGGCACGGAGGAGACCAAGGGGAACGAGTTGACCCAGGAGGCGTTCAAGCTCTGCAAAGAGATTGATATTAATTTCATCGGCAACGTGGAGGGCTACGATCTATTTGCCAACCGCGTGGATGTGGTGGTGTGCGACGGTTTCGTGGGGAACGTGGTGTTGAAGACGTGCGAAGGACTTGCGGGGGCGATGATTACCATGTTAAAACAGGAGTTGAGCCGCAACCCCAAACGGAAGCTCGGCGCCTACCTGGCGCAAAACGGCCTGCGCGCCATCAAGCGTCGCATGGACCCGGAAGCCTACGGCGGCGCGCCGTTGCTGGGGTTGAATGGAAGCGTGATGAAATGTCACGGCTCGGCGAAAGAGCGGTCGATCATGAATGCCATACGCATCACCACCGAAGCAGTGCAACATCAGATTAATCAGACGATTTGCGAGGAATTGAAACGCGCGACGGCGCGACTGGCGGCGGCCAAACCCGGTACACCCACCTCTGTCGCCGCATGAGCACACCCGCTCCCAGCAAAAAGTTCAAGAACCCGCGCGCGAATTTTAATTTCCAGGGCCGCACCTGTTCCATTTCCGGCGTCGGCTCGTACGTGCCCGAGCGCATCATCACCAACGCGGATTTGGAAAAGATGGTCGATACTTCGGATGAATGGATTTTCTCCCGCACCGGCATTCGTTCGCGTCGCGTCGCCGCCAGCGATCAATATACCTCCGACCTCGCCACAAACGCGGCGTTGAAGGCGATGAAAATGGCCGGCGTGAAGGCGGAGCAAATCGATTTAATCATCGTGGCGACAATTACGCCGGACATGCCGTTTCCGTCCACCGCGTGTTTGGTGCAACAAAAGATTGGCGCGTATCGCGCGGCGGCATTTGACATCGAGGCGGCGTGTTCGGGATTTATTTTTGCGTTGGAGATTGGGCAGCAATTTATCATGTCCCGCACCTACAACACGGTGTTGGTCATCGGCGCGGAAAAGCTTTCGTCGATTGTGAATTGGACGGATCGCAATACGTGCGTGTTGTTCGGCGACGGCGCCGGCGCGGCGATATTGCAGAATCGTCCGGATTCGCACGGATTGCTCACGGCGTGCATGGGCTCAGACGGTCAGAAGGCGGATTTGCTTTCGATGCCCGGCGGCGGCAGTCGTTGTCCGGCGAGCGCGGAATCGGTCTCGGCGGGTTTGCATTTTTTGCGGATGGACGGCAAGGAAACGTTCAAGAACGCGGTGCAGGCGATGAACACGGCGGCGCAGGAGTCCTTGCGGCGCTGTGAGATAGACATCACGCAGATCAAATGCATCATCCCGCACCAGGCCAACCGGCGCATCATCGATGCGGTGGCGGAGCGGTTGGGCGCCAAGCAGGAGCAGTTGTTCGTGAATCTGGATAAGTACGGAAATACGTCGGCGGCGTCGGTGGCGATTGCGCTCGATGAAGCGGTGGCGACGAAGCGGATTCAGCGTGGCGATTTGATTTTGCTGGTGGTGTTTGGCGCGGGTTTGACGTGGGGCGCGGCGGTCATTGAATGGTAGGCGGCCATTGACGAGCGTCCAGATTATGCTATTTTAATTTACTACTATGAGCGCAAGAAAAGCTGATTCGGCTGGTGAATTTCAAGCCCTGACGGTTGAGGCTCGGCAGACCCGTTTGTCCCTCGCGCCCAGCGAGGTGCGCATCCATAAAAATGGCGTGGCCTTTCGCACGGCGGCGCCGATTGCTCCCTGGACGGAAATGACGGTGTCGCTGCAATCGAGTCGCGATGCCGGCCGGGTGAACTGCACCGGCGTGGTGGTGGCGTGCAATGGGAATCGTCACAGCGGCTACACGATCTCGATGGTTTTCACGAGTCTCTCCAAGCAGTCGCAGGCGCGTTTGAATCTGCTCGCCTATTCCTGAGCCGGGTGATTTTAATCTGCTAACTCCCGGGCATGGAATTATTTCACCGCATCTTGAGGCTCGCCGTTGAAGGCGGCGCGTCGGACATTCACGTCAAAGTCGGCACGCCCGTGGTCTTCCGCATTAATCGTCAGTTGATCGCCATCGAAAGTCCGCAGCCGACCGAGGACTGGATGAACATGGTGGTGAAGACCATCATCCCCGTCCATTTGCAAAAGCGTTTTGATGAGGAGCGGGAGATTGATTTTTCCTACTACGAGCCGGGCACCGGACGCTTTCGCACCAATCTTTTTCAACAGCGCGGTTCGATGTGTCTCGCGATGCGTTACGTGAAAACGAACGTGCCGAGCTTTCAGGAATTGGGCTTGCTGGAAACGCTCAAGAAAATTGCCGAATCGCCGCGGGGCATCGTGCTGGTGGCGGGTTCCACCGGCAGCGGCAAATCGACGACGCTGGCTGCGATGATCGAGCATATCAATGCGACGAGCAAGAAGCACATCGTCACGATGGAAGACCCCATCGAGTTTGTGTTTGAGGACAATCAATCGGTGATTGAGCAGCGCGAAGTGGGCCTGGATACGCTTTCTTTTCCGCACGCGCTCAAGCATGTGCTGCGGCAGGACCCGGACATCATCATGATCGGGGAAATGCGCGACGCCACCAGCTTTACGGCCGCCATGAGCGCCGCCGATACCGGGCATCTCGTGCTCTCCACGCTGCACACCACAAACGCCTCGCAGTCCGTTGGGCGCATCCTGGATTTTTTCAAGGCCGAAGAGCGGGAACAAATTCGCCGTCAACTGGCGGGTACGTTGCAGGCGGTGATTTGCCAGCGCATGGTGCCGACCATTGCCGGCAGCATGACGCCCGCGCTGGAGATTCTCATCAATACCGGCACCGTGAAAAAATTGCTGGAAGAAAACCGGCTCGACAAATTGTCGGCGGCAATCGAAACCGGGACGGATGACGGGATGCAGAATTTCAACCAGGCGCTGTTCCAACTCGTCAAGGACGGCAAGATTTCAGAGAAGGACGCGCTCGCCAAGGCCACCAACGCGCAGGCATTGGAGATGAACTTCAAGGGCATCTTCCTCGACGAAGGCCGCCGCATCCTCGGCTAGTTCACCATCGGCCCGCGGTTATTTTGCCGGCGCAACGTAATGATCGTCGCTCTCGAGGTGGCGCACAATCATCTCCACCGTCCGCGCCACCGCACCCTGGTTTTCCCGCACGATTTTTTGCGCGTTGTTGCCCAACTCTTCGCGCCGCGTCTGATTGGCAATCAATTCATCCAGCGTCTGTTCCAATTCCACGGCATCACGCACCTGAATCGCCCCGCGTTGCGAAACGAAAATCCGCGCCACGTCCGCAAAGTTTTGCATGTTCGGGCCGAACACAATCGCCTTGCCCAGTGCCGCCGGTTCAATTGGATTCTGGCCGCCCTTGGCCGTCAAACTTTTGCCGACAAACACGAGGCTCGCCTGCTGGTAAAAGTTCATCAATTCACCGGTGGTATTGACGAGCAGGCATTCCAACGAACCCGGCGCCATGCGCGTCTCCGGCGTGATTTCCGAACGCTGGAAAAGTTTTAGCCCTTGCTTGCTCAGCTCCCGCGCGATATCGCGGGCGCGCTCGAAATGCCGGGGCACGAGCACCAAAAACAATTTGGGATGCCGCGCGCGTAATCGGAGAAATTGCTCCGTCAGAATTTTCTCCTCGCCGTCATGCGTGCTGCCGGCCACCAGCAACAGGGCATCTTCCGGCACACCCAATTGTTTAAGCAGGCCCGGCACATCCAGCGCTTTGCCGGGATTCAGTTTGGCGGCGTCAAATTTTAAGTTCCCCAGCACATGCACCGCCTCGGGTCGGCAGCCCACTTCGCGTAACTTGGCCGCATACTCCTCACTCTGCACGCCAACACCGGTGAACGCGCCAAACAGTTTGCGAAACAGAAAACCAAACCGCTTGTAACGCGGATAGGAGCGATCCGACAGCCGGGCATTCACCAAAAACATCGGCGTGCCGAGCGCGCGCGCGCGCCAGATGAAATTCGGCCAGATCTCCGCTTCCACCAGGATGACGGCATCCGGATGAATCGTGTTCAGCGCCCGCGCCACAAACTTCCGGCGGTCGATGGGATAATAAATTTTGCCGATGTGCGGCGGCATTTTCTTTTGCAGTTCGCCCATGCCCGTGGTGGTGGTGGTCGAGACGACAATTTTGATGTTGGGCAGGCGCGGTTCCAGGGCGCGAATCAGCTCCACGCACACATTCATCTCGCCCACGCTGACCGCATGCATCCAGAGCACCTGACGATTGGTGAGGGATTGTTTGATTTTGGTGTCGTAATTGCCGAAACGCTGGCTGAATCCCTTTTGCCAGTTGCCGCGCCGCCACATCCGTAAAAAGTAATACGGGGACGACAGCACGAAGAAAAAAAGGAAGATGATGTTGTACAGCGAACGCATGCCGGTTATCTCAAGCAACACTGACTTTCCGATTTATTATAATGGCGCTTCGCGCACAACATGGCCTGCATCGCTGAAGTATGATTTGGAAAGAAAAGCTTTTCAATGCTGGAAGCGGGCCACTTAATGCCAGAAGAACAGCCACCACACAATCAACAGCATTGGCACCAGGCAGGGCAGGGCATATCTAAATATATAGCCGAGAAAACCGGGCGTGTGAATCTTCTGCTGATCCACGATGGACTTCACCATGAAGTTCGGGCCGTTGCCAATGTACGTGCCCGCGCCAAAAAAAACCGCGCCGATGCTGATCGCCAGGATATGGGTGCTGTATTTGAGATTGCCGAGCAGGGACGCGATCGCAATCTGGTCCGTCCCCACCGTTCCCCGCGCCAGGTCCGCCGCCTGATATTTTTGCAGCACGGCGAAGGTCTGCCGGATTTCCTCCGCGTGCGCTCCGGTCAACTGTGCCAATCCCGCCGTGCCATGCATCTGGATAAGCTCATGCACTTGGCTGACCACGCTCGGATCCACCAGGCGTCCCACAATCGCCCGCAAAAAGCAGAGATAAGTTGGCGCATTATCGAGCACGCTGGAGAGAATGCCGGAGCCCCAATAGAAAAATCCTGGCGTGGCTTTTTCCAGCGCGTCGGCATTGACCTGCAACCAATCCAACGCCGGCATCATCGTGGCAAAGATGCCGATGAACAAAATCGCCACTTCCTGGAGGGGATGGAAGTTAAAGTGATTGGCTTCATGCACCGACTTGCGCGTCGTGAAATAGGAGCCCAGCGCGGCGGCCACCATCAAACCTTCGCGCAGGAACAGCGGCTGCGGCAGGAAAACCGCCACTAGGATAATGATGAGAAAGCAAATGTTTCCCAGCCCCTCAAACCGCCACTGTTCACCTGCTCCGGTTTCCTTCTCGCGAATTTCCCGCGGCGCGCGCAGATAATTACGCTGGTCCACCACGAAAAACATCAGTAGCAGAATCCCCACGCCCACGCCCCACACCGGCAGGCAATGCTCGGGCACCCACCAGAACGGCACGCCCATCAGGTAACCCAGGAAGAGCGGGGGATCGCCAATGGGCGTCAGGCACCCGCCCACATTCGCGACAATGAAAATGAAAAACACGGCGTGGTGGCCGGTCACACGGTATTTGTTCATGCGCAGCCAGGGGCGGATGAGGAGCATCGAAGCTCCGGTGGTGCCAAGAATATTCGCCAGCACCGCACCGATCAGCAGAAAGAGGACGTTCGCAAAAGGTGTTGCCTCACCTTTCACATTGATGTGAATCCCGCCGGAAACGACAAACAGCGAGCCGATCAAGGCGATGAAGCTGAAATATTCATGCGCCGTGCGCCAAATATGCGCTGAAGCTCCTTGGATCCCAAAAAAATAATACGCGAGCACCACCGCCGCCAACCCGCCGGCCACCTTGGGAAAATGCCTGCCCCACCAGCGGGCAAAGAACAACGGCGCCAGCGCAATCATCGCCAGCAGAACGCCGAACGGCGCCATCATCCATGGATTAACCGAAACGTGATCAACAACCACCCCGGAACCTTCGGCGTTGCGCAAAATGCGGTCAAACACAATCCGTTTTGCCCGCGTTGGAAACGTGTGGCGCCTTACCGGTTGTCTCTGCGCTTTTGGACGAGGTCAAGGCACTGTCCGCTCCTGCTCACGCAGGAACGGCCCAGTCACGAATTTGCCATCAGCCAAACGCCGGCAGTTAATTGCCGCCGGACAGCCGCAAGGAATCGCGGTAAGGAGCCGTTTCCACGGACGAAATTTCGTCCGTGGAAACGACTCCCCAGCGCGCGATCACTGCGTTGATCAGGTGTGTGCTCATGCCGCCTCAAGCGCCAGGTTCTGGCTCCGTTGACGGACTTCCTGCTGGTGTTGGTCCTGCAGCAATGCCACCTGCGCCTTCTCTTCCAACAGGGCGGGGAAAAGGAGCAGCGGACAATAGGTTGCCCAGGCCAGGGCAGCGGCGTCATTTGCGGCCCGCCGTAACAGCGCGTTCTGCTCCGGATCCATTGTCTGACCCAGCAATTGCAACAAGAGCCGTTGCTTGAGCTGTTCCAAGGCCGTCGTTTCTGTGGCCCGATAAGGCACCGCCTTCACCCGGAACCGGGTGTCGGGCGCGAACCTTGTCCGCAGCGTTCTATAATTATTATCATTCATGTTGTTTTCTTTCTTTTTTATGGTTTTCCGCCCCATCGGACGGAGCTTGTTTAAACAAAAAACCCGCGATTGACTGGCAATCGCGGGCTTTTTGAAATTCTATGTATTCTTGCTTAGAAACTTCCTCCCACGATGCCAGTGGACCACGATACGCGGTGCCAAATGACGGACATTTGGCGCTTACCGCTCATGGCGCACAGGTTTTTAATTGTAAACGTGGTGTTCATTTCAACTCAACAGCCCCTATGAAACATTATTCCGACCATTCTGTCAAATTTTTAACTGGGGCCGGCGCTGACGCGTTTTTGCCGAATGTGCCAAACCCTTGCGGCAGTGGGACATTCCCATCGTAAATGCGCTCGGCTGCAGCCTCAAAAAAAATCTAATTACTTCTAAACTTGTGGTGGGAACGCAAAATGCTATTATAAACCCGTGACAACTGTAACAGGAGACGACAGGAAGCAGTTGCGCATGGTAACTTGCGCCGGCTGTAGTGCCAAGGTGTTTATCCCAGGCGATTTACAACCGCTGGCCACGTCGCCATGCCCCAAATGTGGCTATGCCGTCATGATGCCCATGCGCGTGAGACAGTTTGAATTACGCGCATTTATCGCTGCTGGCGGCATGGGAGCGGTCTATCGCGCCTATGACATGGTCTTGGAGCGGGAGGTTGCTTTTAAGGTAATGAAGGCGGAACTGGCCAATGACCCCGAGGCGCTGGAAAGTTTCTATCGGGAAGCCCGGGCCTGCGCCTCTTTGAACCATACCAACATCATCCATATCTATACTTTTGACGAAGCTGAAGGCCGCAAATATCTCGTCATGGAACTGGCCGATCAAGGCAGCCTGGATGGCCGTATTGAATTATCCCAACGCCTGCCGGAATTGGACGTGCTCGACGTCGGCATCAAGGTCGCCTCCGCGTTGGACCTCGCTCTCAAGCATAATTTTCTTCATCGCGATATCAAACCGGGCAACATTCTTTTCAACACCGATAACGAACCCAAGCTCGTGGATTTTGGATTGGCCCGCAAAGCTGAGGCGGAACACAACCCCGACGAAAGCGCATGGGGAACGCCGTATTATGTCGCGCCGGAAAAGATCAAACGTGAACCGGAGACGTTTCTTTCCGATATGTACAGCCTCGGCGGCACGCTCTATCATGCCTTGACCGGCCATGTTCCCTTTGAGGCGCCCACTGTGGAAGAAGTGGTCGTCGCGCATGTGAACACCCCTTTAACCCCGCCAAATCAGGTGATTCCCGAGGTCAGCCAACCCGGCAGTGATGCCCTGGTCCGGGCCATGGCCAAGAATCCGGCGGACCGTTTTCAGAGCTATGATGAATTCATCATGGCTTTGACCTCCGCCCGCAGCCAGTTGTTGGTGCAACAATTTGCCCAGGACGAATCACCGAAAGCCCATGGCAAGACCGGTTGGTGGCGTCGTTAATTCACGGCAACAAAAAAGGCAGGCCCCCTGGCCTGCCTCGTAATTAAGTAAGCAAAGGTTGTTATTTCATTGCGGGAGCTGCGTCTGCGGCCGGCACTGCCTCTTTCTTCTTCTTTTTCATTTCGCCTTCGACCGCCGCTTTGCCGCCAAAATGGACTGACTTGGCCGTTAACTTGCCGTCATCCCCTTTTTGGTAGGAACCGGATACCGGTTCGCCCACCACTCCCTCTTCGAGCGTGACCGGTTTGCCGCTCTTGGTGATCTTGGTTTCCGAGGTAATCTGGAAAGTCCGTTTGGTCTTTTCATCCAGAGTGAGGGTCTTGGCTGACTGATCGACTGCGCCCAGCTTGCCCGTGAAAGGGAGGCTCTTGGCCTTGGCTTTGGCTTCCGGAGCTTTCTCGGTGGGAGCTGCTTTTTCGCTGGGCATGTCTGCCGCCGCTACCCGGACGGGCACTCCCAAAACGATGGCCGCCAAAAGGCTGGCTAGGGTAAACTTTCCGATGGATTTAATCATAGCTAGTTTTATTGGTTAATGGTGCTTCTTGGAGGCCGAATAATGCAATCCGTCGCTGCCTACCGCAAGGTTTTTTTGAAGCTGAATTCCAGACAGAAGAGGCCCCGGTCAAAAATCACTCATTATGCGCGAATTTCACACATGCAACACTCCATGTTACGGATGATGGTCTTATATGCTTGGCTTGCGTACGACTTGCCGTTTACGCGGACTGCAACACGATATTTCCGTACTGCGTAGTGTCGCCAGTGCGAATCAAACCCATCGCCAGCGGCACCCGCTTTTTGAAATCGACATGCGGCTCAAAGGTAATCTTTGCATCCGGCAGCAACGCTTGATACTCCGCAAGTGTCTTTGCATCGTTTTGCCCTTTGAACTCCTTGGCCATGAACGCCTCGCCGACAGTGTAACGTCCCTTGAGCGCCGCCAACACCTGCCGCACGGTCGGCACGTCATCGACCAGGCTGATATCCACCGTCTCCAATTGCGGCCAATACGGAAACCCGCGATCCGCAATCACCAGCCAGTTGGTATGGCGAAACCGGCACAGCAACGATGCGAGTGCTGGATTCAGGATGCCTTGTTTTAGCATAAATATTTTTCTGCGTGAAAGTTGTCGGCGGAAATCTATCCCTGCCGGATGCAAATGACAGTCTGAATTTCACCCCGGATGCGCAAGCCAAAAAGCTGCCTATCCACCGGCTGCCCGCTTGGAATACTCCGCCGGACTTTTTCTTGCGGCTGCGCCTTTCGAAGCTATTATCTTATTAATGCCGCAAAAGGAGATTCCTAATCGGGTATCCTCACCAACCGCCGCACCCGGCTTGGATGAACGGTTGTCTCTGGATCCCGGTTTGATGGAGGCGCTGCATCGTGTCGGACCCAGGCACTATGTCCGGTTGGTCATCTTCCTGATCCTTTATTTGGGGACAGCGGGCGCGGCGTTCTGGCTGGCTCAGGCATGGGACGGCAGTGTATGGGTCTATGTGGCCAATATTCCCTTCTATCTCCTTGCTGCGGCTTCTCTGCACGGAATCAGCTTGTTCACCCATGAAGGGGTTCATGGTTCGTTGTCTCGTCGTCCTTGGTGGAACCGCGCGTTGAGCATAGCCTGCGCCCAACCGGTGCTCCAAAACTATTCCGCTTATAAGGTGCTTCACCTGAAACATCATAATCACCTTGGCGAGGCGGGCGACCCGGATCACTACGCCAATTATACCAGTTGGACCTGGCTCGAATTCGCGATGCATTGGGGCCGACTCATCATCGGCTATCCGGTTTACATTGTGGCCATTCCGATTCTCGGATTTCGCCATGGAACATCCTCGGCTCGGCGCTGGATTATTTTCGAGACTTGCCTGCTGGCCATTTTGGTGGCGGGCGCGGTATGTTCAATCCCCTGGCTCTTGCTCATCCACGGTTGGCTGATTCCAATGCTCATCATCAACACGCTGGTTAATATTCGCGGTATGAGCCAACACACCTTTCTGGAACATCAATCAGACATGGTGCTCGGGACACGATCAATTCTCACCAACCCCGTGACCGCATTCTTCATGTGCAATGAGAACTATCATCTGGAACATCATCTTTACCCCGGCATTCCTTGGTACAATCTTCCCAGACTGCATCAGACTTTGCGTGATGACCTGAAAGCTTTAGGAGCTCCGTTTATCCGCTCGTATTTCGCGTTCGTGTGCGAGTTCGTGGTGAAGAGCCTGCGCCGCAGTCCACTGGGGAAAGCCAAATTGCGTGGGTGACGGAACTGGCCTCTCGATTCCGTCCCGGCACCCTTTTGCGGTGCACGAAATGGCATTGGCCACGCTCGGCCTCGGCACGATGTTCGCCCTGCTGTTGGCCGGCAACTCCTCAAACTTTGTTCTGCTCGAAGTGGCGACTGCAGCAGGACTGTATGTTGCGGTGGTCTTTGCGTGTCGCGACAAGACCAATACCTTCCAGCCGAGAATTCGTTTTCTGGCCTCTTTTGCCTTTGTCCTTTGGTTCTACTGCGTGGTCGCTCACGTCACTCCTGCTCTGGGAACAAAACTTCGTGATGGAAACCTTTTGGCCATCGATGAAGCAATGTTTGGACAAACGCCCGCGATTTTCTGCGAACGAATCGTCACCGCGCGGCTTACTGACCTGATGAGCCTCTGCTACCTGACTTACCACCTCTATCTATTTGTTGTGGTGCTGCACGCTGCACTGGTTCCCAACACCGCCAGCCAACAGTTGAGCGATTATCTGTTCACGGGCTTTGCCATCGGCTTCGCTGGCTATCTCCTGGTTCCGGCCATCGGACCAGCCTTCGCCTACCCGGAACTTTTTAAGGAGCCGCTCGTGGGCGGAGCTATCACGCGACTGGTCGCGAAAGTAGTCGCCACCGGGTCTTCGGGCTACGATGTTTTCCCCAGCTTGCATGTCATGATCACCTGCATCCTGTTGGATCATGATTGGCGTAATGTCCGGCGGCGGTTTTGGCTGATGGCGGTTCCGTTGTTGGGGTTGCTGGCTTCGACAATTTACCTGCGGTTCCATTATGGAGTGGATCTGCTTGCGGCTCTCCTCTTGTTCTTGGCGCTGCGGAGAACATTCTTGAAAGCCGGGAGCAGGGAAGTAGGATTGCCGCAATGAAGGCAGGCATCGGTTTGCTTCACCCCAAAATGGAAACAAAGCTCGCCCCCTGGGTTCTCGAACTTGCCCGCCAACCGATCGCTTTCGCACAGGTGCGGGAGGACGCCACCTTGGACCAAGCGATTGTTGCACGCTTGGATGCCGGAGCTGAAGTTTTGATGGTTGCGTCCGGAGGATGTACCGCAGCGGCTTTGGCCAGCGCGCCGCAAGTTGCCCGTTTGCATCTGGTCGATCCGAACCCGGCGCAGATTGCGCTTTGCCGCTTGAAACTCCGATTGCTGGACACCGCCGGGGCGAATCAACGGCTCGCCATTCTTGGACATGCGGTCATGCCTGTGGCTGAACGCCAGCAATATTTGATCCGCGAATTGCAAGCCTTGGAACTGCCGGTGGACGCACTGGGTTCCATCGATCTCATCGCGAAACTGGGGCCGGATCAGGCTGGACGTTACGAAGGCTTGTTCTCAAAACTGCGCGAAGCGCTCGCTGGCGTCGCCGTTGAACTTACCGCTTTGCTTCAACTCCGCGACCCCGCAGAACAATCGCGCCGGGCCGATCCCGCCACGCACCTTGGCCGTAATCTCGACGCTGCTTTCGATTCCGTGATGAGTCTGCCAAATCTGGTTGGATTATTCGGTGAGGCCGCAACGCGAAATCGCTGTGAACCATTCTCGCGGCACTTTGCCCGCCGCACACGGCACGCCTTGGCCACGCTGCCGGCCGTGGACAATCCTTATTTGTGGCAATTGTTGCAAGGGCATTTCCCGCGGGCAGCCGAGTACCCTTGGCTGCGAGCAACTGCGCCGGCCCGCATGCCCGAAGTTCTCTGGACAGTCACAGGCATGACCGAGGTGCTGCGAGGGCAATCGGAGTCCTTTGATTTCATCCACCTTTCCAATATCCTGGATTGGCTGGCTCCTGAGGACGCCCGGTCCACTCTTGATCTTGTCTGCCACGCACTGCGTCCCGGAGGCTGGACCTTCATTCGCCAGCTAAACTCAAGTCTGGACATCCAGGCGCTGGGCGAACAGTTCGAATGGCAGCAGGACTACACCAACGCTTTGCACCAGCGTGACAGGAGTTTCTTTTACCGTGGCCTCCATCTCGGGAGAAAGCGATGAAGCTTCACCAGATTTCCGGTTCGCCCCCTCCGGCGTTGGCGCATGCACTCGCGGAGTTCGAGCTTCCTTTCACTTATCCCTTGGGACCGGGGAAATTTTTCCGCATCACGCACGGCGAGGATTACACTTTATTTTTTCGAGCCATCGGCGACGAGACCTGTTTTATTGCCGAAAATGAAGGCCGCATTGCCGGTGTGCTGGGAACAGCGGTCCGCCAATTGTGGATGCCGGACGGAACGGAACGCGCAGCCGCCTATATTGGTGACCTAAAAATCGCCGCGGCCGCCCGTGGTGGCACGGTCCTGATACGACTGGCGCGCGCAGCGGAAGCCAGGCTCCGGCCGAAAGTCAAGGCGGCATTCGGCGTGGTCATGGATGGGACAGCGCAGACACCCGGAGCCTACACTGGGCGCGCTGGCATTCCGGTTTTCCAGAATTTAAGCCAGCTCATGGTCCTTCGCATTTTGGTTAACAAGGATTGCATAAAAAATAATCCCGGCCATTTTCAAACGACTCGGCAAGCCGGCTTGGCTTGTTATCAACGGTTGAGTCGCGGGCATTTTGCCTGTCCCGTCGGCGACGCCCGGCAACGTTCCGAAATCACGCCAGTCTGGCTGATGAAACCCGATGGCTCAGCGTGTGGCATGCTGGAAGATACCCGAAAGGCCAAGCGGCTGATTACCGGGGACGGCTCGGAACTGCGCAGCGCACATCTATCCTGCTTTGCCAGCAATGCCGTTCCGGCTGCGGCGGAGTTGATCCGCGTCGCGTTGGGACAAGTTACCGCTTTGGGATTGCCGGCGCTATTCGTGGCCGTAGCCAGGCCGGAGGCCCAAGCCCTGCGCGAAGCCTTGCATCCCTGCGAAGTTTTGGCGGCCCCGGCAACTGTTTATGGGGCTGGACTTGAGCCGGGTTCCTGGAATATCAATAGCTCGGAGATATGAATATACCTGAAGTGTCCCGTGCGGCTCGCGTGAACGCCTGCGCCATTCGAATCCTTGAGAAATCAGGCATCCGCCGCAATTCCTATCTGCAAGCCCTGCAAGATGGTTCCATGACCCTCGAAGAGTTCCGGCGGAGCCAGGAACAGTTTTTCTTTGCGGTATCGTTTTTTCCCCGCCCCATGGCCGCGCTGGTGGGACGCATCCCGACCCCAAAAGCGCGTCTCGATATTTTGCACAACCTGATCGAGGAACATGGCGAGTTTAAGGAAGACCATTTCCATCACACCACCTTTCAATGTTTCTTGCGGAGCCTCGGCAGCGAGCCGGAAAAAATCGAAGCTGGCGCGCCGAGTCCGGCCTTGCGCGCGTTCAATAGCATCCTCACCAGCGCCTGCGTGCTGGATGAATTGGAAGTCGGCGTGGCCTGCATGGGGATCATCGAGTTTGCTTTTGCGGGTATCTCCGCGATCATCGGCCAGGCCGTCGTGCAGCGGGGTTGGGTTCCGCAGGAGAAACTGGTCCACTACGCTTTGCACGCGCAAATTGATGAGCGGCATGCCGAGGAGTTTTTCGCTGTTATCGAGCCGCTCTGGGACAATCCGGCGCGTCGTTACTTCATTGAGCAAGGTTTGGAGTTGGGGGCTTATGCGTTCGATCGGTTGTATTCGGACCTGTACGCTCTGGGCAAGGCAGTGCCGGTATCCTGAAAGGACAACTCCGCTTCGCGGCATCACCAGTGTAATCATGTTTTTGTCAAAGCCTCCTTATTAACAAGATGATGGTGCAGGATCATACTGCCTGGATTGGTTGGCCAAGCCATTCAGGAAGTCGCCTTCATGGCAATTCAGTTGCTTATTACCTTTAATTATCATCTGGATGCCTTGCTCTTTTCCTGTAATGCTGTAAGTTCCGTTAGCACACTATTTTTACCTCGGGAACAATTTGTACTTTAGTATCATGGCTTCAAGATCCACCGCCCCCCCAATTTCATCCGGGTCTTCTTTTAGAGTATTTCTCCTGCTGATGATTGTGGGAATCGGATTGATCCAGCCAGCCCGTCTCTTTGCCGATGGTCCCGGCATTGGAAATTTGACTTACGGCACCAATGAACTCTTTACGACGCTGGCTGCTTTTACTTCCACCAACGGCGCGCCGCGCGGTCACGGCTTTGTTAACATGGTCCATGGTTACCTCACCGTCGTTTTTTCAAACGACGGCGGCGGGGGCAACGGCAGCGGAGGTTTTGCCTTTTACGATATTTCAAATCCACGTTCGCCCGTCAACACGTTCACCACCGCCAATATCGCCAGCTACAACGATCCCAGCAACACCAACTATGTTGGGGACCTCCGCGAAGCGCATGCTCAGTCCTTTTGGGGCGACTATGCCTGTCTTCCCTCCAATAAAGCCAACGCCTCGGGCTTGGAATTCTGGAATTGGGCCAATATCGACCCGCCCAATCCTAATCCTTACAAGGTCAGCCAGATTGCTCTTCCCGGGTTGAGTGGTGGTGATTACTCACCAACACCGTGGTGGGCGTTCTGGCAGGCCGGGCGCTACGCCTACGTCGCGGGCACCAGCGGCGGACTTTACATTGTCGATGCCACCGATCCCAGTCAGCCGTTCATGATTACTCGTGCCGGCGGTCAGCCCAACCCCATTCCCACGAGCCAGACCGGCGGCTTCCGCATTAACACGGTGTTCGCCATTGGCAATCTGCTCGTGATTGCGGGCAGCGATGTTAACGGCATCTCCACCTTTGATATCAGTGACCCCGCCAATCCGGTTTTGTTGGGCAACAGCACCAATGTGGTCGGCTACAGCATGATGGTGAACGGCAACAAGATTCTCGGCGCCAATAGTCCTGCCCGAGTCTGGGATATTAGCAATCCCACGAATATTGTTCTGGTGGGCGTGGGACCCGCCGTGGCCGACAAAGGCGGTTACGGGATTTTTCAGGACGGCTATTTTCACTACGGTTCCTCGTCCGCTTATGTGAAGCTCGATATTCGCACCACGCCATTCACCGCCGCCGGTGTTTATTCGCCCCCGGGTTTTTTCAATCCGGATTGGGACTTCGCCACGCCGCTCGGTAACATACTTTTCCTGGGCAGCGACCACGGCAGCGGCAGCGCGCTATTCGTTCATCAACTGGCTCCCGATACAAATCCACCGGCCGTCAACATGGTGGTGCCACAAGATGGAGCAGTAAATCAGGCGCTCACCAGTCGGGTCGGTCTTACTTTTACCGACCTGATCGATTTGCGCACGGTCACTACTAATACCATCATCGTGCGCCCAACCGGCGGCACCGCTTTGCCCGGACGCTACAGTCATCAAACGGGCATCGTCAATTTCTGGCCTGACCAGCCATTCCAATCCAATATCACCTATGAAGTGGTGGTTCCCGCGGGCGGCATCAAGGACCTCGTCGGCAATGCCATCAGCCAGTCTTTCACCAGCCGTTTCACCACATTTGCCATCAGCAATGCGCCGCTGGTTTGCATTGCGCAACCCGCCCCGCCCGCCACTCCGGGCCAACTCATCAATTTCAGCGCCAGCGCCACCGGCCCGGGCCCCGTCCAATTTTCCTGGAACTTTGGCGACGGCACCCCGGCCACGCCGCCTTCCCTCAACGGCAATGTGTCGCACACCTATTCGAACGCCGGTCATTTCCAGGTGGTGGTCACGGCGGACAACGGCTCCGTTCAGGCCACCCGCCTGTTTACTCAAACAATTTACCAGCCCCCCACACCCGTTTCGCCGTCCGCGTCGGGCACCATCATCCTCGATGCGCCTCTCAACCGCGTATGGACCGTCAATCCAGACGACGACACGATTACCGCAATCGACGCCAATAATTTGACCAAGCTCTTTGAAAAGCCGGTCGGAAAAAATCCCCGCACGCTGGCTCAGGCGCCGGATGGCACCATCTGGGTTGCCAGTCAGGGCAATGCCACCATTAACATCCTCAACCGCAATACCGGCAATCCGGTACAAGTGCCCATCGCTCTGCCGCGCGCCGCGCAGCCTTACGGCGTGACCTTCAGTCCGGACGGCAGCGCCGCCTACGTGACGTTGCAAGCCACCGGTCACCTGTTGAAACTGAACCCCACGACGCGAACGATCATCGGCGATATCTTTGTCGGCCCCACTCCGCGCGGGTTGGCCATTTCGAGCGACTCGCAACGAATCTTGGTCACCCGCTTTATCTCGCCGGATACCGAAGGCGAAGTGGTGGAAGTAAACGCCGCCAGTTTCACCGTGGTGCGAACCCTCACTCTGGCCATCGATCCCGGCCCGGACAAGGAAAACGCGAGCCGCGGTGTGCCCAACTATCTTATCTCAGCGACCATTTCTCCCGATGGTCGGCGGCTTTGGGTGCCGTCGGAAAAGGACAACATTCAGCGCGGACTTTATCGTGATGGCCGTCCGCTCACTTTCGAAAGCACCGTCCGCACCATCGTCTCCCAGATCGATTTGCAGACCAATGCGGAGGGCCTGTCGGCGCGCGTTGATCTGAATGACAGCGATATGGCAGTTGCCGGGCGATTCACTCCCTTGGGCGATTATCTTTTTGTCGCCGTGCAGGGCGTTAATACCATCGATGTCATCGATGCGTACAGCGGTGTGCTCGTCACCGCCATTGAGGCCACCGGATTCGCGCCGCAAGGTTTGGTCCTCAGCCCGGATGGCGGAAAATTGTTCGTGCAAAATTTTATCAGCCGCACCGTTGGCGTCTTTGACACAAAAGGCATCGTGGCTTCGACCAACAACCTGGCCGCCTCGCTCGCCGTCATTCCCACCGTGAGCAACGAAAAACTTTCCGCTCAGGAACTGTTCGGCAAACAGATTTTCTACAATGGCCATGACGCCCGCATGAACCACGACAACTACATTAGTTGCGCCAGTTGCCATTTGGACGGGGGACAGGACGGCCGGGTATGGGATTTTACGGATCGCGGCGAAGGTTTGCGTAACACCATTACCATGGTCGGCCATAGCGGCACGGGCCAGGGACGCGTCCACTGGACCGGCAACTTTGATGAAATCCAGGATTTCGAGAATGACATTCGCGGGTCCTTTGGCGGACTCGGGTTCATGAGCGATGCCGCATTTAACACCGGCACACGCAGCCAGCCGCTTGGCGATCCCAAAGCCGGTTTGAGCCCCGAACTCGACGCGCTGGCCGCTTATGTTTCTTCGCTCACGAATGTGAATTTCAGTCCCTATCGCAATCCGGACGGCTCGCTCACGGCGGATGGCCAGGCGGGCAAGGCCATTTTCGCTTCTTTGAATTGCGCAAGTTGCCACATCGGAAACCAGTTCACTGATAGCAGCGCGGGCGTGCTGCATGATGTTGGCACCATTAATCCCGGTTCCGGCCAGCGTCTCGGCCAGCCATTGACCGGCTTTGATACTCCCACCTTGAAGGGAATCTGGGAAACGCCTCCCTACTTGCACGATGGCTCGGCCGCAACGCTGCTGGATGTGATCACCACTGGCAACACCAACGGCCTCCATGGCGCCACCGCTTCCCTGACCAGCCAGCAGCAACAGCAATTGGTTGCCTACCTCCTGCAGATTGACGATTCAGAATTCGTCAATATTCCACCCGTTGTCTCCCTGGTTTTTCCCACCAATGGCATGAGTTTCGCCCTTCCCGCCAATGTTGTTCTGACGGCACAGGCCAGCGACAGCGATGGCGCGGTTCGCTCCGTGGAGTTTTTCTGCGACGGCATTTCCTTGGGGCAGGTGACCAACAACCCGTACAGTCTCATTTGGACCAATCCTATTTTGGGCGCACACTCCATGACCGCCCGCGTCACGGACAATCTCGATAATTTCACCACTTCGAGCCCGGTCGGCATCGCCATCCTCAATGGCAACTACAGCCTCAACGTTAATTTTCAGCCCGACACCGCCCCGGTGCCCGCCGGCTACCTGCCGGATACCGGCCTGCCTTTTGGCGCCCGCACGAATGGTTTGTCTTACGGTTGGAATGCAGCCACACCAGATACCCGCTACCGCACCGCCAATCCTTCGCCTGACTTGCGTTACGCCACGCTCATCCATTTGCAAAAGCCCGCCAATCCCAACGCCGTCTGGGAAGTGGCCCTGCCCAACGGCAGCTACCAGGTCCACATCATCAGCGGCGATGCCGATTTCTCTGACGGCTTTTTCCAAATTCTGGCCGAGGGCGTTACGATTATAAACTCCGCGCCCACGGCCAATAATCACTGGGTGGACGGGCAGGGGACGGTCAACGTCCAGGATGGCCGGCTGACCATCAGCAACGGCCCCTCGGCCAGCAACAACAAGATTTGCTTCATCGACGTCACCAGCACGACGCAAAACAACAACGTGCCGCCGTCGATCTCCCTGCAAAACCCGGCCGATAATTCCACCTTCGCCGCACCCACCAACCTCCTCCTCACCGCCAATGCCACCGACAGCGACGGCGCCGTGGTCCGCGTCGATTTTTACTCGGGCACGAACTGGCTCGGGGCAACGGTGAGTCCTCCGCCGTACACGTTTGCCTGGAGCAATGTTTTGGCGGGCACTTATACCTTGAGCGCATTTGCCACGGACAGTCAGGGCGGCACCAGTGCATCGTCTCCCGTGCATGTGAATGTGACCGCGCCTCCCGTCACTCCCTTTGCTGTCGCCGCTGGCATGGGCAATGGTGGCGCGTGTAAGGTTTCCTTCGCAACCATCTCGGGCCGCTCCTATATCGTTGAATTTACCTCAACTCTCGTGCCGGCAAACTGGCAGACTTTGCAGACGGTTTCCGGCAATGGCAGCACCATGTTCGTTACCGACACGCAGACAAACACCACCCGCTTCTACCGTGTGCGGGCTCAATAAAATCCGCCGGTGATTTCGCTTACTCTCCTACCAGGTTCCGTCCACCAGCAGGTCGATGGCCTTTTTGGCAAGCTCATCGGCCAGCACCGGCGCGGCTTGCCGTTCCGCACTCGGCAGGTCGTTGCCCGCGCGCAACGCCGTATGTCCCGTCACCGCCCGCTCACTGAAAATGACCCGCCCGGTCGCGCGCTCCCGCGCGCTGATTTTCGCGGTCATGAAGATTTCATAATCCAGCACCGTGATCACATCGTTCGGCACATAGCTCAGCCCCGAACGATGGTAATCCACAATCTCGCCGGTCAACACGATGTCGCCCTCGTCGTGGGTATCAAGGCGATACGTGCCGTCCCGCTGCAAATTCTTGCGCAGTGAATTCATCACGTAATCACTCAGGCGCGGTTGCAATGTTTTATTCGCGAAAGGCGTGATTTGCACCGAACGGGCGCCCGCCACGAGGCCGTTCGTGGGTCCAAGCTGGTAACCCGCGCAACCGCTCAACAGCAGCAGCGCCGCTACACCAACACAGGCAAGAATGGAATGGCGCACGTCAGGGGTTCGCTTTGCCGGTGATTTTTTTAATGTCGGCAATCCGTTGCAGCGACTGCGCGGCATAAGGCGAGTTGGGATACTGGATCGCGACTTCGTTGTAATAAATCAACGCCCCATTCAAACGCGCGCTCTTCTTGAGATACAAGGCGCTTTCATAGAACCGGGCGATTTCAAAATTGCCCCGCGCTTGTTCATTCTTGAGCGACGCAATCGCCTGCTCTCCATCCTTTGTCCGCGCATCCTGCGGATACAGCGTCAGGAAATCAGTGAAGGTCGAAATCGCCTGGCCGGCGGTGTTTTGATCATATTCGGCCGTGCGCGCCTGTTTGGTATAAGCCAGCCCGGCCTTGTAAAGCGCATCTGCCGCAATCTGCGGCCGGTCATGATAACGGTCCGCGGCACGCTCATACGCCTTGGCCGCCTGCACGTACGGTTCATCATTGTTCAGAAAACGCGTCTGCTTTTCCCGCGCCGTGCCGATGCTCAATTGTGCCAGCGGCGCAATGTCGCTGTACGGTCCGTTCTTCACCACCTTTTCATACATTTCCACGGTCTTGTCCATCGATGGGAAAAATGGAATGGTACCCCAGATTTTAAACCATTCCCCGGCCAGAAACCGGTTGCAGATCGCAAATTGCCGCGCCTGAACTTCCTGGTAATTATCCACCTTCGGATATTTCTCCACCAGCTTCTGATAGGCATTGAACGCCTTTTCGTCCTGCTTCTGTTCCTCAAAACAGCGCGCCAGCAAATACTGTGCGCGCGGGGCATAGTCCGAGAGCGGCCAGTTCTTTACCAGCCGGCGGGCGGATTTCGCCGCCAGGCTGTAATTCTTTTTATCAAAAGCCGTTTGGGAAACCTCCAACTGATCCTTCGCGCGTGTCCGTTGCCAGCTCCCTTCGCCGCCCACCGGCTCATAGACCCAGCCTTCGCCCACCCTATAAACGAGCGGCGCTGGCGAGCGATACGGAAAGGCGAACACACCCGCCACAATCAACAAAAAACACAATGACCAGCGTTTCATGCTGCAACGGTAGCGAGCGGCCCCGCTCAAGTCAAGAAACTCAGGACTCTCAGGACTGTATGCCACCCCGGGCCCCCGCTCAGCCCCGGTAAACGATCATCACCCCAAAATCATTCAACAACTTCTGGCTGCCGATGTCGATGTGGCTGTAGGAAATCGTATTGATACTCACCACGTTCGCCTCCCCGACCTTGGTCAGATACGCGGTCACCATTTCATCAAAACGGTCATGGCCCACCTCCACGCAATCGACATGCTTGATGCATTTAATCCGCAGTTGTCGATCCGATGTCTTGGCCGCCACGTCCAGCGGCACCAATGCCTTGGAAATCAGCTTCTCCGCCGGCGTGGCATGCACCGGCACCTTGAGATGCATTTTGATCTTGGCCGCCGCCGAAGTATTGATGGCGCTGCCCGGTTGGCCTTCCGGGTTCCAGCCGCCCAGCGCCTTGGGCAGTTCCTTCGATTCGGCTTTGGCTGCCGCCGCCACTTGCGGCGCGGGAATGCGAATGGCTTCACCGCAGGATGGACAGTTGATCTCCTCGCCGGCGCCGGAGTCATCCACTTCCAGTTCTTGACCGCACTTGGGACAGTTGAAAATTAAATCCATAAGGCGTTTGGGTTGTTGACTGGATTACTACCGCACTTTAAATCTTCCCGCGAAACGTGACCAGCAAAAAGTGCGCGGTCATCGGGAGCTTTTGTTAAAAGGTTTTGTGCCCAGACAAAATTGGCCAACGACTCCGTCTCCCTCGCCCCGCATGCGGGAAGAGGGACAAAAAGTGTGAGGGGTTCCAAACACTCGTCCCGGTCTTCACCTTTTTCCAGAATGGTGAGCCCCGCTTTACTCATAAGTGTGTTCCAATTGCTTGATCCGGCTGTACACCGGCGACGTCTGCGCCACCCGGTTCTTCACGTCCGCAAAAATCTTCTTCGCCTCCACCGGATCCTCGTGCGCAATCGCTATCATATAATCCAGTTCAATCCACGCCAACCGCGGATCCGCCAGCCGCTTCCCATAATTCCGCAGCCAGTTTTTCATCGCCACCGGCCCGCCTTTCACCGCCGCCTGGTAGGACGGCTCCATCCCGTTGGGCATGCCCGCCAATTGTTCCGGCACCACCACATTCGCCGCCGCTTCCTTCACGGCCAGGTCCCGGTCGTGGCTGAAATTATCCCAATACAGCCATCCTTCCCACGCGCCGTACAATACCAATATGATGATGACCGCGCTGATTACTTTGGTCATGATTCCTCCACCCGTTCAATGCGCGCGCCCAGCTTGCGCAATTTCACGTCAATGTTCTCGTAACCGCGATCCAGATGATACACCCGGTTCACCTGCGTCGTTCCCTTCGCCGCCATCCCCGCGATCACCAGCGCCGCCGATGCCCGCAAATCGCTCGCCATCACCGGCGCGCCACTCAACGGCTTGCCCCCTTTGACAATCGCGCTCGGCCCTTCAATCTCAATGTCCGCCCCCAGCCGCGCCAGCTCGCTCACATGCATGAACCGCGATTCAAAAATCCGCTCCGTGATAATGCTGATGCCCGGCGTCATCGCCATCAACACCATCATCTGCGCCTGCACATCCGTCGGAAAACCCGAGTAGGGCAGGGTGGTGATATCCACCGGCTTCAACTTCCCGTTGCGCCGCACCGTCAACGATGTCCCCTTCCGCTCCACCTTCACTCCCGCACCGCGCATTTTATCCAGGATTGCGTGCATATGATCCGGTCGCGCGCCGAGCAACGTCACTTCGCCGTCCGTCGCCGCCGCCGCAATCGCAAACGTCGCCGCCTCGATGCGGTCCGGAATCACGTCATGTTCCGCGCCGTGCAATTCCTTCACTCCCGTGATTGTGATGGTCGGACTCCCCACGCCCGTGATTTTTGCCCCCATCGCCGTCAGAAAATTTGCCAGGTCCACCACTTCCGGTTCGCACGCCGCGCTTTCAATGATCGTCACCCCTTCCGCCAGCGTCGCCGCCATCATCACGTTCGCCGTCCCCAGCACCGTGGACCCCGCGCGACCGCCCAAAAACAAATCCGCGCCCACCAACCGCTTCGCGTGCGCATGCACATAACCCGCTTCCACCGTGATTTTTGTCCCCAACGCTTCAAAGCCCTTCAAATGCAAATTAATCGGCCGCGCCCCGATGATGCACCCGCCCGGCAACGACACCGTGGCTTTCTTCAACCGCCCCAGCAATGGTCCCATGATGCAGATGGACCCGCGCATCTTGCGGATTAAATCGTAATCACCCACCCCCTTGATCTTCGCCGCCCGCACGCGATACGAATTGCCCTCCTGTCGCACCTCCGCGCCCAGCGAAGCCAGAATTTGCCCCATGAACTTCACATCGCTCAAATTGGGCACATTGCGGATGACACATTCCTCCGCCGTCAGCAGCGTCGCTGCCATGATCGGCAGCACCGCGTTTTTTGCTCCGCTGATCGTCACCTCGCCGTGCAACGGCACTCCGCCTTTAATTAATAAACTGTCCATGAAAAATCGCGTTTCTAAATTTGCTGAACCCTGGGCCGTATTAATCAGCCCGGCGCACAACCAGGATTCTTTCACGCCCACTGTAGTCAGCTTTCACCGCCTCTACAATCCACTTTTCATGTTCAAAGATTTGACGAATCGCCGGCGCCTGCCCATCCCCGAACTCCGCCATCAGCCGCCCGCCCGGACGCAGAAACTCCCCCGCTTCCCGCGCGAGCCGCCGGTAAAAATCCAGCCCCTCCGCGCCCCCATCCAGCGCCCATCGCGGATCATGCTCCCGCACCTCCGGGTCCAGCGTCGCAATCTCCGCCGACGGTATATAAGGCGGATTCGACACCAGCAGGTCAAAACGCCTCCCCGCCGGCACCGCCACAAAACCGTCCCCTTGAAAAAACTCGACCCGCTCCTGCACCGAATGCCGCGACGCATTCTCCTGCGCCACCGCCAGCGCCTCCGGTGAAATATCAACCGCCACCACCCGCGCTCCGGGCGATTTCACCGCCAGCAGAATCGCCAGACACCCGCTCCCCGTCCCAAAATCCAGCGCCAACGGCGGTGTCCCCTGGATGCCATTGAGAAATTGCCAGCCCAACTCCGCGAGTTGTTCCGACTCCGGCCGCGGCACCAGCACCTGGTTGTTCACCTTCATCTCCAGCCCCCAGAAACAGGCCGTCCCGATGATATGTTGCAGCGGTTCCCGTTGTCCCCGCCGCTTCACCAGATTCCGGACCTCATCCAGCTCCGCTGGCGACAGCACCCGCTCAAAATTCAGGTACAACCCCATCCGCGGCAGATGCAGCACATGCGCCAGCAACAACTCCACCTGCAAGCGTGGCGAATCCACACCCTTCTTCTCCAGGAACTCCGCGCTCCGCTTTATTACCTCAAGCACAGTCATTTGCATAAAATAGGACCAAACCCCAAACTTCAAAGCCCAATCTGCACCTTTAGATACCTTGCGATACCTTGCCGTCCCATGGTGGCTGTCCGCTAGGACTCCGGAATCGCCTTCGGTTGTAGCGCCGACTGGCAGTCGGCTGTATCGCGGGCTGGCAGCCCGCAGCGCGTGTTCCTGAGAAAACGCGCTGACCCACAGACCACACTTCCAAGATTCCGTCCCCCGAGTTCATAAAAAAACAACCTTCCGTTACCTTGACTGACCTTCCGATACCTTCCGACACCTTCTTGTGCAACTTGTGCTCCGCGCACGAGCGCCTCCCATCCCCAGCCCCGGACGGGGCGAAAGAATTTAGCCCATGGCGCCAGCCATGGGATCCGCGCCCAAACTTTCCAAGCCCCGGAAGGGCGACACAACCATTTTGCAATCTCCTCATATATGTATAATCCCACTCCCCATACTGGCTGTCCGCCACGACTCCGGAAGGACCCGCGCGCACTCCCCTATCGGCTATTGGCTATTGGCTATTCCCTTTCCCCATGGTGACCCGTCCGGAAGGACAAAAAATTATTCCTTAAATTGCCTTAATTTACCTTGTCCATCCTTAAGGCCACCTTGACCAACCTTGACCAGCCTTAAGACCCAACGACCACCCGAACGGATCCTTAAGCTGCCTTGTTTAACCTTGTGATTCATAATGACCGTGCGCTTGCCTTCGCACGTCTCCGCGTCCCTGGTCGCGCCATCCCGTCCGCCATCCTGTCCGCCGTAGCCTTGGCGGCGGCGGAAGCCTCGGCGAAGGCGGAAGCACCTCGGTCGTAGCGCCGACTGGCAGTCGGCTGTATCGCAGGCTGGCAGCCTGCATGCTGCAGACATGGAACGTCGGCAGCACGCGCGCACCAACTCCCATATTGGCCGTGCGGAAGCACCTTCTCCCATCCTCGTGCCCCTTGTCGCGCCATAGCCTTTGGCGAAGGCGGATTCGTGATCTTCGTGGTGAAAAATCCCAACTCCGCCATCTCACCCGGTCTCTGAACCCGGAACCCTGAACTCCGAACATTCTTGTTGCTCATCTTGGCGATTTAATCACATCCCTTAAATCGTGGATGTCGCTCGTGTCGCTCGTGTCGCTCAGCTTTTTTCACAGAAGACCCCAACCATCCCCTTTGTTTGCGCCACTTTGCTGCGTTTCAACCTCCTGTTTTCTAAAATCCCCTCAAATTTCCCACCTCCGCACCTCCGCGCCTTCGCGGTGAATATTCCCCCACAAAAACGAAACGGGCGGAAGTCGCCTTCCGCCCGCTCAAATGTTGAGATGGACTGTGCCGGCGCTTAGTTCAGCTTGGCCAGGGTATCTTTGACCGCCGCGAAGTTCGGCAAATCCTTGGGCGTGGCCGTTTTCTCGCTGTATTGGATGACGCCGCTCTTGTCGATGACGAACGCCGCGCGCGCTGCCGTGTCACCCACTCCGGCGAGCATCGGGAAGAGCACATCATATTCCTTGGTCACCGTCTTGTTCAAATCACTGGCCAGCGTGATGCCAATTTTTTCCTTCTGCGCCCAGGCCTCCTGCGCAAACGGCGTATCCACGCTGATGGCAACCACGTCGGCATTCAGCCCGGAATATTGCGACAAACCGGCGGTGACGTCGCACAACTCCGTCGTGCAAACCCCGGTGAACGCCGCCGGGAAAAACAGCAGGACCGTGTTCTTCTTGCCGAAATTGTTGCTCAGCTTGACATCCACCAGACCGGTGGCCTGTTTGGATTTGAGGGTGAAATCAGGTGCTTTGGTGCCAACAGCGAGTGCCATAATAGTAATAGTTAAAGGTTTAATTCAAATCAGCCCGTGTTTATAAGACCCAGCCAAACGCCTGTCAAATGGCGATTGCGCCCCGATGCAGCATACCGTTCACGCCAATATTCTCCCCTCCCCATCGTCCTCGTCCTCGTCCTCGTCGTCGATCTTTCTTGGCTCTGAACTCTGAACCCCAAACTCTGAACACTTCGGATTATTGCCCCTTCCCGCCGCCCTGCATCTTCTTCACCCGCTCCACCAAATCATTATACTGCGTCACGATCCCATTCCGCTCCTTCACACTTTCATTGAGCTTCGTCACCAAATCATCCCGCTCCGCCACCAATTCCTTGATCGATTCATTCTGCTTCTTCACCCCCTCATAAGCCTCCTTGAGCTTCGCCTCCACCGTCTCCACCGCCTTTTTATATTCTGCGATCTGATTCGTCAGCGCCGTGTTGCCCGCCTCCAGCCTGTTGATCTCCCTTTTCTGCTCCAGCATCACCTGCCCGTTCGTCTGCACCGTGTTCTTCAACTCCGTAATCCGCCCATCCATCTGCGCAACCTGCTTGTCCATCATCTGCATCGAATTCGTGTAGCCCTGGATCTCCGCTGACTTCTGATATATCACCCGGCTCATCTGCTCCATTTCATTCCGTTGCAACGTCTGCCCGTACCACTGATAGGCGCACAGAACACACAGGCTCAGCGCCAGCACAATCAACAAATTTTGATGCGAATTCTTCATGATAAGTTTACTGGCTGCCCGTGTCGGCCCGCACCGAAATGGCGACCTTTTGAATCCCCGCCCGCTTCACAAAATCCAATACATACATCATCGCCCCATGCGTCGTCTCCCGGTTCCCCGTGATGTAAACCGGGATATTCGTGTTCGCCTGGTAACGCTTCGTCAACTCATTCAACAACTCCGGAAACCCCATCACCTGCTTGTCCAGCGACACCTGCCCGAACCGGTCCACGTTAAGGTTAATCATGTCCGGCTTCACGGTGGACTTCACCACCGTCGCTGTCGGCAAATTCGCCTTCAGCGTCCGTATTTTTTGCATCTGCAAACTCACCATCATGAACGACGCCAGCAAAAAGAACATGATGTCGATCAGCGGAATGATCTCAATCCGCGTCCGCTTGCGTGGCAATGGTGATTTGATTTTCATTTTCCGTTCGTTGGCGACGTCCCGCTCACCGCGAACGCCACCTTCTGCACCCCCGCGCGCCGCACGATTTCCAGCACGTCCACCATGTCCCCGTGCTTCGTGTCCAGATCGCCGCTGATGTAAACCAGCGCATTCGTGTCATGCCGAAATCGATCGCTCAACACCTTGCTCAACTCCGGCAGTTTAATCTGCTTCTTCTCCAGCCACACGCCGCCGTCCTTGTCCACCGCAATGTTGATCATATCCGGCTTGAAGTCCGGCCGGCCCTGCGTCGCCCCCGGCAAATTCACCTTGATGTTCTGCGTCTTGTTCATCTGCAAACTCACCATCATGAACGACGCCAGCAAAAAAAACATGATGTCGATCAGCGGAATAATCTCAATCCGCGAATGCCGGCGCTTGATGGGTGAAGGCAATTTCATGTCAGGCCATTCTCCACGCGCCAGGAGCATCTGACAAAACGCACTGGCGCCCTGCGCTGTAAAATTCGCCCAGTCCTTCTACTCCCTCTCCCTGCCCAAGCGGGGAGAGGGCCGGGGTGAGGGGTTCCAAACCCTCGTTCCATTTGTTTCGCCCGTGCATCCGATCTTGATGGGTGTTCTTAATGCTCATCGCCCCTTGTCCGCTCCCGCCATTTCCCGCCCCGTTTCCCCCTCCCGCTGCCGCGAGCTGTTCACCATCACCTCCACATTCGTCGCCGCCGTTTCCAGTTCAAACTGCAGCCGCGCCACCTTCCCATTGAAAAAATTATATGGAATCAACGAAACAATCGCGATCCCCAGCCCGCACGCCGTCGCAATCAACGCCTCCCCGATGCCTCCCGTCACCGACATCACCGAAAGCTCCGCGTCCCCCACGTTCAGGAACGCCCGCATCAACCCTGTCACCGTGCCCAGCAAACCCAGCAACGGCGCCAGCGTCACCAGCGTGTCCATCACCGTCAAAAACCGCCCCGCCCGCTCCATCTCAATCCCCGCCGCCACTTGCAGCGCCCCCTGCAACGACGTATGCGAATGGTTCAACCCGTGATGAATCATCCGCACCACTGGGTCGCTCGAATTCGCCGCCACGCTCTTCGCCGCCGCAATGTCCCCGTTCTCCAGCGCGCCGAGCAACTGCTCCAGCTTTTGCGGCTCCCGCTTCCGGCTCTCCTGCCACCACCACACCGCGCGTTCGCCCACCACCGCCACCGCGACAAATGCGCAGACCAATATCGGCCACATCACCGGGCCGCCCTTTTCAAAAAATTGAACCACAATATTTGCGAGCATAAATTAGTAATTATAAATTGTTACGATCCAGTTGCATTTCATAAATCCGCATTGCATCGTCCGTACCGTGATGCTTCGGTTTTTCATTTAATCAGTTTAAACGTAATGGGCGCTTCATAAACCCGCGTCCTGTTCCCCGGTGGAATGATCCAATGCCGCTTCACAAATTCCAGCGCGCTCCGGTCCAGCACCCCTGAACCCGACGATTCCTTCACCTGAATCTCGACAATTACCCCGCCGTCATCCACCGTCAGCGCCAGCACCACGGAACCTTCCTGCCCCTGCTCCAGCGCAATTTTCGGATACGGCGGCGCCGGACGATCTCCCCCGTTCCCCGTATTATTCAACGTCGTCGGCACGCTCCGCGCCGGCTCAATCGGCGCCATCGGCTTCAACGGCGGCGCCTTCGCAATCCCCAGCGGCACCACTAAATTCCCTACCGTCGGCACCGCGAAATTAATCGCCGGCGTCTCCGGCGTCACCACCACTACCTGCGGAGTTTCTTTCTGCTCCGGCGGCGTTTCCTCTTCCTTCCGCGGTTCGTCCTGCGACGCCGGCGGCGGAGTCGGCTCGATGATCACCGGAATCGGCTCTTCCATTTGCGGCAGTGCCTTGAGCCGGGTGTCCGGCGACTTCGCCCCCAACACCCCAATCAATAAAAACAGAATGCAGATCGAATTCACCCACGCCAGCTTCCGGTCATTGTCCCGGCCCGCTGGCAGACAAAGCTTCGCCAACTCCGATTTTAACTCGTAGTTTCCCGCTGCCTTGCCAGTTCCTGTTTCCATCAATATTTAGACCAGCCGCTCGCCGGGCATTGGGGCCGCCAACCCGGCAACCCCAATGCCACAACCAATGCGCGTTATCCATCTGAAAGTTCAGAAGGCATACGTCACCGTCCCATAAAAGCCGCGCCGCGCCCCAAATTGCGCCGCTCCCACACCCACACCCGTTCCATCGCGTATTTCATAGACCTTATCGAACACATTTACCACATCAAGCCGCGCTTTTAATTGATTCTTATGGCCCAATTTGAAGTCATGCTCGATTCCCAAATTCACCGTCGTGTACCCCGGCAGCTTCCGCCCGTTCGGAACCGCGCCGTCCGCCCGCAAACCGTTGCCATATAAAAGATCGGCAAACGCCAGCGTGTTGCAGAACGCATATGAAACCCCTGCCGACCCCGTGAAGGTTTGGTTGTGGTCGGTAAAGATGTAGTTGTTTTTGATAAACGCCAGATCGGCCGGATCAAAGTTGAACTGCGCCGAATCAATGTTCCGCGCCTTCTCCTGCGAATAGGCAAAATTCCCATAAGCCGAAAAGCCATCCCGCTTATACGTGGCCGTGAACTCCACCCCATAGAGTATCCCGTTACGATAGTTAAACGGCGTGACAATCAGCGCCTGCCCGAATTGCCCGTCATCAAGCTGGTTCCGCGCAATCTTGTAATACCCGTCCACCCCCAGTTGCAATCCCGGAGCCACGATCTGCGTCGCGCCCACATCAAAATAATGCGACCGCTCGGATTGCACCGGATCGTTCTGCGTATTCGCCGCCGCATTCGACGTCCCATTAAACTTGTTGACCGTCGTTTGCGAAATCGACTCCAGCGGCGGCGGCGTAAAATACCGCGCATATCCCGCATGAAACGTTGTCTTCTCGGTCGGCTTGTAGATCGCATTGACGCGCGGTTCAAACTCCCACTCGGTCAGAAACGCATCCGAAAGATCGATGCGCGCGCCATAATTCACCGTGAATTGTTTGCTGATCTTCCATTCATCCTGCAAATACGCGCCAAACAAATAGCCCCATTTGGAACCGTTATCCACAATCGGAAACGATGGCGCCGAGGCATTCCCCGCCCCGTCAACATTGAACACCGTCGTGGTACTATCGCTCACTGCTTTGGACGCAGACATCTGCACGCCCCCGCGCAACGTATGGCTGTCGTTTAAATCATAACTTGAATCACCCTGCAGCCCGTGCGTCAGGATATTGCGGTCCACCCGGCTGGCCACGCCGTTGAAAAACAAATCACCCGTCGAGTCAGGCCGAAACACCACGCTGCTGTAACGGCTGAACCCCGCCAACTGCAAATTCAGGTCGCCCATGATTTTCTGATACGACACCACCCCGTAATAATTTTGCTCAGTCTGGTTCTCGTTCAACGTTGAGGAGTCGAACGCGATGCCGCCGAGCGGAAACGGATTCCCGGCGGGATCCGTCCCGGCCGTCTGTCCGGGACTATTCGGTATTTGGAAATAACTATGCGCCCCGCTCATGATCAGGCTCAACCGGCTCGTGTCGTCCAGGATGTAGGAAAGATAGGCGAACCCCTTGAACTGGTCGCTGTCATCATGAATCGGATTGGTGCTCGGCGTCGGATTTTCAATCCCCAAACCCGTATGCAGATAACTGCCGCTCACATAATAGTTCAGGTTCCCCTCCTTGCCGCCGTACTCAAAACCCGGCTTGACCGTGTCGTAACTTCCCCCGAACATTGATACATCGCCCCCATTCACATACGCCCCGCTCTTGGTCTTGATGTCAACCACCCCCGCATTGCGTACGCCATACTGCGCCGGCAATGCGCCCGTGATCAATTCCAGGCTGTCAATAAACCTCGTGTCCAACTCCGACCCAAATCCCGTGATTCCCTCCGGCAAAATGACGTCGTTGATGCGGTATTGCACGAACGCATGCTCGTTGCGCACATGGATCTGCCCAAAGGAATCCAGCGATACCCCCGGCGCGCGCAACAACACCTGGTTAAAAGGTGCATTGGCCCCTTGCGCCTGCGTCTCAATTTGCTCCTTGCTGATGCTATAAGTCGTCGCTCCCAGGTCCGCCGAGATTTTGTTCCGCGCTTCATCCAGCTTGCCGAACACCGTCGTGTTCTCCAACTGGGTGACATTCGTCGCGCTTCCCGAACTGACCACGGCGTTGTTGGTCTGCCCCATCGCCGCGCTACCGCACGCCAATGATGCCAACACAATCGCCGCCCGATACGCCCGGGCGTATCGTGGCTGCATTTTACCCTGCCATCCGGCAAAGCCTGAAGTCTCGCTATAATAATGATGATTTCGTTTCATGTTCTTCTAGTTTCGTAAAGTTGTCTCCTGATTGGCAGGCAGTGACGCCTGGAATGCGGGCAGGAGATTCCCATTCACTCTGAGTTTTAAAAGGGCATCGCCGTTTGAAAACGGTGCTGCTTGCGACGGACCTGAGGAATCAAGGAATTAACCTGAATGAAAGACTAGGAGAACAAAGGAGGCGCCCGACTTGAAGAAATGCGATAATCTGCCGCGGATGCAATGAAGCTTTCCAGCACCGGAACACTGCGAGTGATGAACCGGAGAGCCACCGCAAAAAACAGGCAGGGCTCGGCGGAATTAATCAACCCTTTGACGAATAATGAAACGACGCAACTGTGGTTGGGATGGCCGGCGTCCTTGTGAAATATCCTGTGCAGCGATTCGCTGCCGGAAAGTACCAGCACCAAGAAAAACAAGCCTAAAAACAGGCTGCTCAACAGCGGCTTGCGTTGGAAACGGCCGCGTGAAAATGCGCGCGTTTGGTTCAACACAGGCTATAAAACTCGTTGAGCATCATTATGCAAGACATAATTGAGATGTTACGCCCGGCATGAATCAGGGATTCGGCGGCATTTCCAATTTTTCCGCATCCATTCGATAAATGCTGGCCAGATAGCCATCCTCGCGGAATTCGCCGACTGATAATCTGCCGGAAACCGTGATTGGTTCGTCCATTATTGACTTCATCCCCTTGCCTGTTGTTCGAACAACAATCCATTCGTTTATTCTTGGCGTGACGCCATAACAGCAGGCTGACTGGCTTTTTAGCAGCAGGAACTCCGTCACTAGGCCGTTATTCACCTTGACCGGTAGCATGAACCCTTTCGTGGCCACGAGCTTTCCATTGTAGGCCTTAACATGATCCGGAATCTCCGCGCTAATCTGCGCCGACTTGCTGATGGTATCGCCGCCTGGAGCCGCCATGTCTTCGGTCATATCAAACCGGAACCCGGAGAGTTTTTCAAAACCAACCTTCATATACTCGTCGCCGCCGCCCGCCCTTTTGGCTTCTTCGGGCGCTGCCGCCTTCGCTGTGTTGGTGGCAACTGCGGGTGTCGCAACCTCCTTCGCCACTGCAATGCCGTTTGTTGGCAATGGACTTGGAGTTGCCACCATGTCGGTTTGGGCTGTGGGCGCTGCCGGACTGATCGGTTCGCCGCGAATCGCTGATGCCAATGGCGGGCTCTGCGGAGCGGCACCCGATGCTCCGCTTTTCACCTCGGCTTCGACCAACTGCCGCGCGGAAAAAACCGGCGTTATTTTAACCGCCAGCGCTATGGCGCCGATTCCCAATATCGCGCCGATGATCAGCCCCGTGTAACTGCGCTTCTGCGCCACCACCTTCGCCTGCCGTTTTTTATTCTTGCTCATATTTACTCCTCTTTCGGCTATTTCGCGGTCGTTTCGTCCTGATCGTTTCCTTTCGGAAAATTGAAATTCACATCCCGATACGCCGTGCCGCGCACCACAATCTCCTTGAGCGTGGCATCAAACACATTTGTCTTTTTGAGCCAGTCCGCCTGCGCCTCATACAGTGAACTGTCGCCCACCTTCTCTCCAGTCGCATTATTAGCGATCGCTTTAAACACGAGTGGCTGCGTCCCCTCCGCCAATCGGGCGTCGATTTCAAATGACTCAGCGGCAATGCGCACAAAATTCTCCAGTTCCCCATCCATCACATAAGCCCGCAATTTTCCCTCCGCCGGATCGATTACTAGTTCAACATGATACTCCTCGTGGCCCAGTTCGACCGGCGTGCCGCCATGCAGCGGCTTGTGTTCGTGTTTATGCGTCACCGGCCCCGCGACCTTTGGGCCTTCCTCTTTTTGGCAGCCCGCCAGGAACATCGCCGCCAGCGCGGCGCACAGTGTAATTAATTTTTTCATAAGTTTGTCTCAATTGTGATCACGAAGTGGGGGTCAGGTACTCGGCCACATCTGTCCGATACGCCTTAAACGCAGGAATAATGCCAGCCAGCGCCCCCAGGCTGATCAGCGCTGCCGGCGCCCAAAGCATCACCATGTTGAATTGCCACGGCTCCAGCACCACGCCCGTTTGCTCGCGGATGATCCCCGCGATCACCGTCATGATCGTTGCATAAAACCCAAACGCAATCACCATGCCCAACGCGGATATCGCCGCCGCTTCCAGCAAAATCGCGCTGACGATTGTCATCCGCCGCGCCCCCAGCGCGCGCAATATCGCAATCTCCCGCCGCCGTTCGTTCATTGAATTATAAATGCTCGCCAAAATGGATGCCGTTGCGACCAGCGCCACCAGATACGAAATAAGTGCCAGCACCCGGTCGAACCACCCGATCTTGTTGAACAACTCTGCCATCACCCCGCCAATTGGCCATGCGAACGTCAACCGGTTCCCTTGCTTGTTATACATCAAATCCATCTGAAACCCCGCCGTGGCGCTGCTGGCCTTGAATTTCACCAGCACTGCGCTTACATCCGTCGCCGCCTTTGGATCATGCCCGCTCATCCTCTGGATCCCCGCCAGGGGAATCCAGAGGACGCGGTCCGCCGGCGTATTCGACGGCTTCAGTATCCCCACTACGACATAAGTCTCCGCATGTTGATTTTTTTCATCGAACGTGAGCCCGTGAAATGGATGAAAAGTATCGCCCGGCTTGAGTCCCAGCTTGCGCGCCGCAAAACTTCCGACCACCGTTTCGCGTAGCGTCGGGTCAAAGAGTCTTCCGCCCGACTCCACTTCATAATGTTTCGCCGGCGCGTACTCCACCCGGCTGAACAGCTCCGGCGTCGTGCCCACGAGCCTATAGCCGTGGAAATTATCTCCCACCGCCAGCGGAATCGCCAAATCAACCGTCGGACTTTTTTGAATGTCCTGATAGTCCGCCCACGCCACATTTCCCGGCGACGCCTCAAGGTGAAAAATCGCATTCAACACCAGTTGCAGCTTCGAGCCGCGCGCGCCCAGCACCGCGTCAAATCCCGCGTTCACCCCCGTAAACGCCGCCAGCGACTGCTCCTTGACGGCCCAAACCGACATCAACAATCCTCCGCCCAGCGCCACCGAAATCGCCGTTACCGTCGTGGACAGGATATGTTGCCGCAAACTTTTATAGACGATCCGTGGTAAATTCATTTCCGTGCCTCCATATGCGAACTTGCATGGTTTAACTTCCGCAAGTCCTCCACCTTTTGAAACCGCGACAACACCTCGCGGTCATGACTGACCAGCAGCAACGCCGCGCCATTTTCCTTGCACGCCTCCAGAATCAGCGTCAGCGACTGTCGCGCATTTTGGTGATCGAGATTGCCCGTCGGCTCATCCGCCAGTACCAGCTTCGGGCGATTCGCCAGCGCGCGCGCCACCGCCACCCGCTGCTGCTGGCCCGTGGAGAGTTGCCGGGGATAATGTTTCAAACGGCTGCCCAGCCCGACTCGCTTGAGCAATTTCTCCGCGAACGCCGCATCAACGCCCGCTCCAAACGACATTCCAAGCAAAACATTTTCCAAACAGGTATACCCTTGCAGCAAATTAAAGGTCTGAAAGATGTAGCCAATCGTCCGCGCTCGCAGACGGTCCCGCGCCGGTTCCTTCAAATCGGACATGCTCTCACCCGCCAGATGGATGCTGCCGGAATCGGGCTTGAGTATTCCCGCAATCAAATTAAGGAACGTCGTCTTGCCGGAACCGCTCTCGCCGCTCAAAGCGATCTGCTCCTGCTCGGCCAGCGTAAAATGTTTCACATCCACCACCGTGTGCCGGTCCCCTTCCGGTCCCACGTAGGACTTCTTCAGGTTTTGAATTTGCAGCAATGTCATAATCAAGGTTGTTTGGTCGCCGCCCCGGCGTCCTTCGCTCCTGTCGCCTTTTGGCGCAGTTCGTCAATTCTGGCCTGGATCACTTCGGGCGCGACCGCACATCCCTTCGCGATTTCCAGGTAACTCATGGCCTTCGCATAATTGCCTTCGTCTTCCTCCAGTTTGGCCAGGTGGGTTGAGATTTGTTCGCCGATGAATTTCCCCTGCTCATCTTCAATGGCCTTTTGCGCCTCGCAATTCCTCAATGCCGCCTCCCACAGGTTGCGCGCGCGAAATTTGTCCTTCCGGTTCTCATCATAAATTCTCCCCAACTCATAGAGAATCGCGTAGCTGCCCGGATTCGCCGCCAACCCCGCGCGCAAACATTCCTCCGCCTCCGCGTCTTTCCCCATGCGATTGCGCAGCCAATATGCCGTGACCGTATAGGTCTCGATCCGGTGCGGGTCCAATTCCATCGAAAGCTGCAGCCACGGCAATATCTCCCGCACCTTGCCCCCACTCGCCTCCCCCAAATCCCCGCCCGGCCCTTTTGCTCCGCCTTCATCCAGGTGCGTGTGATGCGACGGCATGAAATCGCGGCTGAATGCCTCGATGAAGTCATGCGGCTTGCCCATGAACGCGGTCTCATCCCCTTGGTTCTTGCTCGCCGCCGCCCCCGCATCGGCCGCCATGTGCGCTGTCTTGAACGATTCCTGGTTGTCAAAAATCGTGGGATAAAACCCGCTATGGAAATAAGCGTCCGCCTTCACAAAAAATGTGTTCGCAAAAATCCGCCGACTGTCCCCCACCAGCGAATCCATCTCGGCGGCGGGTTGGCGGTTGTTGTCATTCCGGTTCTGCCGCCGGACTTCCATCATCGTGGCCAGGCTGAAACACACTGTCAGCAGCAGCAACATAATCAAGGCGTTAAGTCGTATTGCGCGCATAATGAATTCAGTTCAACGCCTTCCGCCGAAACAGCAAGCTCGCCGCGCCAAGAAATAACCCGCTGTAAACCAGCGCATACGCCAGGGCGATGCTGTAAGGCCCCCACGCAATGGCCGGCCAGTTATGGATGATCAGATCCCGCACATCGAAGATCTCCAGATGCGGCATCACGTAATAGATCGAATAAACAATGGACTGCCCCGGCTCCGACATCTGCAAAGCCACCTTGTTTAGGTGCCGCCCCATCAACAACGCCCCCGCCGCCAGCACAAAACAGATCGTGGTGTTTGAAGAAGGCGCGGCAAAAATCAATGACCCCAACAACGCTAGCGCCACCACTACCCCCAGCATGAACCAATGCAGCGTGATCGCCTGAAAATAATTGACGAGCTGCCAGTCATGCTCCCGGCTCTGCGTGATGACCCCAAAGAAAAGATAAAAACACACCAGTGCGATGCCACATGCCAGCCAGCATCCCACAAACTTCCCCAGCAACAGTTCGGTGCGGGAAATCGGCTTCGCCAGCAGCGGGAAAATGGTCCGGTTCTCCTTTTCAAACGGAATCTGCCGCGCCGTCACACTGATGGCGATGACCAGCGAAAAAATCCAGATCAGCAGCAAACACGCCTCCTTGAGATAGCGAACGATTTTATCATCGTGATAAAAACTCACCGATCCCAGCATCAACGTAATCAGCACCGTCAGGATCAGCAGGACATAAAAATCCTTGCGCCGATACATTTCCTTGATCACGACAGCGGCAACAGCAGCAATGTTATTCATAACGATTGTGCGCGGCCGGCTTCAAAGTCCGATTTTTCATGTTGCTGGACGGAATTTCGCTTATATCAAAATGGAATTGCCTTTTCGGGTTCACCGCTAAGCGGTAATGAGACCGACAGGGCCCTCGTGGAAGTTTTGGATTCCGTTCGGGCAGGATTGTCTGGGCGACCAATGCGTACAGACTTTACTCTGCCGCGAGGACCAATGAAGAATTAGCAGCGACGAAACGGAGGCGCCCGGCTCGGAGAAAACCGGTAATCAGTTGAGGTCAGCAGGAAAGTTTCTGCCAACAAAGCGATCCCGCCAAAAAGCGTGATGATCCCCGCCAAAATCGGCATGCCGACCACCGAGTTGACCTGTCCTTGTTGAAACAGCGTGATGACGCAATGATGGTCGGAATCCCCCGCATCCGCATGGATAAACTTGTGCAGCGACGAACTCGCCGCCAGCGTCGAGATAAACAAAACCAGACACGCCAGCAAAGCCGCCGAAGCCGCTTTGCCGAACTTGCTTTGATTAAAAAATTTTCTCACTTCACTGAACTTACTCGCAATTAAGCACTCGACCACGGTCATTGCAAGCTTAATTAGGCCAATTCCACGCCCCCGAACCGCAATTCCCGCTCAAATCGCCGCCAGCACTTCCGCCGCGTGCTCCTCCGGCTTTACCGTCGGCCAGATTTTTTTGATTTTCCCGTCCGGCCCGATTAAAAACGTCACCCGGTGCGTTCCCATGTACTTCCGCCCCATAAAACTCTTTTCGCCCCAGACGCCGTAATCCGCCACGATTTTCTTGTCCTCATCCGCCAGCAGCGTGAACGGCAGCTTGAACTTCTCCACGAACTTGTCGTGCGACTTGACTGGATCGGTGCTCACGCCAAAAACCACCGCACCCTTCTTCTTGAAGTCGGCAAAGTAATCACGAAACGCGCACGCCTCCTTCGTGCATCCCGGCGTGTCGTCCTTGGGATAAAAATACAGAATCACATTCTGCCCCTTGTAATCCGCAAGCGAAATCTTCCCGCCCCCATTCGTCGCCACCGTAAACGCCGGCGCCTTGTCCCCTACCTTCAGTTTCAACACAGGTTCTTTGGCCATATTTTGGCTGAATTGTGTCCCAGCCACCTTCGTTTTTCAAATTCTTTTCCCGCCTCACTGCTCCGGCGTCGGCAAACTCTTCGGACTCGCGCTCAACTGCCGCATCCCGTCCCAGACATACCTCAAGCCCGATATTCCGGTGCAAACGACCGCTCCCCATACCAAATAGTCGAGCCAAACCGGTTCCCATTTCAGCAACGTCCAAAGCACCACGATCATTTGCAGCACCGTGGCTATCTTTCCCAGAATTCGTGGCCGGATCATCACTTTTCCACAAATCATGTGGATGAGCACCATGCCGATGGTGAGCACCATGTCGCGGCTGATAACGGTGACGGTGAACCATAACGGAATGACCTTCAGATAGGACTGATTGCTGAAACTCAGCAGCACGATGCCTGATACCAGCAGAAGTTTGTCCCCCAATGGATCCAGCACCGCCCCCAGCTCGCTCTTTTGATTGTAACGCCGTGCGATATATCCATCCACGCCATCGAGAATGGCCGCGACCGCAAAGGAAATCAGCCCAAGGAAGCGATGCGTCTCATTCCCGGTTCTAAAGTAGTACAGGATTTGAACAATAAAAAACGGGATCAACAGAATCCGCAGAATTGTGACTTTGTTGGCCGTGGTCATACCTTGCCTGATAATCCGGCGTTGGGTGGATGATTGTCAAACTTTCTTCGACTGCGGGCGCCGGTAAATAAACCACCAGAACCACAATGTCCCCAGCGCTCCGCAAACCGCCGCTCCCGCAAAATTCGCCCGTGGCCCCATGTTCCACAACCAGACACCCAAAAACGAACCGCTGGTCACCACGCAATCCCGAATCAGATAATAAGCCCCGTAAGTTCGCGCCCGCATCTCCGGAGCTGCTTCGCCGATAATCAACGCCTTGCGCGCCGGTTCGCCAAATTCCTTCAACCCGCGCACCGCAAATGCCGCTGCCAGCCAGCCAAACGTGTCCGCCCCCATCAACATCAGCGGGAACAGCGTGAAAAAGAGAAACGTCACCAGCACAAACGGGCGTCGGCCATATTTATCCGCCAGATGCGCAACCGGGATGTAACAGAGCATCGCGGTCAGCATCTCGATGCACACCAGCCATCCCCATTGTTGGGCGTTCACGCCCGCATGATTCATTGCCCACAAAATTACGAACGCAAATGGTATCCGCTCGCAGAAACGAATCAAAATATCGCTCACGAGTAACTCCCGCAACCCCGGCGTAAACGATCTCACCACTCCCAAAAAACCAACCGTCCCACCCCGGCTGGACGCCGCCATACTCGCCTTCGGCTCAACCATGAACCATTGAAATAACGCCGTCGCGAGACTCAAAGTGATGCACCCGCACAAGGCGAACTTCACTCCCTGCTCCCAACCATAATGATAAATCAGCCAGCCTCCCGCGAGTGGCCCCAGCATCATCGGCACACGGCGCACCATCGACTGTACCCCAATGCCCATCGTATGCTGTTCCGAGGAAAGCGAAGTCGCCACCACGCTGAACGTCGCCGGCAGCGAAAGCGCACTCCACGCGAGAAAGAGAAAGGACCCCACCAACAATGCCAGCCAATGATGCCACACCAAAACTAATCCATAACCCGCCAGTGACAGCGCATTGAACAACACCAACGAGCGCCGTTGCCCCCAATGGTCGGTCAACCATCCACCTGGATAGGCGTAGATCGCTCCCAGAAAAGTTTGCAGCGCATCAAACAACCCGATGATCAATGTGGTTGCTCCCAACGTTTGCAGATACTTCGGTGCGAACCCCAGCCAAAGCCGGTCCCCTGTCCCCGCCAGCAGCAGCATGACTAACAGCAGCGCGGTATTGCGCCTCAATGCCAGAAAGCGGGAGATTCTAAGCAACCCGTTCACAAAACTAACTTATACACTAATCCCAGCAACCCGCTCCCAATCACCACCGGGATAATGCCCCATTTCCATTTCATCATCCCGATAAACGCCACCAAACTCACCACCACCGCAAACCAATCCACCACTCCCTTTTCCGGAAACAACACATGCAGCCCAAACCAAACCGCCAAATTCAAGATCACCCCCACCACAGCCGCGGTGATGGCTGAGAGTGCGGCAGTCAGCTTCACGTTGCCACGCAATTGCTCGATATGCGGTGCGCCCAGAAATATCCACAAAAAGCACGGCACAAAAGTCGTCCACGTCGTCAGCAACGCGCCAATCGTCGCCGCCACCATCGGTGTTAACCCGCCCGGATGATACCACCCGCCCATGAAGCCGACATATTGCAGCACCATGATCAGCGGCCCCGGCGTCGTCTCCGCCAACCCCAACCCATCCAGCATCTGCCCCGCCTGCAGCCAATGATAATGTTCCACCGCCTGCTGGCTCACATACGGCAGCACCGCATATGCCCCGCCAAAAGTCACCATTGCCGCCTTGCTGAAAAATACGCCTTCCTGAAACAAAGTGCTCTTCCACCCCTGCCAACCTCCCACCAGCAACACCGGTGTCCACCACAAAATCAGGCACACCATACACACCTTCACCGCCCGCACCAGCGACGGCTTCGTGTGCTCCGCCGCTTCCGCCGTGTCATCAATCACTGTTTTCTCATTATTCTTCCCCGCCGCACCATGCCCGCTGAAAACCATAAACTTCTTCGGCCATAATTTTCCGCCGAGCAACCCAATGACCCCGGCCAAGACAATAATCAGCGGAAATGGCGCTTTTAAAAAAAATATCGCCACAAACGCCAATCCCGCCAGCGACCACATCACCTCATTCTTCAGCGCTTTTTTTCCGATGCGAATCACCGCCGACGCCACAATCGCGAGCACCGCCGGCTTCAACCCATCAAACACCGCCGCCACGCCCGCCACATGCCCGTACAAAACATAAATGCAACTCAACCCCCAAAGGATAAACACCGACGGCAACACGAACAGTGTGCCCGCCACAATCCCGCCCCACGTCTTGTGCAACAGCCAGCCGATATAAGTGGCCAATTGCTGCGCCTCCGGCCCCGGCAGCAACATGCAATAATTCAGCGCATGCAGAAACCGCGCCTCACTGATCCATTTCCGTTTCTCCACCAACTCCTGGTGCATGATCGCAATCTGCCCCGACGGCCCGCCAAAGCTGATAAACCCCAGCTTCAGCCAAAACCAGAACGCTTCTTTGAATGTGGGACCAACCCTGTCTTGGTTGGAAGCAACTGATGGCTGGTTAGAACTCATTTTCGCAGATGTTGATAAAGGGCCTCAAAACAATCAATGCCTTTGGCAAGCAATTCAGCGTCGGTCAACTCCGTTTTCGCCCATCCTTGCAGAACGGCGTCAATGCCCATGCACTCGTAACGCTGAAACTTCCCATCTTCCAAATCGGCATCATGAATCATTTCGGCAATTGTAAAGACCGCCTTGTCCATTATCCCGAACTTTTTTACCAGTGTCTCAAAGGTGCAATCCTCTCCATGATGTGAGAACTCGGCATCCACCATGTCGAACGGAAGGGCCTGCGGATGTTTGCCCGGCGCCATCCCGAAAATAAATTTTGCTTTGGAATCAATGAACCTGCGGATCAGCCACGCGGAACCTGCCCGGTCAATGCCCGGCCGGGGACGCGTCAGCCAGGTGCGCCCGATAAACTTGCTTTTGTCGAGCTTGGCCGTCTCTCCCGTTTTAAGTTTTGGTTTTAGCGCCCGCTCAAGCCTTTGCAGCATCATGACGGCATCCTGCCCGGTGGGGGCGCTAAAATAATCAATTCCCTTGATCTCCTGGATGCGCTGCCGATGCTTTTCCAACTCCTGCGCCCCAGAACCGCCCTTCGACTTCTTCCATTTTCCCAGGCTCGCCTGCATGGCGTCCATGAGTTCTTTATACTCCGCGGCGCGGGCAGCATTGAAGAGGCTGACCATCTGGTCATTGGGCAATCCCTCAATTTCAGCCACCCGAATCAACGTGGCTTCACCCCCGTCATCTTGAATCTGTTTTGCCAGCCACTGAAACCGCTCATAATGAACCGCCTCATCCGGCAGCACGTAAGCCGAGGTCTTAAGCTGGATCGCTCCAAATTTCTTCAACTTGCGCCATAGATTCACCCGGGCCGTGCCGCGCTTGGTCGGCAGCCCGTATAACAGCAGAAGCCAGGATGAGGAAATTTTCATTTGCTTAATTTTACCGTCATGTAATACCTATAACTATGAGAAAAAGATTTACCATGCAATGCAAAATGTCAAAGCTTGTCCTTTTGGGAGCCGCGCTGCTGGGCGCGTTTGGCGCCTGCGGACAGGATGCCAAATTAAACACGTCGAAAATCGACGAGATCACCGGCCTTAAAGGAAAGCTCAACGAGCAGGAAGGCGTTTACAAAGTGACGGCCCCTCGAACGGACGTCAAAATATCCGTGGATAAATGGGAGATGCCGCCCTTCATGGGGTTAACCTCCTGGGCCGCGTTTAAATCCGGCATGAAAGAAGGGGCGATGGTCATGGGCGACTTGGTGCTGTTTCAGGATGAAGTCAACCCCGTCATGAGCGCCGCCCTGGATAACGGCCTGGAAGTCACCGCGCTGCACAATCATTTCTTTTTTGATGAGCCGAAGGTTTATTTCATGCACATCGGCGGCGAAGGCACAACCGAAGCCTTGGCCAAAGGAGTCCATGTCGCCTTCGCTCGGGTCAAAGAGATTCGGGCGCAAAATCCCGTCCCCACAAACTCTTTCGGAAAAACGCCCCTGGCCGCCAAGAGTGCCATCTCTCCCGAGCCTCTGCAAAATGTTCTCGGCACAAAAGGTGAAACCAAGGATGGCATGTTCAAAGCGGTCTTCGGGCGCAAAACCAAAATGCCCTGCGGTTGCGATGTCGGAAAAGATATGGGAATCAACACCTGGGCGGCATTCGCGGGAACGGATGACAACGCGGTGGTCGATGGAGATTTCGTCGTGCTCGCCTCCGAATTGCAACCCGCCCTCAAATCATTGAGAAAATCCGGCATCGATATTGTCGCCATTCACAGTCACATGACCGAGGAGGAGCCGCGCATGATCTTTTTTCATTACTGGGGCAGAGGTGCGGCCGCGGATTTGGCCGGCGCCGTAAAAACGGCTTTGGCGCTGACCAAACAGGACGGTCAATAACCATGAAACTATTTCGCCTGTTAATGATCGCTTCCGCATTGCTCGCCAGTGCGCAGGCGCAGGAAACAGCCGCCCTCCTCACGCTCGATAAAACAATTCCGCTCGCCAACGTCGATGGGCGCATTGACCACCTGGCCGTCGATGTCGCCGGCCAACGCTTGTTCGTCGCCGCGCTTGGCAACAACACCGTCGAGGTCGTTGATCTGAAATCCGGAAAGAAAATCCAGAGTCTTTCTGGCTTTGCCGAACCGCAAGGAATCGTTTACCTCCCGGAATTTGACAAAATCTTTGTCGCCAACGGCCAGGACGGGACCTGTCGCATTCTCGACGGCCGTTCGTTCAAAACCATCAGCACAGTCTCATTGGGAGGCGATGCCGACAATGTCCGCTATGATGAAAAGACGAAGCGCGTCTATGTCGGCTATGGCAGCGGCGCCCTCGCCGCTCTGGATGCCAAAACTGGCGCTAAACTTCTCGATATCAAACTCGCCGGTCATCCGGAATCGTTTCGACTGGAAAGCGGTGGCCCCCGCATCTTCGTGAATGTCCCCAGGGCCGGCCATGTCGCCGTGGTGGACCGGGAAAAAGGAACCACCATCAATACCTGGCCGCTCAAGGAAGCCAAATCCAATTTCCCCATGACTCTTGACGATGCCAATCACCGTCTGTTCGTCGGTTGCCGCAGCCCGGCCAAAGTTTTGGTCTGCGACTTTTCAGGCCGCATGGTGGCAAGTGTTCCCATTTCCCGCGACACGGACGACCTGTTTTATGATGCAAACAACCAACTCGTCTATGTCTCCTGCGGTTCAGGAACCATCGAAGTCATCAAACAAATTGACGCCGACAACTACAAAACAATCAAAACCATCCCGACGGCTTCCGGCGCGCGCACCTCGCTTTTTATTCCCGAGTTGAAGCTCTTTTGCCTGGCAGTCCCTCACCATGGAACCCAGGTTGCAGAAATACGCATTTACAAAACCAACTGAGTGCCGGATGAAAATTAAATTGCTCCTCTCCACCGCGATTCTTTCGTGTTTTCTGCTGCCCGTGTCCGCCCAGGATCAGCCGGCCCTCATATTATCCAAAACGATCCCTCTGCCCGATTTTCAAGGCGGCTTCAATCACCTCTCAGTGGATGCGGGTCACCGGCGACTTTTCGTGACTGCCCCAGCCAGCAAAACGCTCGAAATCATCGATTTGAATTCCGGCAAACTCTGGCGCAGTCTGCCCGGCGAAAAACCAGCCGCCGCGCTGTTCGCTCCTGAATTCAATCAACTCTACGTCACCCGCGGCCAGAAAGTGTGCCTCTACGACGGAACTAATTTTAACCTGCTTGCCAGCGTCGATCTGAAATGTGGCCTGGACGAGTTGCAATATGATCCCAAGGCCGGGCGCCTCTACGTCGGTTGCATGACCTCCAACCAGACCGCCATTGCCATCATCAGCATTCCCGATGGCAGCCCAAAAGGAATCATCAAACTGCCGGCCAAACCCAAGGGCTTTGTCGTGGAGAAAAATGGCAGCCGCATTTTCGCCAATTTGCCGGGCTTGCAACAGATCGCCGTGCTTGACCGGGAAAAACAAGTGCTCCTCGCGGCCTGGCCTCTGAAGGATGTTTCGGCAAATTACCCAATTGCCTTGGATGAATCCAACCATCGTCTCTTTGTTGGCTGTCGCCGACCCGCACAACTGGTTGTCTTGGACACCCTCACCGGCGCGCCCGTGACGGGTGTTCCAATTTCAGGTGATACGGATGACCTTTCTTATGATGCCGCGCACAATCGCGTTTATATTGCCTCGGGCGAAGGCTTTCTCGATGTCATCGAACAGCTTGATGCCAACCACTACCGGCTGCGCGAGCGAATTCAAACCAGAGAAGGTGCGCGCAATTCAGTTTTCCCCCCAACCTTGAATGAATTTTATTTGGCCGTTCCACCCTACGGAAAGCAGCCGGCTGAAATCCGGGTGTTCGACCCATAAAGATGATGCTCAACGTCAGTCTCTCCGCGCTCAAACAGTGAGCGTTTAGCCGTTTCCGAACCTTGCTTCATCAACCTTCCGCACCGCCCGTCATGCATGGGTTTAATACCTCCTTTGATGTCAGCTTATCGCAATTGTACGCTAAAATCGGATGGATGTTGAAACCATGAGCGTCACAGCTTCACGCATAGATGTGGAAGCGCGGGAGTTGCCGGCGGACGAATCGGTTGGACTCCTGGAACCCGTTGCTTTCTTTGACGGCCCCATGCCCACTGGCGTGACGGTGTCCCACGATGGACGCATCTTTGTCTGCTTCCCCAAGTGGGGCGACGAAGTTGAATTCACCGTGGCCGAGATCCTCGATGGCCGTCCTGTTCCCTTTCCGGACATAACGGTCAATCGCACCGTCCCTGGCGATCTCGCCGCTGCCTTCGTCTCGGTCCAAAGCGTCGTCGTCGATGCCGCCAATCGCCTCTGGATTCTCGACACCGGCAGCCCCATGTTCGAGTTAACCCAATACGGCGGGCCTAAACTCGTATGCGTGGATCTGAAAACCAATTTAATCATTAAGAAAATCCTGCTCCCGCAGGACGTCGCCTTGCCAACCAGCTACCTCAACGACGTCCGCTTTGACTTGCGGCGTTACAGCGCGGGCATGGCTTTCATTACGGACTCTTCCGATAAAGGGCGCAACGCCATCATCCTCGTGAACCTGTGGACCGGCGAGAGTTGGCGGCGGCTTGAAAACCATCCCTCCACGAAAGCAAGCTCGCCGTACGGCTGCCTTCCAGTTGTTGAAGGACATCCATTGCTTGATCGTCTGCCGGATGACACCAGCAAACCGCTCGCGATGGGCGCCGATGGCATCGCCCTTAGCGCCGACGGGTCGCTCCTCTTTTACTGTCCACTTATCAGCCGCCGGCTCTACAGCGTGCCCACCGATCTCCTGGCCGACCGTTGGATTGACGATGAAACAGTGGCGTTGGCCGTGATTGACCATGGCGACAAAGGCGGCGCCTCCGATGGACTCGAATCCGATGCCGAAGGCAACGTTTACGCCACGAACTACGAACACAACGCTATCTTGCGCCGCCCGCCCAATGGCATCTGGGAAACCGTCGCACACGATTCACGCCTCCTCTGGCCGGATACACTTTGCCTTGCGACCGACGGTTACCTCTATGTCACCGCCAACCAACTCCACCGCATGCCGCGCTTTCATCAAGGCCGCGATCTGCGTCGCAAGCCCTACATACTCTTTCGCGTCCCCGTCGGCACCCAACCCGTCCTGCTCCGCGGCTGACCGGCCTCGTTTCCGCGCTGCCCTTTTTTGTGCAAAACGGATTTGCAGATTTTGCAGCAAAGCGTAACCTTTCCCCGCTGGTTAACTAAAAAATGCAACAGATCGCCCAACCTCAACCGGTACTGGAAAGCCTGCCGGCGCGCCGACCCAAGGCAGCGTGCACGCTGGGCATTATCGGTGGCGGCCAACTCGCCAAGATGATCGCCCAATCCGCCCTGCAATTCGGGTGCGACATCGTCGTTCTGGAAAGGAACGACCACAGCCCCGCTGCAAGTCTCGCCACAGAAACGGTTATTGGCGATTGGGACAACCCGGATTCTCTGCTCATTCTGGGATCCATGGTGGATGTCATCACGTTGGAAAATGAATTTGTAGATGCCGGCAGCCTGGCTGCGCTGGAACGGTTCGAGCACCCGCTCTGGCCCAGATCGGCCACCATACGCATCGTTCAGGATAAATTACTGCAAAAGCAAGCGCTCGCGGAAGCCGGTTTGCCGGTTCCTGGGTTTGTCGCTGCGCACGATAAAGCCTCCGTTTCCGCTGCCGCTCGCCAGTTTGGCTGGCCATTGGTTCTCAAAAAACGACGCAACGGTTACGATGGCAAAGGCAATGCCACGATTCGATCCGCCGCCGACCTGGATGCCGCTTGGGCACAGTTGGACGGAGATAAGAATGCTCTCTACGTCGAAGAATATTGTCCCTTTTCATCCGAACTTGCCGTGATGGTCGTCCGCAGTCAGCAGGGTGAGTCCGTTCATTACCCGGTCGTTGAAACCATCCAGCAAAATCACATTTGCCGCGTCGTCAAGGCACCGGCATCAGTCCCGGCGGACACGGCGGCATTGGCGACAAACTATGCGCGGCGGGCGGTGGAGGCCGTGAATGGAGTTGGAGCCGTGGGAGTGGAGATGTTTCTGAGAAAGGACGGCAGCATTTTAATTAACGAAATGGCGCCGCGCGTTCATAACTCCGGGCATTACACCATTGAAGCCTGCGTCTGCTCACAATTCGAAAACCATGTCCGCGCTGTGCTCGGCTGGCCATTGGGTTCCACCGCCATGCGTGCCCCGGCGGCGGTGATGATCAATCTGCTAGGAGCCGGCCACGGCCTGGGAACTCCTCACGGACTTGCGCAGGCGCTCGCGGTGCCCGGCGCGCATCCTCATATATATGGCAAAGCTCGCAGCGTGCCGGGACGAAAGATGGGCCACGTGACGGCGCTAGGCGATACAGTCGAAGCAGCCCTGGCTAATGCCCAACAGGCGGCAGACCTTATCCAATTCGGAGGTAAATCTTGAAAAAAATGAATTCCGCAAAACCGCTCGTCGGCATCATCATGGGCAGCGACTCTGATTGGCCCACGCTCCAACCCGCCGCCGAGGTCTGCGCCGAATTTGGCGTGCCCCACGAAGTGCGGGTGGTTTCCGCCCATCGCACGCCCATGGACATGGCCCGTTACGCCCGTTCGGCTCACAAACGCGGACTGCGTGTCATCATCGCCGGTGCAGGTGGCGCAGCGCATCTCCCCGGCATGGTTGCCAGCCATACTCCTCTGCCAGTCGTTGGCGTACCCATCGAAAGCAAGGCATTAAAGGGACTTGATTCGCTGTTATCCATCATTCAGATGCCGGCCGGCGTTCCCGTGGCGACTGTGGCTATTGGCAATGGCCGCAACGCCGGCCTGCTGGCAGTCAAAATCTTGGGCGCCTCAAGTCCTAAACTCCAGCTAAAGATATTGCAGTTTAAAGCCCGCATGGCCCGCGAATCCCGCGCCAAGAACCGCAATTTGTCTTCCAAAGGCTGAACTTTTATCCCAAGCCCCATGGCCGGCGACCCATCCCTTCTGCCGCCCCCGTAAGACTCCCTTTGCCATTCGCTTTTGGCCCAGTTCAAGCCGCTTTCGTCCACTGTCTTAAATTTGGACTGTGTCCTACAGCTGATTACAGTCCCCGATTAAACCTCCATTATCTCTCGGAAAACACGGGTGAATTGCCTCGCATTCACTGCCTAACCACCCTGGTTTAGTGTCCAGAAGTTAGTTGGCCCGCCCCATGCTTGTCCTCATGCGGGACAATAAATCACGAAGGTAAGACAGTAAAACCGTTAAAACTAAAAGGGCTTATGGGAAAAACATTCTTCGGAACCGTCGGCGGCGCTTCTGCGCTCCTCCTGTTATTGGCAGCGTCTAATGGCTTGGCGTGCGGAACAGGTGGCTCCACGACTATTACCAATCTTCCCACCTTGGGTGGTTCCTTCGTTCAGGCGACAGCTTTGAACGCCTCCGGCCAGGTCGCCGGCTTTTCGACCACCGTCAACGATGCCACCGAACATGCTTTTCTCTTCAGCAGCGGCCTCATCACCGACCTCGGAACACTCGGCGGCGATTCCAGCGAAGCGGCTGGCATTAATGCCTCCGGCCAGGTCGTGGGCAAGTCCCGCACCCCCAACGGCCAAACCCATGCCGCCTTGTTCAGCGGCGGGACGGTAAAAGATTTGGGAACCCTCGGCGGATCGTCCAGCTTTGCCCGTGGTATTAACAACGTCGGGATGGTTACCGGTGAATCCGATGCTGGCAATGGTGAGTCCCACGGCTTCATTTATTCAGCGGGCGCCATCAAGGATCTCGGCACCTTGGGCCACGCGTTCAGTTCTGTCGTGGGGATCAACAGCAATGGCATGGTGGCCGGAGATTCCTTCACGGTTGATTTCGTTTATCATGGTTACACCTACCTGAACGGGATCAAAGTCGATATCGGTGACCTCGGCGGCGGAGATTACAGTTCCTGCATGGCCCTTAATGATGCTGGCGTAGTGGTGGGCGAGTCCGACATTCAGAACTTTGACACTCACGCGTTCGCGTATTCAGGCGGGGTGATGACGGACCTCGGCACCTTGGGCGGCACCTTCTCAACCGCCCATGGCGTGAATAATGCCGGACAGGTAATCGGACAATCCACCATCCCCAACGGCGGGAATATCGAACATGGATTCATTTACAGCAATAACACCATGACGGATCTCGGTACCTTGGGCGGCAATTCCTGCAAGCCGTATGCGATAAACAACCTTGGCCAGGTGGTGGGTGAGTCCCCTACTCTCAATGGTGATACCCATGCTTTTATCTGGCAAAACGGTAGCATCGTTGATCTTAACACCCTGCTTCCCGCTAATTCGGGTTGGCAACTGAGCAGCGCCCAATTCATCAATGATGCCGGACGCATCGTTGGCATCGGCAGTTTTGGTGGCTTCGACCAATGGTTTGTTATGGATCCGGGTGCCGGCGGCAATAACAAACTGCCCGTGGCCGTGGCCGGCCCCGATCAAGCAGTGGATTGCCAGGCTCAAGTCACTCTGAACGGTACGGGTTCCAGCGATCCCGATGGTGACGCACTCAGATTCGAGTGGAGCGAGAACGGCACGGTGCTCGGCACAAACGCCACTCTTATTGCTTCGTTCGACCTCGGCATGCATGTCATCACACTCAAAGTAACAGACCCCTGTGACGCATCAGCCCAGACCAACGTGACCGTCACCGTGACCGATACCATCGCCCCGACCATCTCCTGCCCGGGTGCGATCACCGCTTCAGCCGATGTGAATTGTCAGGCAGTGGTTCCCAATCTCGTTTCCCAAGTTGTTGCCAGCGATAACTGCACAGCAACCGGTTCGCTTGTCATCAATCAGAATCCCACCGCTGGCACGCTCGTCGGTTTGGGCCAACACTCGATCACCGTCACGGCAGTGGATTTCTCCGGCAACAGCGCCCACTGCAGCACTTTGTTCACTGTTACCGATACCACCCCTCCTGTCATCCTTGGTGGCCCTGCCCCGGCGACCATCTCCGCGAACACAAATTGTCTGGGCGCAACTCCTGACGTGACTGTGCAGATCGTGGCCGCGGATAACTGCACCCCGGCTAATGCCCTGGTCATCACGCAGAACCCGCTCGCCGGAACGCTGCTCGGCCTCGGTCTGCACTCCATCGTCGTGACCGTCAAGGACGCGGCCGGCAACAGCGCCATCGGCAGCACCTCTTTCACGGTCGCCGATACCACGCCTCCCTCAATCCTAAGCGTCCCGGCCCCTATGACAGTCTCCTCGGACAATAACTGCCAAGGTACGGTACCCAGCGTGGTGGGCAGCATTGTCGCAAGTGACAACTGCACCCCGGCCAACTTGCTGGTGATCACTCAAAATCCCGTCGCCGGAACAACCCTCGGTTTGGGCGCTCATCCAATCACAGTGACCGTCAAGGATGCGGCTGGTAACACTTCCACCGCTAATGTCTCTTTCACCGTGGTGGACACCACCGCGCCATCCATCCTCAGCGTCCCGGCTCCGATTACGGCTTCCTCGGACAGCAATTGCCAAGGGACCGTGCCTAACTTGGTGAGTAGCGTCGTTGCGAGTGACAACTGCACCCCGGCGAACTTGCTGGTGGTCGCCCAGAATCCAGCGGCTGGAACCACACTCGGCCTGGGCGCTCATCTGATAACAATGACCGTCAAGGATACCGCTGGAAACACTTCCACCGCCAATATCTCCTTCACTGTCGTTGATACCACCGCGCCATCCATCCTCAGCAGCCCGGCGTCACTTACCGTCTCGGCCGATGCCAACTGCCAGGCCGCCGTGCCCAATGTCCTCGCCAGCATCGTGGCCAGTGACAACTGCACTCCGGCAAACCTGCTGGTCAAGACACAAACTCCGGCGGCTGGAACCATCCTCGGCCACGGTAACTACACGATTACAGTCACGGTAAAGGATGCCGCTGGTAATACCGAATCCCGCAACATCCCCTTCACGATTGCCGATACCACCGCGCCGGTGATTCATTCCGTGACCGCGAGCCCCAATGCCCTCTCCCCGCCTAACCATCAAATCGTGCCGATCACTCTCTCAGTTGTTAAATCGGATAACTGCGATGCCGCGCCAGTCACCAAAATCATCTCCATCACGAGCAATGAGAAAATTACCAACGGCGACATCACAATCACTGGCAATCTCACCGCCAAGCTCGCCGCTACGCGGAATCCGGCCGGTAATGGACGAGTCTATACCGTCACCGTGCAATGCACCGATGTTTCAGGCAACAATTCCACAGGTACAGTGACTGTGACTGTTCTGAAAAAATAACCGGCCTTGATCATTAATCTGAAAACCATTAATTGACCTTCCTCCCAAACCCGGCCTTTCGTGAACCCTCCGATTCACGGGAGGCCGTGGTTCGTACGGAACCAGTGATCAACCCATCCGGCTCATGGTACGGTCCAACCGGCTCAAGACCCGTTCTTTCCCCAGGACTTCCAGCAGATGATAGAGACTCGGCCCGACGGTCCGCCCGGTGGCGGCGAGGCGGATGGGATGCACCAGCACGCTCATACTGGCTCCTGATGCCGCCGCCACGGCTTTTAAGGTGTCATTCAAAGTGGTGGCATCAAATTTGGAAAGTTGCGCAAAGGCATCCCGTAGCTGCTTCAGGTACTTTTTGGTCTCCGGCACAAAATCCTTGGCGGCCGCCTCCAGGTCAAAATCGATTTCGTCCTTGAAATAAAAATCTGCGAATGTCGGCACTTCGGAAAACAATTTCACCTTCTGTTTGGAGGTGTCGAGGGCTGCCTTCACGTAGGCCAAATCATAGCGGTTGGTGTCGATACCCACTCGCGCCAGTGCATGCACGGCGAGTTCATGGAAACGGTCACTGCTCATCTCCTTGATGTATTCACCATTCAGCCAATGCAGCTTGTTTAGGTCAAACCGCGCGTTATGGCGGAGGATCTGCGGCAGGTCAAACAGTTCAATAACCTCTTTGATCGGCACCTTTTCCCGGTTTCCTTTGGGGGACCATCCCAGGAGGCAAAGATAATTCACCACTGCCTCGGGAGCGTATCCTTCCTCCAGATAAGTCATCAACGAAGCACCCTTATCGCGCTTGCTCATTTTGGTACCGTCAATATTCAGAATAAGCGGGATATGTGCATACTTGGGCGGCTCTACGCCAAAGGCGCGAAACAGCGCAATATGCTTGGCGGTGTTGCTCAAGTGATCCTCGCCGCGGATGACATGGGTGATGCCCATTTCCAAATCGTCAATCACATTGACAAGATGAAACACTGGCTGTCCATCGGAACGGACAATGACAAAATCCGGCTCCAGCTTTTCGCGGTCGGTCAATTCCCGCGTTACGTCCCCGACCACCAAGTCCGGAATAATTATCGGCTCGCGCGCCATTTTAAATTTGACGGCCCCCTCATGCTCATAAGCCAGCCCGCGCGAAAGCAAAGCCTCCACGCGTCGCCGATAATTCTCACTGCGTTGGCTTTGAAAATAGGGACCGCGATCTCCCTTGCTCGGGCCGGTGACGTCGCCGCTGATGGGGCCCTCGTCCCAATCCAGCCCCAGCCAGCGCAAGCCGTTGAGAATGACGTCCACGGCTTCCTGCGAGTTGCGCGCGGCATCGGTATCCTCAATGCGTAAGACGAATGTCCCGCCCATATGGCGGGCATAAAGCCAGTTAAACAGCGCCGTCCGCGCGCCGCCAATGTGAAGAAACCCCGTGGGACTGGGAGCAAAACGTACCCGAACTTTCATTTCTGATTTTGGATTCAAAATGTTTACTATCGCAACCGCCGCTTTAAGTTAAGGCGGCAAGGGCCTGACTGGCAAGCGCTCACTGTTTCGGATCCAACACCTTCAGCAGCTCGCACAATGCGGCCAACCGGGGCGTCGGCACCCCGGCTTGGTGCGCCTGACGCAATGGTTCCAAAAACAGACTTTCCACTTCCAACGGCTGGCCCCGCTCATAATCCAGCAGCGTGGATGCCTGATAGGCCCCCATGTCGCGCGTCCGGCTGATTTGCTTTTCAGCGGCAGACACAGGCAATTTAAGTCCCATGGCATTGGCCGACGCAATCACTTCCAGCATTAATTCGCGCACGAGTTGTTCCCAGCGTGGTTCGGCCAGCAGTTGATCCGAAGTAAGGCAAGGGCCGGGTTGAAAACCAGCCGGCAACGCCCCCTGCACCACCGCATCATAGCCCGCCACGCCAGCGACACCCAGGCCGTTAAATGGAACATTCCAAATCAGCTTCTCCCAATGCGCGCTGGCGAGGTTGTCGGTGACTTTGCACGGCACGCCGGAATTGCGGATCATGGATGCGATGTCGTGCGTGCGCGGCTCCGGCCACCGGTTATGCTCTCCCATCATGATGGTGCCATGGGCGATATGCTGGATGACTCCCGGCTCCAGCCGATTCAGGCAAACGAAACATAGGCCGCCCAGGATTTTTTCTTCGCCCAATAGCCGGGCCAGTTGCTCCTCATTTCCCAAACCGTTTTGGAGCGTGAGCACCGCGGTGGCTGGCCCAACCAGCGGCGGCAGCAACTTGCTAAACTGGTCGTTCGCGGTGGTCTTCAGACCAATCATTACCAGATCGCAAATCCCAATTTCCTCTGGTGTCCGCGCGCATTTCGGCTGCACGCGGAAGTCGCCTTCCGGGCTGCGGATTAAAACCCCCTTGCGCCGGACGGCATCATAATCGGACCGCAGCAGAAAGTGCGCTTCCTGCCCAGCCCGGCTCAGTCTGGCGCCGTAATAACTCCCCACGGCACCGCAGCCCACAATGGCAATTTTCATAGTCGAACTGTCACTCTAATATTGCGGCCTGGCGGCAATTTTCAATGCGGGTGGCCGCAAATAAAAAGGGCACTCTGAATTCTTCAGAGTGCCCTGCTGGAAAGAAAAATAATTACTTCGCGCCCAGGATTGCGTCCTTCGCGGCTTTCGCAACGCGGAACTTCACGACGCGTTTGGCAGGGATGTTGATCGATTCGCCAGTGGCGGGATTGCGGCCGATGCGGGCCTTGCGGTTGACCAGAACCAGCTTGCCCAAACCAGGCAGGGTGAAAGTGTTCTTGGCATTCTTATAAGCGAGTTCCGAGATTGAATCGAGGATCTCGGCGGCTTGTTTCTTGGTGATGCCGTTCTTCTCAGCAATTGCTGCTGCAACTTGGGATTTCGAGAGTGCTTTAGCCATAGTGTGTTTTTGTTATTGTTGATTAATAAAGTCGTTTGACTTGGCCGTATTAAAGCCGTTGGCAACAATGGCGCAAGCAGAAAATTGCACTATTTATTGGTGGAAACGCAGGCCTGACCCCGCCGATTCCTGTAACGCAGGCTTGACTTCAAACCCCGTTTTTACAACATCCCTGTAATGGCTCTCTTCACCATCGAAAGCGAATTCCGTTACGAGATCGTGCGCAAAGTTTTCGAAGGCGGCATGGGTGTCGTCTACGAGGCCGAGCAACATGGCACGCGCGACTTCGTAAAACGTGTCGCCATCAAGGTGGTTCGGCAAAACTACGCGAACCAAAAATCCTTTATTGATAACTTTGTTGGTGAAGCGAAACTGGTGGCCGACCTCATTCATACCAACATCGTGCAGACCTACCATCTCGGCGAGGCGCGCGGGATGTTCTTCATTGCCATGGAGTTAATCCGGGGCGTGAACCTGGAGCAATTTGCGCAGCAATTGAGCGATAAAAAACGTGTCCTGCCCAAGGAACTCGCCATATTTATCATCAGCCGCGTTGCGCGCGGACTGGCTTACGCGCATGCTAAGACCGACAAGGATGGCAAGCCGCTGGGGATTGTGCATCGCGATGTCAGCCCCAAAAACATCATGATCGCCTTTGAGGGTGATGTGAAGTTGACCGACTTTGGCATCGCCAAAGCGCGTGGTTTTTTGCAGGACAACGAAGGCGAAGTCGTGGCCGGCAAGGCGGATTACATGAGTCCGGAACAGGCCGATTTCAAAATCACCGACGGGCGCTCCGACCTTTTTTCCACCGGCGTGGTCCTTGCCCACCTGTTGCTCGGCCATAATATTTTCAAAGGGCCAACCGCCGAGGAATCCCGCCAGCACATCATGACTCTGCGCATTCCCGACTTTCGCGAGTTGGATAAACGTATCGACGACCGGCTCAACGAAATTCTGCAACGTTCGCTGGCGCGTGACCTGGACAAGCGTTATCCTTCCGCCGATGAGTTGTTGTATGAGTTGGAGCACTATATTTATCATCAGGGCTACGGTCCCACTAATGAGACGCTGGGGAAATTTATCCGGGAGCTCTTTGGGCAGATGGTTCCGGCCGCCGCCAAACTGGCCAAGGGCAGCACCCAGTTGCTGGAGCACACCGCGCGCATTGCCAAACCTTAAAGCGTCATGAAGCGTTCCTCCCCTTCTGCCGTGGTCAAACTCGGCCTGCTCCAAACTTCCTGTTCGGCTGATCCGGCGGCTAATCTGAAGAAAACGCTCGCCTTGGCGGAGCGCGCCGCGCGTCAGGGAGCGCAGATCATCTGCACACAGGAGTTGTTCCGCTCCCAATATTTTTGCCAGAGCGAGGACCATAAATACTTCGACCTCGCCGAACCGATTCCAGGCCCGAGCACGAAGGCTTTTCAAAAGCTCGCCAAAAAGCACTCCGTGGTCATCGTTGCTTCCCTCTTTGAAAAACGCGCGTCCGGCCTTTACCATAACACCGCGGCCATCATCGACGCCGATGGTTCGCTGCTGGGCATCTACCGCAAGATGCACATCCCGGATGATCCGTTGTTCTACGAGAAGTTTTACTTCACCCCCGGCGACCTTGGCTTTCGTGCCTGGCAAACCCGCTACGGCAAAATCGGCGTGCTCATCTGCTGGGATCAATGGTATCCTGAAGCCGCCCGCCTGACCGCCATGCAGGGCGCAGAAATTCTGTTTTACCCGACGGCCATTGGCTGGCATCCCAAGGAGAAAACTGAATACGGGGTGAACCAGCACGGCGCCTGGGAACTCATCCAGCGTAGCCATGCCGTCGCCAACGGCTGCTATGTGGCAGTGCCCAACCGCATTGGGTTGGAAAAACCCATCGGTGGCGATGGCTTGGAATTCTGGGGCCAAAGTTTTGTTGCCGGCACTTCCGGCCAGCTCCTCGCCAAAGCCAGCACCAACAAGGAAGAGATTTTGATTGTGCCCGTTGACCTGAGCAAAGTCGATGTCACCCGCACCCACTGGCCTTTCCTGCGTGACCGCCGCATTGATGCCTACAGCGGATTAACCCAGCGGTTGCTGGATTGAGGTTCGACCACTTACTGGGCTCAGCATGGAACTGGTTTGGATTACTAGCGCGAACGGCCTTATCGGCAGCCAGCTTCTGCGTACCGCCCCTTACTCCAATGCGCGTGGACTTACCCGGCAGGACATTGACCTCACAGACCACGAAAAAGTGCGCCGTCTGTTTCGCGAACAAAAACCCGGACTCGTCATCCATTGCGCCGCACTAAGCAAAAGTCAGGACTGCCAGGTAAATCCCCCGCTCGCGCGAAAAATAAACGTGGAGGTCACAGCGCAACTCGCGGAATTGGCGGTGGATATTCCATTTGTGTTTTTTTCCACCGATTTGGTTTTTGATGGGCAAGCCGGGAACTATGACGAATCCACGCAGGTGAATCCTTTAAGTGTGTATGGCGAAACCAAAGCTGCTGCGGAACAAATTGTTCTGGCAAACCCCAAACACACCGTTATCCGCACCTCCCTCAATGGTGGAGTTTCGCCGACGGGCGACCGTGGTTTCAATGAGGAACTCCGCCGTGCCTGGCAGCAAGGCCGGAAGTTGTATTTGTTTAACGACGAGTTTCGGTCACCCATCGCGGCGTCCGTTACAGCGCGCGCCATCTGGGAACTCGTCGCGCAGAATCGTCCCGGCTTGTATCATGTCGCGGGCAGCGAGCGATTGTCGCGCTGGCAAATCGGACAACTCGTTGCGACCCGCTGGCCGCAGCTTAATCCGCAAATGGAATCAGGTTCACTCAAAGAATATCACGGAGCCCCTCGCGCGCCCGACACTTCGCTCAATTGCGCCAAGGTCCAGGGTTTGTTACGCTTTCCCCTGCCCGGCCTCACCGATTGGCTCACGGCCAATCCGAACGAGCCATTCTGATCAAGGCTTCAGATTGCTCACCTCCATTACAAATATTGCGCCAAAAATGTGGTGTCGCCTATTTTTGTGAGTGCGGTCGCCGCATCAATTTGTTAACAAATGCGCGTGGCCACCCAACCCGCAGCCCCCACATCTTATCGCGGACGCCTCGCTCCGTCACCGACTGGGTATCTGCACCTCGGCCACGCCCGCACTTTCTGGACAGCCCAACAGCGCGCCCATGCTAACAAGGGCTCACTCGTCCTGCGCAATGAAGACCTCGATCCCAGCCGCTCCAAAACTGAATTTGCCTCCGCCATGCTCGCAGACCTGCGCTGGTTCGGTTTCCAATGGTCGGAAGGCCCCGATTGCGGCGGCCCGTTCAGTCCTTACAATCAAAGCGAGCGCGGCCACCTTTACCTCACCGCCTTCAACCAACTGCGCGCCGGCGGCTTCCTCTATCCCTGCACCTGCACCCGCAAGGATATTCTTAGCGCACTCACCGCGCCACACGGGGGCGACGAGGAACCCATCTACCCGGGAACCTGTCGCTCAAATCAGGAATCCCAAATCCACAATCAAAAGTTCTCCTGGCGCTTCCGCGTTCCGGACGGCGAAGCCGTCAAATTCACGGACACTCATCTCGGCCCGCAACAGTTCATCGCTGGAAAGGACTTTGGCGATTTTATTGTCCAGCGGCACGACGGTATCGCTGCTTATCAACTCGCGGTGGTGGTGGACGACGCCGCGATGCAAATCACCGAAGTCGTGCGCGGCTCGGACCTGCTCCTCTCCACCGCCCGCCAACTCCTGCTTTATCGCGCGCTCGGGCTCACTCCGCCGGCCTTCCATCATTGCCCGCTTATGCGTGACGACTCCGGCGTGCGTCTCGCCAAACGCCATGACGCTCTCAGCCTGCGCACCCTTCGCGATCAGGGCCTCTCGCCAGAACAATTGCGCGCCGGTTGGTGACGCTTGTTTCGCAATTTTTTGCGCCGCCACCCAATTGGCTGATGGCGAGATAATCTTCATGGAAGTGATTGCCTTCGATCTCGTCCTCGATTCCCTTGCGGAGCAGATCATAATCTAAGTGAAGTGAGTAAAATATTGGCAAGAATAAGGGTCTGTCGAAAGCCCTTCGCAAGCCTTCCCAAACGGCCTTTCTCACCAGAAATTTCCCAACTTCACTGAGAACATCACGGGGTTTTGAGGGTTTGGTTTAGCGGGCCGGTCGTTCCGGAGTTGCTGCGGCTAGGGCGTTGCCCATAGCCGCGCTCCGTTGAGGTTTTCGGGTTCATTTTGTGTTGCAGGGTTTGCGATCCCTTTCTTGCCAGAAATTTCCCAACTTCACTTAGTTGGTCGGCCGCATTAAGTTTTTCTCGTTGAATCGTTTCAATGACCTTCAGCGGCGTTTGAATCTCGCGTTTCCGGCGCGCGATGGCTTCCAGCGAATTATCCGTCCAGCGATCATTCCGCCCCGGATGTCCCACATAAGTCGCCCACTACGGGAACTCATGCAGGAGATAGTTCCATCGAATATCAAAGAGCTCATGTAACCGCGCAGAAGGTTCCGGAGTATTTATTCCAAATTTTCATGGTTCATTCAGCTCGTTTGCAGGATGCTCCTATATTGCTCAGTTTCAAGGTGAATGCAATCCCGGTCCGGGCCAAATCTTCTCCTCGCCACGTGGCAACCGCATGCCCTCTTCATCTTCTCCTCCAACACGAATATGCGGTAGGACTAGTCCTAAAATCATGGTAGTACCCTATCGATGTTTCCTGAAAAACCGGATTTCAAACATGGGCAATGTCCCCGTACTCGGAGCCCATACATGGTTGCTTTGGCGTTGGTAGTGTCAGTATTAGCGCTTTCCACCGTTGCACCGGCCCAATCCAGTCGTCCCGGCTGGGGCTCGACACCTTACCACAATACCTCCGGAACAGGCGTTACGTTCCGTGTTTGGGCACCAAATGCCACCAGTGTTTATGTGCCAGGACAATTCAACAACTGGTCCACCAGCGCCACTCCCCTCGCCAAGGAACTCACCAACGGCGTTTGGAGTGGTATCTGGTCCGTCGACGTCGCGAGTGCCTCGCCGGGGCAGCAATATAAATACTACCTCAATTACAATGGCAGCGGGTTTTGGAAACATGATCCCCGCGCCCGCAAAGTGGTGAGTTCCAGTTCCGCTGCGGGCAACAACGACATCATCTACGATCCGGCTGCGTTCAACTGGTCGGGTGACAGTCAGCCGACGAATGCCTTAAGCGACCTGGTCATTTACGAACTGCACATCGGCGCATTTTATGATCCGAATTCCGGCGGTGGCTTGCCCGGCAAATTCACCGACGCCACAAACCGGCTCGATTTCCTGGCCAGTCTTGGCGTGAATGCTGTCGAACTAATGCCGATTGCGGAATTTCCCGGTTATTACAGTTGGGGCTACAATCCGGCCGCTCCGTATGCGGCGGACAATTACGGTTACGGCGGGCCGGATGGGCTCAAGACATTCGTGAAAGCCTGCCATGCGCGCGGCATGGCTGTATTGCTGGATGTCATCCACAATCATTATGGTCCGACCGATTTGGATTTATGGAATTTTGATGGTTGGAGCGGCAGTGGCAACGGCGGCGGTATTTATTTTTATTAAGACCCGGCGCTCTGCTGCACACCATGGGGTGCGCGACCGAACTATGGCAGCCAGAATGTGCGCGATTTCATCCAGCAGAACTTTCAAATGTGGCTGGACGAATCTCACGTGGATGGGTTCCGTTGGGACACTCCCGGAACGATGCTGTATGACGGCAACACTTACATTTCCGACGCTGCAACGCTCATCACCAATATCACCACGATGGTTCATGGCAATTACCCTGGCAGGATTAACATCGCCGAGGATGTCCTGGGTATGGGATTCGACAGCACTTGGGACACCACCTACCCGTACGTCCTCACGCCTATCCTGGCCAACACCGTCGATGCCAATCGTGACATGAATCTGCTGGCCAACGCGCTGACAACCAATCAAAGATTCGGTTCTGCCGCCGGTTTCAACCGTGTGGTTTTTTTGGAATCGCACGATGTGGTCGGCGATTTGAACAACGGGGTCCGGCTGCCCGCCGCCATTGATGGCGCAGCGCCGAACAGTTACCGCGCGCGCAAACTTTCCACCCTCGGCGCGACCTTGACCTTCACCGCGCCCGGCGTGCCAATGATTTTTGAAGGCCAGGAGATGTTGGAGAATCAGCAGTTCAGCGACAGCCGGACGGTGGATTGGACCAAAACCAATACCTACAGCGCCATCGTAACATTTTACCATGACTTGATCCACCTGCGCCGCAACCTTGCTGGCGATGTTCCCGGATTGAAAGGCAGCCAAATCAGCCTGCTGCAGGTGGACAACGTTAACAAACTCGTCGCCTATTATCGCCGGGCTGCTGGGACAAGTGGTCAGGATGTGGTTGTCGTCGCCAACTTCGCGAATGCCGTAAGGACAAATTACTCCCTCCCCTTTCCGGCGACGGGCAATTGGCGCGTCCATTTTAACAGTGATTCCACCAATTATAGCGCCGATTATGGCAATGTGGGTAGCACCTTGGTCACCGCCAGCGGCGCGAACCCCGCTGGCAACATTACCATCGGACCTTACAGCGCGCTTATCCTGTCGCAAATGCCGTTTCCGCCGCCGCTCAGCATCACTCAGTCCAACAACACTGTTATTATTTCGTGGCCAAATTCATTGACCAACTGGGTGCTCGATGTAAGCGATACGCTCGCCGGAAATCCGCCCCCCTGGAGCCAGGTGCCTGCCGCGCAATACCAGACCAACAACGCGTCCATATTCATCGGCCTTACCCCGCCGACTGGAAACAGCTTCTACCGACTACGCCAGTTGTGAACCGTACCATAAAAAAGCCGGGCAAATTGCCCGGCTTCTCTTTTTTAAAGTAATGCAACAATCGCTTACATGTGCGCGATGATGTTGTCGCCGAACTCGGAGCACTTGATCTCCTTCGCCCCTTCCATCATCCGCGCGAAATCATATGTGACCCGCTTGGAAGCGATTGCCCCATTTAGCCCCTTGATGATCAAGTCCGCCACTTCCGTCCAACCCAGGTAACGGAACATCATCTCGCCGCTTAACACCACGCTGCCGGGATTAACCTTGTCCTGGCCCGCATATTTTGGCGCGGTGCCGTGTGTGGCTTCAAAAATGGCATGGCCGGTGACATAATTGATGTTGCCGCCAGGTGCGATGCCGATACCGCCGACCTGCGCTGCGAGGGCATCCGAAAGATAATCACCGTTCAAGTTGGGCGTGGCGATGACCTCGAAGTCTTCCGGCCGCGTCAATACCTGTTGGAGCGCGATATCCGCAATGGCGTCCTTGATGAGCACTGCGCCACCCTTGAGGGCTGCCTTTTGTTCTTCATTGGCCGCGAGCTCGCCTTTTTCCTTTTTCGTGCGTTCCCAACGCGCCCAGGTGTAAACCTTGTCGCCGAAGATACGTTCTGCCGCCGAGTAACCCCAATCGCGGAAGGCCCCCTCGGTGTATTTCATGATGTTGCCCTTGTGCACAATCGTCACGCTCTTCCGCTTCTCGCGCAAGGCGTATTCGATGGCGGACTTGATCAGGCGAATCGTGCCGACATTGGAAATGGGCTTGAGGCCAATGCCCACTTGGACGGGTATATGGGAGGCGTCATGATCGGGCGAAGCCATTTTCATATAACCCGCAATGGCTTCCTTGGTGCCGAACCGGATTTTCGCAAAATCCTTCGGAAAATTCTGGGCGATGAAATCAAGCAGCTTCTGTGCTTCCGGCGTGCCGCCGGCATATTCAATGCCTGCGTAAATGTCTTCGGTGTTCTCGCGGAAAATGACCATGTCCACCTTCTCCGGATGCTTCACCGGCGAGGGCACGCCCTGAAAATATTGGACGGGACGCAGGCAGACGTACAAATCCAGCATCTGACGCAGCGCGACGTTCAACGAACGGATCCCGCCGCCAATCGGCGTGGTGAGCGGGCCTTTGATCCCGACCAGATATTCCTTGAAAGCCTCGACGGTGTCGTCGGGCAGCCAGTTATCGAATTTGTTTTTGGAGGCTTCGCCGGCGAAAACTTCGAACCAGGCGATTTTGCGATTGCCGCCATAGGCCTTTTGCACGGCGGCGTCAAACACGCGCTGGCTGGCCTGCCAAATATCCGGGCCAGTACCGTCGCCGCGAATAAAAGGGAGGACGGGATTGGCGGGCACATCGAGTTTTCCGTTGCTGATGGAGATTTTACCGCCGGCGGGCGGAGTAGCGTCTTTATAAGGCATGTTGCTTGTCAGGTTTGGGTTGGATGAAATTACGCCACCACCGATAAGTTGGGGGTCGATATGGCAGCCGAGTTAAAATGGGCTTTCACCTGGGCCACGGCGTTGGCGACGGTCAAACCGTGCTTCTCCCGCAGGTATTCAACGGTCGAGGCGTGTTCGATAAATTTGTCTGGCCAACCGATGCGCACAACGGGCGTCTGGATTTGTTTTTCGCTGAATACTTCCAGCACGCTGCTGCCATAGCCGCCCGGCAAAACGTGGTCTTCCATGGTGACGACGACATCCGCCGCCCGTCCGAAAAACTCGGTGGTGCCTTCATCCAAGGGTTTGGTGAAGCGAGGGTTGATAATGGCGACATCGAAACCTTCGGCGCTGAGTTGTTTTGCGGTGAGGCGCGCCATGCTCATCATGTTGCCAAGGCCAAAGAGCGCGGCTTTGCGACGGCCATTATTCGAGAAGTTTTGGATGACTTCCGCCTTGCCGATTTCCAACAGCTTGGGCTGGTCTTTGACAGGCACGCCTTCCGCCGCGCCACGCGGATAGCGGATGAAACAGCCGTGCTTCTCATGCGTAGCGGTGAACATCATGTCCGCCAATTCGTCCTCATCCTTGGGCGCCATGGCGATGATGTTGGGCACACAACGGAGATAGGCGATGTCAAACAACCCATGGTGCGTGGGGCCGTCTTGGGGCGAAAGCCCGGCTCGATCCATGCAGAAAATTACCGGCAAGTCCTGCAACGCAACATCATGGACAATGCAGTCGTACGCACGCTGAAGGAACGTTGAATAAATGGCGCAGACGGGATGAAAACCCATGGTGGCCATACCTGCGGCGAACAGCACGGCATGCTCCTCCGCAATACCAACATCATAATAACGCTGAGGCATCGCTTTCTCGAGGAACTTAAGGCCAGTCCCGCTGGGCATCGCGGCGGTGATGCCGACGACAGAGCTGTCCTTCTGACAAAGTTTGACCATGGTCTGGCCGAACACATCCTGCCAGGCAGGCGCGGTGCCAGGTTTGGGCACGGGCGAAGCGCCAGTTTGAACATCATACGGCCCGGTGCCGTGAAATTTCTCCGGCTGTTGAATTGCGACATCATAACCCCTGCCCTTCTTGGTCAGGACATGCAACACCACTGGACCTTCGCAAGTTTTCGCGAATTCCAGCGAGTTGATGAGCATGGGCAAATCATGTCCGTCAATGGGACCGAGATAGCGCAGGCCCATTTCCTCAAAAATCAGGCTGCTGCCGAAGCCCCCGCGGCCATCGGATTCCTGATCGGTCGGATTTTGCTGTAACGAGACTTCCGAGACTGCGCCTTTGAGCGCTTCTTCCGCCTTGTGGCCAAGCATCAAGGCGATCTCGCCTTTGGGCATGCGGCGCAACCAACGCTCGAAATCCTTTTGCAGGCGGTTGTAGCGCGGGTTGGTGATGAGTTTATTCAGGTAGCTGGCGATGGCGCCGACGTTTTTGGCGATGCTCCACTCATTGTCATTGAGCACGCCGATGAATTTCTTCGTGGTGTGGGCAATGTTATTGAGTGCTTCAAAGGAAATACCGTTCGTCAAGGCGGCATCCCCAAAAATCGCGATCACGTTTTCATCAGTGCTACGCTGATCGCGTGCTGCAGCCATGCCCAACGCGGCGGACAGGGCGGTGCCCGCATGGCCTGCACCATAGCAGTCATGCTTGCTTTCCGTGCGCAGGGAGAAGCCGTTGAGTCCGTCGGTGGTGCGAATGGTGTGAAAGCGGTCCTTGCGGCCCGTCAGTAGCTTGTGGACATACACCTGATGGCTGACGTCCCAGACAAACTTGTCATGGGGAGTATTAAAGACGGCATGGAGCGCCAGGGTCAATTCCACGACGCCAAGGTTGGGCCCCAAGTGCCCGCCGTTTTTGGAGAGCTTCGTGATCAGTTCAAAACGGATCTCCTCCGCCAGTTGATGCAGTTGCGGCAGCGATAATTTCTTGATATGCGCCGGTTCATCCACCATGTCCAGGTATCTACTCATAGTTCTTTTCTATTCAGCTTCTGATAAATCGGGCGACAACGGCGTGAGGACGGTTTCGCCCCCCGTTGACTTTTCGAGCTTTTGAATCTTTAACTCGGCATCGGCAAGCTTTGCCTGACAGGCTTTGGCCAGACGCGAGCCTTCTTCAAAGCGGGCCAGCAGCGTTTCCAAAGGCAAATCGCCGGATTCCATCGATTCCACAATGGTTTCCAGCTTCTTCAGGGCCTCTTCAAAAGGCAAATTGTCAATTTTAGCCGCATCCGCGGCTTTCGCTGCCTTTGACATAACAGATAATAATTAAGGTAGAAAAGGCCGTTCGTCTAGCACGGAGTCAGGGGGTGAATCTTAATCAGCGAATTGATAGTAAAGAACTTATAGCGCCCTTTAGTAAAACTGTCACGGCCTTTTAGGGGAATAGCGCGGCCACGCTGACTATTTGGCGCCACGCGTCACGCCAATGATGCCCGCGAGAGTGGCGATAACTCCGGCGATAATCATCCAGGTCGCCTTGCTGCTCGGGGATCCGGTGATAAAGCGAATCGCACCGGAATGGAAAGATTGCGCTTCGTGGTAACCGAAATAGAGCAGGATAATCCCGCCCGCGAGGAAGGTAAGGGAAATTATTTTGTGCATGGCAATCAGGCTGAACGGTTCGGTCAAGTAATTGACCGGTGAATTATACTGGCGGCGTTTTGCGACGCAACCGGGAAGTGTGCGGCGGGCAATTCCCTGCTCGCCAGTGGCAGCCGGGTGGATTAGGATTTGTTGCTATGGATAATTTGCCGAAGCCGGATTTGATTTTGACGCACGAGAGCGACCTGGACGGGTTGGTGGCGGGAGTATTGTTGCAACGGTTGGCCAAAAAGTTGTTCGGGGAGGAGATTCGGCTGGAGGCCCACCATTATAATACCTGGAAGCAGCGGGAATTGCGGGAAAAGGCGGCCTGGGTGACCGACTTGAATTTCGAAGTGCGGATGGATCGCCCAAACTGGGTGGTGATTGATCATCATGCCACGGAAGCGCCGGCGAAGAGCGCGCAATTGATCCATGATGTGAGCAAATCGGCGGGATTGCTTTGCTATGAGTTGTGCCAGGAGCAGGGTTTGGGCTCGCCGCAATTGGATCGGCTGGTGCATTTGAATAATGTGGCGGATTTGTTTTTGGAGGATGACCCGGATTTTGAAGTGGCAAATGATTACGCAAACCTGGTGAAAGTGTATCAGTTTTGGAATATTCATGGGTTGATTGATGGCCAGTTGGAGCGTTTGCTAGATCACCCGTTGCTGGAGGTAATGGAAGTGAAGCGTCGGGTGGAAAATCCCCTGGGCTTTGCGTGGAGCAAGGCGAACGTGGCCGAGATTACACCAGCGGTGGGCTACATGGAGACGATCATCGGGAATAACAACTTGATCGTGCATCAGTTGTTAGAGGAAAAATCGACGCCGTATCCGGTATTAATCACCCTTTTTCGGCGGCCGAATGGATTGGTGATTGCCAGTTTGCGGAGTCGAAATGGTGAGGCGCTCAAGGTGGCGGAGAAACTTCAAGGTGGTGGCCATGCCAATGCCTCCGGTGCGACGCTGCCGCGAACAATCAAGTCGATTCCAGATGCTGTCCATTATTTGCGCGAAGTTTTGAATCCGAAGAAGGAAACACCTTTAAATACGCTGGGAAATTTGTTTGACTCGCTGCCGATCGCAAACAAGTGAGCTGCGGGGGGCGACAGTTGGAATTCAGAATCATCGAATCATCTCTTGGCTTATTAATTAGATTCGGCGCGAGGGTCGTGGAGTGGTTTCTGTTTGGTTGTGCCTGCTCCATGGGGCGGGAATACGCGGTTTGGAAGGAAAACTAATAATCTAACTTGAACTAATGCTCATTTTGTACAAATTTCCTTCCGTAAAGTTCGTTCAAATCAGGAACCATTAACTAATGAAAAAAGTTTTATTTGTTGAAGATAATGCCCTGATCGCCAGCATCTACAGCAACAAGCTGTCGGAGGCGGGCTTTGAAGTCCGCGTGGCCGAAGATGGGTTGGTGGCCATGAAACTGCTTTTGGAATCCAAACCGGATCTGGTGGTCCTGGACCTGCTGATGCCGAAAATGACGGGCGTGGACGTGCTCAAATTCATGCGTGAGCATGAGGAGTTGAAATCCGTTCGGGTAGTCGTTTTTTCGAATTCTTTTCTCAGCAATCTGGCCGAGCAGGCTGTGGCCATGCGCGTCGAGAAGGCGCTGATCAAGGCGGCGGTGACGCCCGCACGACTAATTGATGTCATCAATCAAATGTTGGATAAGCCGGGTGAAGACCAGTCAGCACCAAAAAAAGCCGCCGCTCCGGATTCGGCTGTGGAAATTAGCAAGCCTGAACGTGAAGCACTCGCCCGTGAGAAATCGGCCACTGCGGCCAACCAATCGAAATCGGGCCCCCAAAAGGAAAATGCAAGTAAGTCCGAGACTCTTACCATGATGGGGCGGCAATTTCTCGAACTTATTCCCGCCCTTTCCAAGGAGCTTCGTCAATTGTGCCGGGATTTTCTGGAAGCCTCGGCATCGCCCGACCAAACCGAGCGGCTCATCGCATTAAATCGAAAGCTCGGGTTTTTGACGCAGATGGCCGCAATCGCCGGTTATCATCGCACTGCCGAGTTAGCCAGCGCTTTGGAAGCGTTGCTTTATGAATTGTTGAACAAGCCGGAAGCGATGAATGATTCGTCACGGCATACTGTGGCCGCGAGCGTCGCATTTTTGGCCGACCGTTTTGATCCTCCTGAAGCGGCCAATGAGCAGGAGCGACCCTCCGCAAAAATTCTGATTGTCGATGATGACGTCGTTTCAAATCGTGCGCTGGCGCAAGCTTTAGGTCGGGCCAAACTCTCAGCCACCAGCGAGGCCAGTCCGCTCGCAGCGCTTACAAAACTCGAGCAGAGTGCCTATGACGTGGTGCTCATGGATATCACCATGCCGGAAATGGATGGACTGGTGCTTTGCGAAAAGATGCGCAGTCTGCCACTCCATAAACGGACTCCGGTCATCTTCGTGACGAGCCATACTGATCTCAAAACACGTGTCCAATCGATACTAAGCGGGGGTAATGATTTTATAAGCAAGCCGATTTCACCTGCGGAAGTTTGCGTTAAAGTAATTACCTGCCTATTGAAGACTGGTTAGGGGCTGGCGCGGAACTGGAGTCAGAATTCATCCATACCTCGCCTTGTTGAGCTTCGCTCCTTAAACTTCTCCCAGTCTAATGGCAAACGGGAACAAAAACTACGTCTCAATCTGGTTTTGGATGTTCGCCATATTTATTATGGCCATCCCCTGTGTCGGCTTGGTTATGATTATTGTCTGGTCATTTACCGGCGATAACGAATCCCGGAAGAACTATTTCCGAGCTTTGATTGCCTGGTTTCTGATTTTTGTGATCGCCTCCCTTATTATTATGTCACTTGGCTTTTGGCCTCAATTGCAACAGCAGATCCAAAGTTGGACGCACAAGTAACGAATCGTTCGTTAACAACATGCGCCCGCCACTTATAAATATCTGACTTGGGTTTATGGCTTGCTGTTTGCATGGCTGATTGTTTTTCAAGTCTTTGTGATGTCTAACCCGTTGTGAGGCAAGCCTCACAGTCATTCCACCGCCTAATCTGGTTCCTTTCCCCTCAAGCATCCAACTGTTTGCAAAACAGCCAAAAGGAGTTATTATATAACTCGTACGAGTTGGGTAAGTATGCCATCCAGATCTTGGGACTGGGCGCCATTCCTTACTGCTCGGCTTATTGGAACCGCCTTATTGGCCGGTATTTGAAACTTGACGTGATGTTAATAGGAATTTAATCTTACTAGAACGGTACAGATGGCTGGTTCGCCAGCGCGCCAAGTCGGAAGAATTAAATCTGCCGACTTTTTTGTTCCCCTGATTGGGGCTGTGGTGATGTCTATATGAACGCAGATTTTTTAACAGTTTTAGAATTCTGGGAGCGGGAGAAGGGCATTAGTCGTAATGTCCTCGTCGCTGCTGTGGAGGAGGCTCTGTTGTCTGCGGCCAAGAAAGCCGTCGGCCCGGCGCGTGAACTCCGTTGCGTTATTGACCCCAAAGGCGGCGATATCAAGGCCTTTGCCAAATTGGTTGTTTCCGAGAAGGTTCTCTCCAAACACGATCAAATCACTGTTTTCGATGCCCGTCGCATCAAGCCGGACGCCCAGTTGGGTGAAGAAATTGAAGTCGAAGTCACCCCTGCCGGATTCGGCCGCATTGCCTCGCAATATGCCAAGCAATCCCTGATGCAGCATATTCGCCGCGCGGAAAAGCAGCTCATTTTTGCTGAATTCAAAGACCGTGTCGGTGACATCATTAGCGGCGTCGTACGCCGTTTTGATCGTTCAGACGTCAGCGTGGACCTCGGCAAATATGAGGCCCTCCTGCCGAACCGCGAGCGCGTGCCCACGGAAGAATATCAAATTGGCGAACGCATTCGTTGCTACGTAAAGGCGGTTGAAAACGGCCCTCATGGCCCTGAAATCATCCTCTCTCGCGCCGACCCGCGTTTTGTCATCAAGCTTTTTCAGTTGGAAGTGTCCGAGATCAACGACGGTACCATTGAAGTCAAAGGCATCGCCCGCGAACCTGGTTTTCGGACCAAGCTCGCAGTCTATACCCGCGATGAAAAAGTGGACCCTGTCGGCGCTTGCGTCGGCCTCCGCGGTCAGCGTGTGAAGAATATTGTCCGCGAATTAAACAATGAGAAGGTGGACATCATCCGTTGGGATCCGAACATCAAAGTGTTCCTCACCAATGCCTTGGCCCCCGCCCAATTGAAATCCTTCGATGTGGACGAGGCCAATCGCCGCGTTAAAATCGTTGTCAGCGAAGATCAGCTTTCGCTCGCTATCGGCAAACGCGGCCAGAACGCCCGCCTTTCCTCCAAACTGACGGGTTGGCAGGTGGATATTGAGCCGGAAGTTGTTGTGACCATGGGATTTGAACAGAAAGTGGCCCAGGCAGTGAAAGTGTTGGCTGCCATTCCTGGCATTACTCAGGAACAGGCAGATGTACTCGTTCATCAAGGTTTAACCCGACTGGAAGATTTACTCCAGGCGGATGTAAGTGATTTGGCGGGAATCCCGCAAATTGGCGACCAAGCGGCCGCCATAATGGAAGCTGTGCGTGTAGAAGCTGCCCGGCGCACCCTGAAGGTGGGCGAGAGCGGCGAAACCGCTTCTGCCGCCTAATTCGAGCGTCTGGAAAAGAAAACAATCATATGTTAGTTTTTTAGACGTATGAAGGCTCTGTGGCAGTATTGGCCCGAAGTTAGAGATCAAAAAGATTATGCCCGTTCGTATTTACGACATTTCAAAAAAGCTCGGCTTGGAGAACAAGGAAGTTCTTGCCAAAGCCAAGGAGTTGGGCATTACTGCCGCCAAGGTTCCTTCTAGTTCACTCGATAAAATTACTGCCGAATATCTTGAGGAAAAATTGAGCGGTGGCAAACCGGTCGCCGCTGCACCGCCGGCCCCGCCCGCCGAACCTGAAAAAATCATTTTAGTCACCGCACCGCCTCCGCCAGCACCGCCGCCTCCCGCGCCAGTGCAGCCAGTGCAATTACCGATACCGGATGAACCCGTCGTGATAGCCAAAGCCACTCCAGCCCCGCCGGAACAGGTTCCATCTGAAAATGGTGAGGCTGTGACGGCCATCGAAGAAACATCGGCCCCGGCTGAGCCAGATGTCATCATGCCACCGCCGCCCGCACCAGTCGGCCCTCAGGTCGGCGATAAGGTCGGGTTTATCCAATTGCCCAGTAAACCCGCTCCTCGCGTTGGTGAAAAGACTGGCTCCGTAAAGCTGCCGCCTTCCCGCCCCGGGGCTCCCGCGGCGCGACCCGATTTTTCTCGCGGCAAGGGAGATAATCGCAACTTCCGTGGCGGCTTTAACCAACCGGGCGGTCGTCCACAGGCACCCGGCGGCAGACCCGGCTATGGCGGTCCTGGCCGGTCCGAATCCGTTAAGCCAGCCGCTCCAGCGCCCCCGAAATTTACCGGTCCTGAAACCGGGGTAATGATTTCCCTCAAGCCACCCATCGTGGTACGTGAACTTGCTGATGCGCTCAAGCTCAAGCCTTTCAAACTCATCGCGGATTTGATGGAGTTGGGCGTATTTGCCAACGTTAACCAGGCGATTGATGAATTGGTTGCTCAAAAAATTTGTGCCAAATACGGTTTCCGTTTCGAAGTCGAAAAAAGGGAACGCGGCAGCGGCATCGTCCACGCCCCAATCAAAAAAATTGAAGTCGATATCGAGGACAAGCCGGAGGAATTAAAGCCGCGCGCTCCGGTGGTCACCATCATGGGTCACGTTGACCATGGCAAAACCACCCTCCTCGATGTTATCCGTCAATCTGACGTCGTCGCCGGCGAAGCCGGTGGCATCACGCAACACATCGGCGCCTATACCATTTCCTTCCCCCACCCCGAACGGAAGAACGAGGTGCAGCAGATCACCTTCCTTGATACGCCCGGCCATGCCGCGTTCAGTTCGATGCGCGCTCGCGGTGCGAACGTTACCGATATTGTCGTCCTCGTCGTTGCCGCCAATGACGGCGTCATGCCTCAAACACTCGAGGCGCTCAGCCATGCTCAAGCCGCCAAGGCCGAAATCATCGTGGCCGTTAATAAGTGCGACCATCCCAACGCCAACCCAATGAAGGTGCGCCAGCAATTGCAGGAAAAAGAGCTGGTCTGCGAAGAATGGGGTGGTAAAACCCAATTTGTCGATGTCTCCGCCCTGACTAAAAAAGGCGTGGATAAATTGCTCGAGGCCATTCTTCTCCAGGCTGAAATCATGGAGTTGAAGGCCAACCCCACCCGCCGTGCCAAAGGCAACGTCATCGAATCCGGTTTGGAACCAGGCGGCCCCACCGCCACGGTCCTCGTCCGCAAGGGCACTCTCCATCTGGGTGACATCGTCATTTGCGGTCCGTATTACGGCAAAGTCCGCGCGCTCATTAACGAAGACAACAAGCGTTTAAAGGAAGCCGCCCCCTCCGTCGCCGTGCGCATGCTCGGCTTGAACGGCGTGCCCGAAGCGGGCTTGGAATTTACCGTCGTGGAGGACGAAAAGGAAGCCCGCGATCTCGCGGAAAAACGCGCCATGGAAGCCCGCGCCCACGGTCAGGAAATACGGGCCAAGGTTACCTTGGAAAACCTGTTTGCCACCATGACCTCCAACAGCGCCAAAGCCCTTAAGGTCGTGGTCAAAGCCGATACTCAAGGCTCGGTGGAAGCCATTGTCGAAGCCCTCAAGAAAATTGAGTCCGACAAGGTCGCTCTGGAAGTCATTCATAGCGCTGTCGGCACCATTACTGAATCCGACGTCTCCCTTGCTTCCGCCTCAACCGCCGTTATTCTTGGTTTTCATACCCGCATTGACAACGGTGTGTCAGATGTCGCCAAGCGCGAAGGGGTCCAAATCAAGCTTTACGCCATCATCTATGAATTGATTGATCAGGTGAAAGAAGCCATGGCTGGCTTGCTCGACCCGATCCTCAAGGATGTCGTGGTTGGCTCCGCCGAAGTACGCAAAATTTTCAACCTCTCCAAGGGCGGTCCTGTGGCAGGCTGTATGGTTACTATGGGACGCATCGTCCGCGGCAAGGTCCGTGTCATGCGCCGCAAGGGATTGATCTACGAAGGCGTTACCCAGTCACTGCGCCGCTTCCAGGATGAAGTCAACGAAGTGCGAGCCGGCATGGAATGCGGAATCCGCATCGAAGGCTTTAGTGATATTCAAGTGGGCGACTCGATCGAATGTTACAGCGTCGAGCGCATCGTCCAAAAACTCTGATTTTTCTCAAACTGTTTTCCCATGCCCTCGCTCAGACTGCAACGGGTACGCGAGCTTTTAAAGCGCGAGATCGGCGAAGTCATCCGCCGCGAGATCCCGGTCGGCGAGGCTGGTCTCGTCACCGTTAATGAAGTCACCGTCAGCAGCGACCTCCATTCGGCCACCGTTTTCATCGGCATCCTCGGCAACGCCGAACAGCAGAAGAAGGGCATCGCCGCGCTTCATCGGCACCGCAAGCATATCCAGGGTCTGGTCGGCAAAGCGGTCATTTTAAAATACACGCCCCAATTGCGGTTCGTGATGGATGAATCAATCGAACAAGGCAACAAGGTCCTGAAGATCATTGATGAATTGGAAAAATCCCGGCCCGCAGAAGATGAAGCCACACCTAAAGATAATTGATCGTATTCTCGATGGAATCCGCAACAGCCGTACTATCTGTGTCGTCGGCCACGTCCGTCCCGACGGTGATTGCATCGGCTCCCAATTGGGACTGACTCTTGCCTTGAAGAACGAGGGTAAAAAGGTCGTTTGCTGGAACGAGGATGCAGTCCCTGCCAAGCTTGCCTTCCTCGATCCCGACCACCTGGTGCAACGCCCGCGTCGTGGAGTGAAGTTCGATTGCGTCATCGCCACCGATGCCGCCAGCTTCGAACGCCTCGGCAAAGTCGGCGCCTGCATCAGCAATCGCAAGCTCTTCATCAATATCGACCACCATAAAAGCAATACCCGCTACGCCGATATCAACTGGGTTTCCGCCAAGGAACCTTCCAGTGGCGAAATCATTTTCCGGTTGCTTAAAACCGCGGGCTGGCCCATTACTCCGCGCATCGCGGATTGTCTCTTCACCGCTGTTTCCACCGACACCGGCTCGTTCCAGTACCCCAGCACCCGCCCCAGCACTTACAATGTCGCCGGCGATCTGGTGAAACGTGGCGCCGACCTTGCCAAGATTTGCGACGAAGTTTATCAATCCTATCCCCTCTCCCGCGTCCGCCTTTTGCAGCACGTTTACAATCATTTCCGGCTCACGCATGATAATCAAATCGCCTATTTCTGGCTCAAAAAAGCGGACTTCATCCGCACTGGCGCGGAAACCGATGACTCGGAAGGCCTGATCGATCACATTCGCGCCATCGAGCCGGTGGTCGTTGCCGTTGTTTTTGAAGAAATGGGCGACAACCTCACCCGCATCAGTCTCCGCTCCAAAAGCGAAAAAGTGAACGTTAACGAAATCGCCGCGCAATTCGGCGGCGGTGGTCACATGGCCGCTGCGGGCGCGCGCATTCTCGGCTCACCGCTTTCCACCCAACGCCGGGTCATTGCCGCGGTGAAAAAGGCTCTGCAGGCAGCCGCTTAAACCGCCTTCGGTTTCCTTTTAATTTCTATGCACGAATTTGATGCTTTGGATGGCGCTCTGTTGATCGATAAACCGGTCGGCCCCACTTCTCACGATGTCGTTGACGCCATCAGGCGCCAGTTTCAAATTAAGAAAGTCGGCCATTGTGGGACCCTGGATCCCAACGCCACCGGCCTGCTCATCATCGTGCTCGGCCGCGGCACCAAGCTCTCTGAAAAACTTATGTCCTCCGACAAAGTTTACGAAGGCGCCATCAAACTCGGCGAAACCACCGACAGCTATGATGCCGATGGCGAATTGGTCACCTCCCTCCCCGTGCCGCCCACCACCCTGGCGGAGTTGAACGAGCTCGCCGCCACATTCGTGGGCGACCAGATGCAAATGCCGCCCATGGTTTCGGCCATCAAAAAAAACGGCGTGCCCCTTTACAAACTGGCGCGCAAAGGCATCGAAGTGGCACGCGAACCCCGGCTGATTCACGTATATAATTTTCGCTTCAGCGATTATCAGGAGCCCCTCGGCCGCTTTCGCGTCGCCTGCACCAAGGGAACCTACGTCCGCAGTCTCGCGCACGACATCGGCCAGAAACTTGGCTGCGGCGCGCACCTCGCCACCTTGCGCCGCCTCGTCTCCGGCAAATTTGACGTGACAAATGCCATCGAATTTGAACAAGTGCTGGCCTTGCCGCTCAGCGAACTTGAAAAACGCGTCATCCCATTCTTGAAGTTGACCTGATCCGCTTCGGCTCCAAAATAGAGTGTATGAACAAATTGGCCTTATGAATCGAAAGGTTCCCACCCTTCGCCCGGAGCCATGAATATCATCCACGCCGCCAGCGAACTGAAGCCCGTCGGCCGCAAGGTCTGTCTGGCCATCGGCTTCTTTGATGGCGTTCACCTCGGCCATCAGCAAATCATTCGCCAGACCATTGCCGATGCCCAGCAGCACGAAGTCCTTTCGCTCGTCATCACCTTCGACCAACATCCCAACACGATCGTCGCCCCTCAACGCGTTCCGCCACTCATCTATTCTCTGCCCCAAAAACTCCGTGTCCTCGGCGCACTCGGCTGCGATGCCCTGCTCCTCATCCATTTCGATCAACCCTTTAGCCAGCAAACAGGCGACACCTTCATCCGTAGCCTCGCCCACGACCTTCCCCAAATTCAAAGTCTCTGCGTCGGCAGCAATTTCACCTTCGGCCATAAGCGTGGCGGCAACGTCGCCTTGCTAAAGACCCTTGGCGCCGAACTCAACTTCATCGTTCACGGCATGGCCGCTGTCTCCCTCGACGGCAAAGTCGTCAGCAGCACCCGCATTCGCGAAGCTATCGCCGCCGGCAACCTCGACGCCGTTAGCCAGATGCTGGGCCGCGCCTATTCTCTTACCGGCCAGGTCATCCACGGTGACCACCTCGGCCAGAAACTCGGCTTTCCCACCGCCAACCTCGAAGTCACCGGCCTGGCGCTGCCTCCTTTCGGCGTTTACACAGCCCATGCTCACGTCATGGGCCGGCACCACCGCGCCGTCGTCAACATCGGCTCGCGCCCCACTCTGCAAAATCCCGCGCCGCAAACCCGCGTTGAAGCTCATCTCCTCGATTTTAATAGTGATTTGTACGGCCAGGAACTGGAACTGACTTTCGTGGAAAAACTCCGCGATGAACAAAAATTCTCCTCGCTTCCCGCTCTCCAGGAACAAATTGCCCGTGACATCGCCACCGCCCGCAACCGTTTCTAATTCTCACCAACTATTTCCGGTTTCCTACTTTTGTCCCGCTTCTGGCTGACCACCTCCCCGACCACGCGCCCCAAGTCTTCCATCACGTAAGGCTTCGGAATCACCCCGCTAAATCCATATTCCTGGAAACTCGCCATTACTGGATCATACGAATAACCACTTGAAACAATCGCCTTCACCTGTGGATCCATTTCTCTCAACCGGCGAATCGCCTCTTTGCCGCCCATCCCCTCCGGCACCGTCAGGTCCATGATCACCACTGCAAATGCCTGCGCATTCTGCTTTGCCGCCTGATACTTGGCCAACGTCTCCACGCCATCCCGCGCCGTCTCTACTTCATAACCCATCATCTTTAACATATCCTGCACCAATGTGAGAATGTCCGCTTCGTCATCCATCACTAGGATTCGCCCGTGGCCAAACAATCGGCGCTGATTCGTGTCCGGTGTGCGTTGCAATTCTGCTTTGAACGATGCTGGCAAATAAACCTGAAATGTGCTGCCTTGTCCCACCTGCGATTCTACGCTAATCTGCCCTTCATGCTTGCGCATCACTGAATGGGCGCTCGCCAATCCCAATCCACGGGCATGCTTTCGGGTGCTGAAATAAGGATCAAAAATTTTCGGTAAATGTTCCGGTGCAATCCCTGTCCCGTGATCCCGAATGGAAATCTTCACATACTTGCCCGCAACCAACGGTGGCAGAAATCCATTGGTGAACTCTACGTTCTCCGCGCGCACTTCTATTTTCCCACCTTCCGGCATGGCCTGCACCGCATTGAGCACAATGTTATGTATCACCTGCCGGAATTGACCCTCGTCCACCTCCACCCCCCAGGTCAGGGCTGCCAGCGAAAACTCCGCATGCACACTCGCTCCATGCAACGCAAAAAGTGTCGCATCCTTCACCATGCCGGGCAACTGGACCTGCTTCCGGATGGGCGCGCCGCCGCGGGCGAACATCACCAACTGCTGCGTCAATTCCTTCGCGCGCAACGCCGCCTTTTCCACGCCCGCCAACCGCTCCAGCATCAATTCCGACGAATGCGCGTTCATCCTCGCCAGAGAGATGTTCCCGATGATGCCCATCAGAATGTTGTTAAAATCATGCGCAATGCCGCCCGCCAGCAGACCAACCGATTCCAGTTTGCTTTCCTTCAACAATTCCGCTTCGCTCTTTTGTTTCTCGGTAATGTCGCGGAAAACCAGCACCGCGCCAACAGTTCCGTCCGCCTTGTTCCGGATCGTCGCCGCCGAACCGACAATCACGCGCTCCTGCCCGTCTCGCGCAATTAATATCATTGCCGGCGTCGGCCCCGGCATCGCGCCGGTTTTCAACACACTAGCCACCGGGCTCGTGCACCGCTCCCGCGTTTTTTCCTGCACCGCGTTAAATAACTCCGTCAGCGGTTTTCCCAACGCTTCCGCCTGCGTCCAGCCCGTCAACTGTTCTGCCGCCTTGTTGATCGAAATCACCACCTCTGCCGTGTCCGTCGTAATCACTCCGTCGCAAATCGAATACAATGTCACCGCCAGCCGTTCCTTTTCCGCCGCCAGTGCCGCTTCGGATCCTCGCAATTCGATGCTTATTTTCTCCGCGCGCTCTCGCGCGCTCACCTGCGCCCACGTGATGCCGAACAAAAGCAGGCTCATTGCAATGCCGCACACGATGACAAGCCTCGGCTGCCGTGCCTGCGACGCCGCTTCAAATGTCGGCAGCGAACTGAAGTTCAATGTCCAGGTGCGATTCAATACCGGCATCTTCCGCGTCTCGCTCAGGCGCGGGTTATAGTTCTGGGACGCCTGTTTGTCCGCAAACAGCAGGTTCTCCGACTTTGTTTCCCCGCCGTCGTAAACTTCCAAAGCCACTATCGAATTGGTGCGTTGGCCAAATATGCCGGCCAACATTGCTTTCGCCTCGAAACTCGCAAAAATAAAACCTTGCAACGCCGCCCGGCGCTCCTCGACATTGCCAATCGGGGCATCGGCTCGATATACCGGAAGATAAATGGTAAATCCGGCTTGCGACGCATCATTCGCGTCCTGCCTGGATAGTTTTATTTTGCCGGTCGCCGTGGCCTGCCCTGTGTCCCGCGCTTTTTCCATTAACTCCTGCCTGTTGGTATAAGTAAAATGGTCATGGCCAGTGCCCCCTTGCCGCCCGCCATCCAACCGACTCGCATAGACCGTCGGAAAATAAACCGCCCGCTCTCCCTCCGGCAAAATCTGGTAGTTCGTTCCTTGGTTCGCCCGAATGTGTCTCAAAAATTCCTCTTTCTGTTCTGATCTAACCTCTTCCACGTAGCCCAATGTCTTAAGTCCGGGATAAACCCGCTCGATTTCCATGCTCGCAATGTACTTTTGCCATTGCTCAACGCTCACCGATGCATTGGCGGCAAACAACCCCCGCACCCCCAGCATTTCATCAACGTAATGGGGAATCCGCTCTATAATAGATGACTGATACTTCCGTACCACCGTCTCGAAACGGGTCTGGTCTCGCACCGTTGCGCTCCCCTTGACCCTGTAATATGCAACTACTGCCGGTATCAAAGAAAGCACCAGTACCAGATACGCTACGCGCATCCGTAATAAGTGCTTATGCAGAGTTGCCAAAACCTCTCTCATATACCGTTTACAGCAGGTTATGTGCTAGAAACCCCTCCTCCGTCCATATACTTTTGTCTGAACGGATTTTCTCGTTTTTTGTCGATGCCTGAGTAACATCCGTTATAACAATGAATACAGGAATCAGTGCCATTAACGCGGCCGTGCAGGAGGCCAGTGCCTTTGTGCGGCCTTTATTCAATGAAATCGGCAAAGTCGTCATCGGCCAAACCTATCTGGTCGAACGCCTTACCATCGGCTTGCTGGCCAATGGCCACGTCCTTTTGGAGGGCGTCCCAGGGTTAGCTAAGACATTATCAGTCAAGTCCTTAGCCGCGTGTCTTAGTGTTAGATTCTCACGCTTGCAATTCACCCCGGACATGCTCCCGGCCGATGTCATTGGCACCCAGATTTACAACCCCCAATCGGGCAGCTTTACCACTCGCCGCGGCCCCATCTTTGCCAATCTCGTTCTGGCTGATGAAATCAACCGCGCCCCAGCCAAGGTCCAGAGCGCCTTGCTCGAAGCCATGCAGGAAAAGCAGGTCACCATCGGCGATCAAACCTTCAAACTTGAGGAACCGTTCCTGGTGCTCGCTACGCAGAACCCCATCGAACAGGAAGGCACCTACCCTCTTCCCGAGGCCCAGATTGACCGCTTCATGCTCAAGCTCAAGATCGGGTATCCCTCCAAGGCCGAAGAGCGTCAAATTCTCGACCTCATGGCCCACACCACGAATCTCCCCAAAGCGAGTGCCGTAGTTACGCCCCAGCAAATCATGGAGGCCCGCCGCGTTATCAATGACATCTATATAGATGACAAGGTGAAGGATTATATCGTGGACCTCGTCTGCGCCACGCGCGAACCTGAGTCTTACAAAATTCAACTCAAGGATTTCATTCAACTTGGCGCTTCACCCCGCGCCACCATCGCTCTCACCCTGGCTGCCAAAGCCCATGCCTTCCTTCGCGGACGCGGTTACGTCACCCCGCAGGATGTCAAAAGCATCGGCATGGACGTCCTCCGCCACCGCGTCACCATCACCTACGAAGCCGAAGCCGAGGACAAAACCAGCGAAACCGTCATCCAAAAGATTTTTGATGAACTGCCGGTGCCTTGAAGTGCGTTTCGGTCATTATTGTTAAACCGAAGCTCCTGAAAGCGCATTGGTCATACTTGTCGCATGATCCCCCGCGAAATCCTTAAAAAAATCCGCCAGATCGAGTTGCGCACCAAGCGACTCGTGAGCGAAACACTTGCCGGCCAGTACCACAGCGTTTTCAAAGGTCAGGGGATGAACTTCGAGGAGGTTCGCGAGTATCAGCCTGGCGACGAAGTCCGCGCCATTGATTGGAACGTCACCGCTCGGATGAATCACCCTTTCGTCAAAAAATTTGTTGAGGAACGTGAACTCACCCTCATGCTGGTCGTTGACTTGAGCGGTTCCGGCCTTTTTGGTTCTGGCGAACAATCCAAACGCGAGCTCGCCGCCGAAATCGCCTCCGTCCTCGCCTTTTCCGCCATTCGTAACAATGACAAAGTTGGTCTCATTCTCTTCACCGAGGATGTGGAAAAATTCATCCCGCCCCGCAAAGGTCGGCGTCACGTCCTGCGCGTGATTCGCGAGATTCTTTTCTTTGAACCCAAAAAGCGTGGCACCAATCTGAATCATGCCCTGGAATTCCTGACCCGCGTCACCCCTCACAAATCTATCGCCGTTGTCGTCTCCGATTTCCTCGGCCAAAACATCACCGACCAACGCGATCCCGCGGCGCCTCGCCGTCAATCAAGCTTAATGCTGCCCCAGTCGCTGGCCCAAGCCTCATTCACCGCACTCCGCCAGGCCAACCGCCGCCATGATCTCGTTGCCATTCAGATCACCGACCGGTACGAACTGGAATTGCCCCCACTGGGCCGCCTCGTGCTCAAAGACGCCGAAACCGGCGAGGTCGTGGAAGTGAACACCGGCGACGCCCGCAAACGCGCCGCCTTTGCGGAACGACAACAAAAATCTCAGGCCCAATTGCGACGCGTATTTCGCTCCGCCAACATTGATGCCATCCAGTTGCGCACCGATGTGCCTTACGCTTCGGCCTTGGGTCGCTTCTTTGAAACCCGCGAAAAACGCCGCCTGCACGGATGAAAACCAATTCTCCCGCTTTCACTCAAGCTGGCGCAGTCACCAACGCCAATGACATCCGCGGCCTTAAGCCGCCGGTCGCCATTCCGAACTTTTGGATCTGGGTCTGGGTGGGCATCGGTCTGATTATGCTGGCCGCTGCCGCGTGGTTTGCCTGGCAATATTGGCGGCGCAAAGCGGACGAACCGGTGCTGGTTCCCGTTATTCCGCCCCAGACGCGCGCGCGCCTGAAATTGCAGGAAGCCCTTGCCCTTATTGCCCAACCGCGTCCCTTCTGCATCACAGTCTCAGATACCATCCGGCTCTATCTTGAAGAACGTTTCAACTTCCACGCGCCGGAACGCACCACCGAAGAATTCCTGCACGAGTTGTCGGCGTCCAATTTATTGTTGCCTGACCAAAAACAAAGCCTCGGGGAATTTCTCGCCGTCTGCGACATGGTAAAATTTGCCCGCTACGAACCGGGATTGCCGGAACTCCAGGCGCTGCACGGCTCCGCTCTGCGCCTCATTGACGAAACCGAACCACAGCCCGCTCCCTCTTCCGATGCTGCTTCCGATACCGTCACGTCATGACTTTCGCCCATCCATATTTGTTGCTCTTGCTCCTGCTGTTGCCGGTGCTGGCCTGGTTTAAAGGCAAGCGTGGCCGTCAACCCGCCTTCCTTTACTCTTCCGTTCAGCTGGTCAAAGGTATTATCGGTATCACCCGTTCCAGTGCGGGCAACATTTTGCCGAAACTTCGCTGGCTCGCTCTTGCCCTCTTCATCTGTGCCCTCGCCCAGCCTCGCTTCACCCATAGCGAAACCAAAGTCAACGCCAGCGGCGTGGACATCGTCATCGCCCTCGACCTCTCCGGCAGCATGGCTGCCGAGGATGAAGGTTTCACCTTGAACGGCCAGCAAGCAAACCGCGTCATTATTGCCAAGGATGTTTTGAAAAAATTCATCAACAAGCGATTCAGTGATCGGCTTGGCCTTGTAGTCTTTGCCAGTCAGGCGTTCGTCGCCGTCCCTCCGACGCTCGATCACGACTTCCTGCTCCAGAACCTTGAACGCATGGAAATCGGCGTCATCAACCAAAATCAAACCGCTATTGGTTCGGCCCTGGCCACTGCCATGAACCGCTTGCGCGATCTCAAATCAAAAAGCAAAATCGTCATCCTCATGACCGACGGCCAGAACAATGCCGGCAAGGTGCCGCCTCTTACTGCCGCCGATGCCGCTGAAGCCTTGGGTATTAAAGTCTATACCATCGGCGTCGGCGGCCGCGGTGTGGCGAAAATACCTGTTGGCACCGATATGTTCGGCCAGAAGATGTATCAACAAATTCCAGCGGACGTGGATGAAAAGACCCTCACTGCCATCGCTGATAAAACCGGCGGAAAATATTATCGGGCGGACAGCACCGACACGCTTCAAAAAATCTACGCTGACATCGACCGGCTGGAGAAGACCGATGCCGAGGTCAAAAAGTTTACCTATTATCAGGAACTGTATTCCTGGGCCATCGTGCCGGGCATGTTTCTGCTGTTGCTCGAAACCATTCTCAGCCACACGATCTGGAGGAAGCTGCCATGAACTTCAATTTCGCCGCGCCGCAAATGCTCTGGCTGTTGCTAATCGTCATTCCGCCGCTCGTGCTGTTTCTATGGTGGGCCTGGCGCAAACGTGAGCAACTCATCACCCAATTCATCTCTGCCCGCCTGTTGGGGACCTTGAAAGTCGGCGTCTCCCCCAGTCGCCAAAAGCTACGCCTGGTCCTGCTGGTGGCTGCGGTGGCTCTCCTCATCATATCACTTGCGCGTCCGCAATGGGGTTTCACCATGGAGGAAGCCAAACAACGCGGCCTGGACATTATCATCGCCATCGACACTTCCAACAGCATGCTCGCTGAGGATTTTCCGCCCAATCGCCTGACCCGCGCGAAGCTTGCCGCCATGGATCTCATGCGCCGTTCCAAGACGGACCGCCTTGGCCTGATCGCATTTGCCGGCACGGCCTTCATGCAATGTCCGCTCACACTCGATGACGCCGCGTTCGGTCAAAGTGTCGATTCCCTTGATACTAAAACTATTTCCCAAGGCGGTACCGCCCTCGCCGAAGCCATCGACACTGCCCAAACTGCATTTAAGGACGAGGGCGATAATCATAAGGTGCTCGTTCTTTTCACCGATGGCGAAGACCACGATGGTGGGGCAGTCAAAGCTGCCGAAAATGCCGCTAAGGAAGGCATGCGGATCTTTACCGTCGGCATTGGCAACCCCGAAGGCGAAAAACTGCGCGTCCAGGACGAACGCGGCCGCGTCGATTACATTCGTGATGAAGCCGGCAATCCCGTCACCTCTCGTCTGAACGAGACTCTGCTCCAGGATATCGCTGGTGCTGCGGGCGGCTTCTACCTTCCTTTGCGCGGCACCAAAACGATGGACACACTTTACGAACGCGGCTTGGCCCCGCTGCCAAAATCCACCAACTCCTCCAAATTGCTGCGCCGTTACCACGAACGGTTTCATTGGTTCGTTGGACTGGCCATCGCGCTCTTGTTGCTGGAAATGTTCCTGCCCGATCGCAAGCGCAAACGCTCGGCAGCATCCGCCGCCACTCCCGTAACCACGGGTGCCTTGACCGAAACGGTTGCGCTCCTTTTGCTCCTGGCCTTGCCCACGGTTGCGCTCGGCAGCACTTCCAGTGCCCTGCATGAATATAACCAGGGCAAATACGAAGAGGCGCTCAAGGAATACAACCAGGCGCTCGAAAGAAAAAAGGATGATCCCCGCCTCCACTTCAACGCCGGCACCGCGGCATATCAGAGTCGTCAACTGACCGAAGCCACCAATCAACTCAATCAGGCCCTGTCCTCGCAGGATTTGCAATTGCAGCAACGCGCCTACTACAACCTGGGCAATGCGCTTTACCGTCTCGGCCAGCAGGAATCTGATCCTGCAAAAAAACAGGCGCTCTGGGAAAACGCCACCAACAAGTATGATTGCGCTCTAAAATTGAACCAGCAGGATGCTGATGCCGGTTTCAACAAAGAATACGTACATCAGCAATTGGAAGAACTTAAAAAGCAGCAGCAACAACAGAAACCGGATCAATCCAAGGACAAGTCCAACGATAAGAAGGATCAAAACCAGCAAGGCCAATCACAGAACGATTCCAACAAAGACCAGAACCAGCAGCCGCAAGACCAACAACAACAATCGAATCAGGATTCGTCCCAACCGAAGCAAGATTCCCAAGCCCGGAATCAAAAGCAGGACCAAAAGCAGTCCGACAAGGACAAACAGGACCAAAAGCAAGACCAACAGTCACAGGCGCAAAACAAAAAAGACCAGGCCGAAAAGCAGAAGCAGGATGCGCAAAACCAGTCCGGTGATTCCAAGGATAAGGACAAATCACAGGAGGACGCCGAGCGCGAAGCCGCCGCCATGGCCGCCGGCCAAATGACTCCCAAGCAGGCACAACAACTTTTGGACGCTCAAAAAGGTGATGACCAGGTCCTACGGCTCGCCTCTCCTAACCAGCAGCCCAGCCCGAACCATTCCTTCAAGAATTGGTAGGCCACAAATACTGTCCAAAATAAAGAAAAAGGCAGGCCACGGTGGCCTGCCTGGTAAATTAAAAACTGGATGGATTGCGTTATTCCGCTTTCTCAGCTTTCGTTGCGCGCGGCTTCCGCTCGGGCTTTTCCGCCTTGCCGGCCTTTTCAGTCTTTTCCACTACGGGAGCAGCTTCGGCGCGTTCGGTACGACGGCCACCGCGCTTTTCGGTTCTGTCATCTCTCCGGTCGAAAGCGGGCGCTTCCACGACTGCTGGCGCCGGATTGATGCTTTCCACGCGCACCTTCAGCTTGGTCACCACATCATGATGCAAGCGCAATTCAACTTCGTGTTCGCCCAGCGTGCGAATCGGCTCTTGCAAATGAATCTTCTTCTTGTCCAGTGACACATCAAATTGCGTCTTAAGCTGGTCGGCAATCGCGCCAGAGGTCACGGAACCGAACATCTTGCCATCATCACCCGTCTTGACGGCGATAACCGCGGTCAATTTGGACAGGCTGCGGGACAGATCATTCATGTGGTTCAGCTCGTCCGCTTCCCTTTCGGCGCGGCGTTGCTTCAGCACTTCCAAGCGGCGCTTGTTCGCGCCAGTCAGCGGAATCGCCAGACCTTGGGGAAATAAATAATTACGTGCGTAGCCGGCGGCTACTTTGACCTGATCGGACTCGGCGCCCAGACCAACGATGTTATGAGTGAGGATGACTTCAGTTTTTGGCATACAAAAAATGTTTTTAAAAGTTAAGTGTCAAATTGAAAAGAAACCGGGGGGATCGGCCGGTCAGAATGGCACATCGTCGTCTTCCGGCGGAGGCCCATCGGCCTCGGGACTTTCGTTCTTCGAAGCTGCCGGCACCGGACGACTGCGAGGCGCTTCACCGCCGCCACCGCCTTCACTGCGGGTTCCGCTACCCAGAAATTGGAAACCTTCGAGCACAACTCCCAAACGGGACCGTTTCTGCCCGCTTTGCTTGTCGTCCCATTGATCCAGCCGCAACCGGCCTTCCACCATCAGCGGACTTCCCTTCTTGAGGTATTGAGCAATTGTTTCCGCCTGACGCCCAAAAGCGTCCACGTCCACAAACGTCACCTCTTCCTTGCTCTCACCGGCCTCGTTCTTCCAAGTCCGGTTGATCGCCATGCCAATTTTGGCAATAGCCATTCCCTTGGAAGTATAACGCAACTCGGGGTCCCGCGTTATGTTCCCTACCAGAATGACTTTGTTGAAATTCGCCATGGAAACTCTTACTTGGCTGCCGCCACCGCTTTTGGCGTCGGTGCCTTGGAAAACATCACCCGAAACACTTCACTATTCAAGGCGAAGCGGCTCTGCAAGGTGGTGATCGCAGCCGGCTGGCTTTCGAAAATCACGTTCACATAGAATCCGGACGAATGGCGCTTGTCCGCCACCCGCGTAAAATTCTTCTTGTCCATCTTCTGCACGGTTTCCACCTTGCCGCCGGCCGATGCAATCTCCGCCGACAACTTGTCAATCGTGTCCTTCAGGGCTTCTTCTTTGCCCGACGTGTTCAATATGAACAAACCTTCGTATCTTTTCACTCAGTTTTTCCTTTGTTACCCGGAGTCTTTCACGACCCCGTTAAATTGACTCATGGCCTTGCCAATCCCGGCATCCAGCCAACATTCTACCTGCAACACCGCCGCCGCCAAAACCCGGTCCACCAGGACCGTTTCCGTCGCGCTGAACGGCGCCAAAACAAAATCCGTTATCTCGCGGCGGCCATCCGCCGTCCGCCCGATCCCTATCCGCAGCCGCGCAAAATCCCGCGTTCCCACATGCTGCTCGATCGATTCCAACCCATGATGCCCGCCGCTGCTGCCCCGTTCCCGCAGGCGTATCTCGCCCATCGGCAAATCGGCATCATCCACGGCCACCATCACCTGACTCAACGGCACTCGATAATATGCCGCCAGCGGCCCTACCGCCTCGCCACTCGCGTTCATAAACGTCTGTGGCCGGCACAAAAATATCACCAAACCGTTCCGTTCCACCCGCGCCACTGCGGACTGAAATTTCTTCTCGACCGTCCAACTCGCCCGCCATCGTTCGGCCAACCGCTCGACCAGTTGAAAACCGACATTGTGCCGCGTCCGGGCGTACTTGGCGCCGGGATTTCCCAAACCGACAATGAGACGCACATTCTCCATGGTCGGGGCCGGTTAGGTGGCCAATGCCCATCTCGGGCACCACCCCAAAAATTACTTCTTCTTTTCGGCCTTCTTCTCCCCGCCCTTTTCGGCAGCCGGAGCCGCTGCGCCTTTGGCTGCGGGAGCGGCCTTGTCCCCGCCCTTGGCTGGAGCCGCGCCTGCTGTTGCGCCATCTTCCTTCTTCTCTTTGATCATTTCCACTTCGGAGGTGCCGGTTGCGGCTTCCGTAGCGGCAGCTTCCTGCGCTTCGGTGATGGCGGCTGCAACAGCGATGACTGAAATATGCTTGTCGCCCAGAATCTCCACGTTCGCTGGCGGCTTGATGTCGCCGATGTGAATGGACTGGCCAATCTCCAGGTTGCTTACATCCAGGCTGATGACTTCCGGCAAATCTTTCGGCAAGGCGCGAACCTTGATTTTGAACAACACGTGTTCCAGCACGCCGCCGCTGTTCTTCACGCCGGTCGCTTCCCCTGTGCTCTCCACCGGCACGCTGATCGTGACCTTCTCATCCTCGGCCACTTCATGAAAATCCACATGCAGCATCGCGCCGCTCA
>JAQGPA010000003.1 GCA_028293325.1 Pedosphaera sp. | reverse complement strand
TTTTCCCTTCCTCGTCCATGACGGCGATGATGCCGAGCGGGGCTTGCGTTGTGTCGCCTGTCAGATATGTGAGAAGGAATGTCCGCCCAAGTGCATCTATATCACCAAGAGCAAGGACAAGAAGCCGGATTACATTGGCAAACCCCAGTTTTACCCGGCGATTTTCGACATCGATATTTCCGTCTGCATGAGCTGCCAGATTTGCGTGGAGGTCTGCCCGTTTGAGGCCATCAAGATGGACACCGAGTTTGAATTGAGCAGTTCCAACCGATTTGAAAGCCTGCTCATGGATAAACAGCAACTGACCAAGCCGAACGAGTATTATCACAAGATTCATCCCGGCGAAGCCGCCGAGGTGGATGCCCGCCTCGCTGCCGATAAGGCCAAGGCGGAAGCCAAGGCAAAAGCGGATGCTGAAGCCAAGGCCAAGGCGGCTGCAACCCCCAAACCTGATCCCAATCCACCTGCGCCCGTACTCGCGAAATGATATCACCATCGACCAATGCCGACGTCTCGTTCAGCGCCGACATGGTGGTGCGTGGCAAATATTTGACCGGGGAATTTAGCTCCTTCAACTTATGATTGGAGATTTCATCAAAGGCTTATTTCTGATGCTCTGGCGGGTCGTCTCCGACCAACCGGACGCCAAGGCGGATCTGCTCCCCGTCTTTGCGCCGCCGCTTCAGCCAGTGATCTCCGCGGTGTTGACGGTCAGCCCGATACTCATCGTGTTCGCATCGCTTTTTGCGCTGACCACCTGGATTGAACGCAAGGGTTTGGGTCGGATTCAAAATCGTCTGGGCCCGAATCGGGTTGGCCCTTGTGGTTTGTTCCAGCCGGTCGCTGATGGATTGAAGATGCTCACCAAGGAGGACATCGTTCCGCGCTCGGCGGATAAACTCATCCATTTTCTCGCGCCGATTGTCCTCGCAGTGCCCACCATGCTGGCCTTTGCCGTGTTGCCCTATGGCCGCAACCTCGTGCCCATCGATATCGATGCCGGCATCCTGTTCTTTTTCGCCGTCGGCGCCTCCACCGAACTCGCCATCTTCATGGCTGGCTGGTCGAGCCGAAATAAATATTCATTGCTCGGCGCAATGCGTGCCATCGCGCAAATGATCAGCTATGAAATCCCGCTTATCATTTCTTCCGTCGCTGTCATTATGATTGCCGGTTCGCTCTCGCCGGTGCAAATCGTGGAGCAACAAAGTGGTTATCTATTTGGCGGTTTGGTGCCGCATTGGTTCGTGCTCACGCCCTGGGGATTGGCCGGGTTTGTTATTTTCCTCATTGCTTCCCTCGCGGAGTCCAACCGTTCGCCATTCGATATTCCTGAAGCGGAATCCGAACTTATTGCCGGTCATCTGACCGAATATTCAGGTTTCAAATACGCGCTTTTTTTCATGGCGGAATACTTTGGCATGTTCGCGGTCAGCGGCTTGGCGGTGACGCTCTTCCTGGGCGGTTGGCATGCGCCGTTTGAATTTCTTGATTTCGTTCCCTCTTACATCTGGTTTTTCTCCAAGCTGATGGCGCTGGTGGTCCTGTTCATTTGGATTCGCGGCACCGTCCCGCGCCTGCGCGTGGATCAACTCCTCAATTTTGCCTGGAAATTCATGCTCCCCATGTCGCTGCTTAATCTGGTCGTGGCCGCGGTCTGGCATTTCACCGCCGTGTGGAACTTCCCCGGCGCAATCCTTGGCCGCTGGCTGCTCGGCGCGGTCATGATCGCGGTGCCTTATGTGGTGCTGGGACGCGCCTTGACCGGCAGCAAAAAAGTCACGCTTCGGACCTATCGATTTGCAAATTAAATGGGTATCGCTTTTGCCATTATAGCCGCACTGACGCTCGTTAGCGGGATCGCCGCCATGAGCCTGCGCAATCTCGTGCATTGCGCGCTTTGCCTGGCGGTCACCTTTGCCGGCCTGGCGGCGCTTTATTTGCAACTCGGCGCCCAGTTCGTCGGCTTTGCGCAAATCCTGGTCTATATCGGCGCGGTGGCCATTCTGGTTGTGTTTGCGATTCTCCTCACCCGTAGCGGCGAGCCCGTCCCGCACCCAGTCGTGTCACGCTCCGCAATCGTCGGCGTCGCCATTGCCGTGGTGGTGTTCAGCGTGCTCACCAAGCTCATTCTCTCCAGCGCCATCATTCACCGTACCCTGCCTGACAAACCCAGTCCCACGGTAAAACAAATCGGCACTCAACTGATGACCTATTATGTCCTGCCGCTCGAAGTCATCGGCTTGCTGTTGACTGCCGCCACCATTGGCGCGGTGATCATTGCCATGCAGGAAAAGAAAAAAGCGCTTCCGTCGTTGCCCGTGGAGCAGGGGAAGGTTCATGCGGAATTACACCACGCACCCAAGGCTGCTGACGACCTGATTTCTCAACCATGATACCGCTGCCTTACTATCTCGTTTTTTCGGCGCTGCTCTTTGCGGTGGGACTCGCCGGCGCGCTGACGCGGCGTAATGCCATCCTTGTCCTGGTCGGCATTGAATTGATGCTCAACGCCGCCAACCTCAACTTCATT
>JAQGPA010000188.1 GCA_028293325.1 Pedosphaera sp. | reverse complement strand
CGGGCATGCAAAGCGCGTATTGGGAAATTCCCGGAAGCGTGGCAACATTGGTGATCTGTTCATGGACGGCTTCGTCCATTTCCCGGAGGAGTTTTTCCGTGGCATAAATCCGGGCCGGCACGCGCATACCCTCCTTGGAATCTCTGGGAATCTCCCAAAGTGTGTCGGAAATCCGTTCCACGTGCATCATGAGTGCTCATCCCTCGGAACTGCCGTTACCCGTCTTTTCTCAGCCAGCCCGGTAAAAACTTCAGCCCGATTCGCCGCCGGTGCAAGCCCCCCTTTTCCGAAGTGCAGCCCGGGAAGCCGCCTCCTTTACGCGCCGGACCAGCCGAAGTGGAGCAACCTTGGGTGGAGCAAATTGCGTTCAATCATCAACTTGTTTGGGTCGCTTGGCCACCGTCTCGACAATCGCCTCCGGCTCCTGGGTTCCGAGGCAGATCGGTTATGCGTCAATGCCGGCGAATTCCTTGAATAACATCGCCTTGTCTTCCATGACGGGCAGGGCCGCCTGGGGCCCGATGTCCCCCAGACCCAAGACCGCCGATCCGGCGCTCATCACGGCCACGGAATTTCCCTTGAGAGTCAGTCCCCAGACGCTTTTAGGATCCTGGGCAATGGCGGTGCAGACGCGGGCCACGCCGGGAGTGTAGGCCAGGGAGAGCACCTCGCGGGAGGTGACGGGCACCTTGTTCTGGAGGGAGATCTTTCCGCCCTGGTGCAGTTGAAACACCCGGTCCACCACCTTGAGGATCTTGACCTTTTCCAAATTGCCAATGGCCGTGACGATTTCCTCCACATGGTCTTGATTGCGCCCACAGGCACTCACACTGCGGGTCATGAGTCTGGCGGCTGGCTCCAGCATTATATCGACGGCCCCCAAATCACCGCCCAGTTCGTCAACGGTGCGGGCAATGCGGGCGAACATCCCGACCTGATTGGGGTAGCGAAGCTGCAGGGTAAAGCTGTGATTGATCGAGAGAACGGCCGGGGTTGAATTCAAATTCATAATCTATAATCAAGGGTCTGGTGTCCAAAATAAATCGCGCACACAGCAGGACGGCGAACAGGCCAGCCACCAGCGGGGATTCCACAGATGCGAGGTGCAAATTTCCGGGGTTGCCGCAAGCCCTTGCCTCACCAAAGCTTGCCTGAACCGAAAAAGTGTCGCTACATGTCGGCAAAATCACCGCTATCAGGCTGCAACGTTTTACGTGAGAAACTTGCATATCGCGTTTAATGGGTTTTGGAGAAACCAGGGCTTGGTCATTTCAACCGAGGTTGAAAAAAGATTGCCTTTCATAGTCTGAAAAAACCGAATAAAGATACTTGAGGTGCTCCAACAGAAAGCGCTCCCGCAGCCATGGCGGCTGCGCGCAGGAAGTCTCTTCGATTCATGGCGCCAAGGTAAGGTGGTTTGTTTAATGTGCTCATGATTTACTCCAGTCAGAGTTATTTCAAGCCTCCCGAAACTATTACCGCCCCATCCGCCACCTCTGCTCCCCACGCCGCAGGTTTCTGCGCACCATTGAGATTGTTGTTCATCAATACGACACCGTCAGACCGATCACCGTATACCTCTACGAAGGTCTTGGTTCCCGCTGGCGACGTGCAGCCATGAATAAATGCCTGCTGAGTTTGAACTAGTTTGATGACTGGCTGATTCCCAACGATCGGAGTACCGCGCAAACCACAGATTTCCACATCGTTAACATCGTCGCAGAAGACCGCAGGCCGCTCTTCGCTGGCGGCTGCCTTGAACTCCATTTGACGTAGACGCAACCCCTTCACATGGCGGCAATACATTCCGTAACAAGGCAGCCGGCCAAACATTCGCGCTTCGGGATACGCCTTGGGCAATTCGTGAATCTCAAGCCCCACCCACTCCTCTTTGCCATCCTCTTCACTATCAATGCGGATACCGGACAACGTCACGTCCTCCACACAGCATCCCGGTTGGCCGGTGATCGAACTCGTCAAAATGGAATCCGTGGCGTGGACATTTTCAATCCTGATACCTCGAATTGTTCCCGGACTGCCATCTGCCTGTGGATGGCGATTGCCGATTTTCACAAAGATCGGCGTTCGCACGCGCTGCATTCGGATGTTCGAGATCAACACTCCTTCCATCGAACCTCCATCCACAATCTCCAGCGCGACTCCCGAAATGACCCGTGATTTCAATTCAACATCTTCGTTGAAGATGACAGAATTGGAAAAGGTGATGTTTTCAAAACGCCCGAAACTCGCGGTGCCGAATTTCAATCCATTGCAGCAGCAGGTCAGCACGCAATTGGTGATGGTGATGTTTTTGGACACGCGCACGTCGTCGCCATAAGAGGACTGACTTTTGAGGCAAATCGCGTCGTCTCCCGTGTCAATCAAGCAGTCCGAAATGAACACATTCTTGCACCCTATGAGATCGATGCCGTCGGTGTTTATGCCGTAGGGATTTTTGATCGTGATGCCGTGGATAAAGACGTTGTCACAGTCTGCGGGCCGCAACGTCCAGCCGGCGGAGTTCATAATTTGCACACCTTCGATGCGAAGATGTTTGCAGTTGTAGAACTCCAGCATTGGAGAAGGACGCGAGATGGCTTTCCAGGCATGGGTCGCGACTTCCTGCCACGCCTCTTCCGGCGGGAGCGGTTTTTTGCCGCTGGGAACCCAGTAAGCCGGCCCCTGTCCATCCAACCGCCCCGGACCAATCAGGGCGACGTTCTCGGCATCACGAGCAAAGATCAAGTGATACGGCGATGTGTCGCGGGCGTCGCGATTAAAGGCAGGTCCCCCGCCGGCACCGCCGTTGGCGGAGCGATACGGATGCGGCGTGTAGTCTGTGAGTTTTTTACTCCCCAGCAAAGTTGCCCCCGCTTCCAGATACAGCGTCACATTGCTCTTCAATTCGACCGTGCCGCAAAGGTATATTCCTGGCGGCACATAGACCGTTCCGCCTCCACGCGCGTGACAGGCATCAATCGCCCGATTGATGGCGGCAGAAGTCAATCGCGCGCCGTCGCCAAAGGCGCCAAAATCATGGACGTTAAAAAGGGACATTCCTCCCCGGTCAGACTTTTGTTGGCCGATTGCGGGTAGCGCCAGTGCCGAGCCGCCGAGCGCAATGATGCCGGCCTTGCTCAAGAGTTGTCTGCGGTTCAACATTTCCATAAGCGTGAAATTCTTCAGTGTTCGAGACGTTTGATGATTATAATGGTCGCCTTGAATTGGTGGCGCACCGGTTGGAGCCGCATCGTTGTGAGGTTTTGATTTTCGGATTCCATGACGGGCCTTGCCCCGATGGTGTGGACAGCGTGTGGGTGCATGAGGCAGGGGCATTTTTTAGTTGGGGTTGGTTTCAAAGTCCACAGGTGATTTGAAAGTGTATTTTCAATTTTGTTCACAAATGAAAAATGAAACTAAGATTTTGAGAGCGTCGAAAAAGTCTAGAGCGACTGGTGCGTGTCCAGGTTGTTATGAATTAGCATGAAGCAGGTTGTCACACATGAGGTCAATAAGGTCACTATCAAACCAATGGTGCTGAAATACCAGATTTGGTTCATTACACGAACGTGTAATGGATGCTTTTCAGAGGTTGTGGGACTTTCACAACATGTCCACAGAGCAATGCAACGCAGCAGTTCAGCCTTTTGTTTTTGACCTTCGTGCTAAAAGGCCAAAATGGTTGAAATCAGGACTTGTTTTGTCGCCTGCCCCTCGATTTTAATTTCGTTATAATATATCATCCCACAACCCAAAATCCGAGCTATGAAAAAGCAATTAACCCATGACCTGTCGGCGTCGAAAGCGGGTCGCGTCTGCGAGTTTGCTCAACGGTCCAGGATGTCTATTCTGGTAAAAAAGATGGCGACTGCACTGGTCGTCATCGGCCTTGCTGGTTCTGTTTCAGCGGCCAACAAGTTTTGGGCCGGGCTCTCGGCCACTACAAACGCTCCAGTGAGTGGAACGTGGGATACTGCCTCCACGGTTTGGAACAATGGCACTGGCAATACGCCAAACTCCACATTTGCGACCGGCGATGTTGCGATTTTTGGCGGGGTGGATGGCGCCTATGGCATCAAGGGCAGCACCCTGTCGGCGTCCACTGTGATCTTCAATAATTCTGGTTATACGCTCACCAATGACACTGCGGTGACTGTTACCGCCAGTGCGGGCGGCAATTCTGTGAATGTTGCTTCGGGCAAGACCGCGAACATTGGCACGAATGTGACGTTGTCAATAACGGGTAATGGAGCTTTTATGAATGCGGGCACCACTTTTGGCGGCCAATTGATTATTGCCAATGGCGGGACAATAACACAGCCCAACGCCTTTGCTTTTTCGCTGGACGGGGCGTCGGGATCCATGCTGCGAGTATTGACCAGTGGCGTTGCTTCGCATACCGGGGCGGGCAGTGGTGTTCGCATCGGCGCCTCCGCCAACACTTCTGCTACATTGAGCATTGAAGGAGGAACTTTTAACAATACCGGTTCCGCAACTTTTGCGATTGGCAATGGTGCCGGTGCAACGGGTGTGGTGTCGGTTGTGAGCGGCACGCTGAACGTGCCGAACACTCCCATTTTGGTTGGCAACAGTGCGACGGCGATCGCCACGAATAATCTGAATGGTGGCAGCGAAATTTCCCGACAGGTAAAGACCGGCAACTCTGGCGCGGTTTCTGTTTTCAACTTCAACGGCGGCATGTTGAAGGGTGTCAACCCAGGCATAGCAAGTCTCACCAACGCCTTCATGATCGGCTTGACGGCGGCCAATGTCCGCAACAATGGCGGCATCATAGACTATAATGGCACGCCGATTATCATTGGTCAGGCGCTTGTGCACAGCACGATTGCCGGCGATTCCGCGACGGACGGCGGCTTGATTGTGACTAATTCCCTCGCTGGCGGTTCACTCACGTTGAGCAATGCAAATACTTATAACGGTGCCACGATTGTTCGCAACGGAGCCAAGCTGATTACGACGACTCTTAGCACCGGTGCCGGCTCTTATACGGTGGCTGATGGCGGCACGTTAGAAGTCCAGGTGGCGGCATCCGGTCAATCGCTCGCCAACAGCGGCCTGACCTTGGGCACATCGGGAAATGTGACGAATAATTTTACGCTTGGCGCGAATGCCAGCACGACCGTTCCGGCAGTAATAGTCAACGGGGCATTGAATTTGAACGGCACGGTCAATGTTACGGTCGCGGGCAGCGGCTTGACGGGGCCGAATACTTATTTGCTGATGAGCTATGGTTCCATCAGCGGCTCCGGCAGCTTTGTGGCGGGAACTTTGCCAGCCGTTGCCGGCTACGTGGTTGCGCTGACCAACGACACGGCTGCCAAACAATTGAAGCTGGTCTATGTCGCCGCGCCGCAAGCCGTCAAATGGGCGGTAGGCGATGGCAACTGGGATATCACGACGCCCAACTGGCAGTTGCTCGCCGGCAGCAGCGCCACGAATTATGTCGAGGGTTCCTTGTCTGCGTTCGATGACAGCGCCACTGGCAGCAGTCCAATCACGGTTACGCTGGCGGCCAATCGTTCACCTGGCGGCATTACAAATAACTCCACGAAAAATTACGTCATCGCGGGCAGTGCCAACATTCTTGGCAACGGCACCATCGTAAAAAATGGCAGCAGCACGTTGACCATTGACAATAGCGGTCCCAACAGCCTTTCGGCAGTGACCATCAGCGGCGGCGCGTTGCAAGTTGGCAACAACGACGCGAACGGCGATCTGGGTTCCGCCACTGTGAGCGACAACGCAACCTTGATTTTCAACCGCACGGACAACATCACCAGTGCCAATGTGATTTCGGGTGTCGGTTCACTGGTTCAGAACGGCAGCGGTGCGCTGACGTTGAGCGCGGGAAATACCCACACTGGTTTATCCACTGTGAATAATGGTTCGTTGATTGTGGGCGACTCTTCCGCGCTGCAAAACAGCACGGTCAGCAACAATGTGGTCGCCGGCGTTTCGTTTGCCAGCGGCATCACCAGTGCCACGTTTGGCGCGCTGGCCGGCACCGGCGACATTTCGCTTCTGAACGCTGCATCATCCATCGTTACATTGACTGTCGGCGGCAACAATGCGAGTTCGGCCTACAGCGGTAGTCTGACCGGCAGCGGCAACTTGCTCAAGGCGGGCACGAATATCTTGACCCTATCCGGCAACTCCACATTGAACAATCTGCAAGTGACCGCCTCCGGCGGCACACTGGCGATTAACGGTGGCAATTCAACCATGGGTGCGCTCCAAATTGTCACTGACAATGGAACTGTTCTGGTAAGTGGTGGCAATACCACGGTGACTTTGGATAGTCGCATCGCCGGTGCGAACGGCATTTACAATGTGAGCGGCGGCACGTTGAACCTGCCGAAAATGGTGATCGGCTCGGCGGCGGCGGCGAACACCAACAACTTGATGGCGGTGTCGGGAAGCGCGGTGGTGAACCAGAACCAGCCTGGTGGCAGCCCGGCACAGGCCTTGTGGGTTGGCGGTAATAACAATGGCTCCGGTGCTCTGCTGCTCAAGGACAACGCGTCTTGGGCAAACAGTTCTTCAGCAGCCGGAATCGTGGTCATTGGTGGCAACGGCGGCACCGGTCAGGGGTCACTGACGATTCAGGATTCAGCAACATTTAATTATCCAAACGTAGTTCAAGTTGGTGCCACCGCAGGCGGCGTTGGAACTGTTTATTTGAATGGCGGCAATTTTTCGGCGAACGGTTTCAGCCGTGGCAGTGGTTCAGGCACCATCAACGCAAATGGTGGTCGAATGACCGCGCTGGCGGCTAATGCCAATTTGTTTGCTGGTTTCACAGCGACAAGTGGGACGAATGCCGTGAATTTGGTTTCGGGCAATCTCACGTTCGACAACGGCGGGTTTGCGGTTGGCATCACTAACACGCTTTCCGGTGCGGGCGGACTGATTGCGCATGGCGGTGGCACTCTGACGTTATCAGGTTCCAACAGCTATACTGGCCGCACCACCGTCAACGCCGGGACGTTGGCGCTAACCGGCACGGGATCCATCAATAATAGTGGATCCGTTTCCAATAACACTTCCTCGACACTTGACGTATCGGCGGCGAACAGGCAGCTGTCCATCAGTGGCACACTGACGATGAACGACAGCACGCTGGTCGCAAACTTGCTTAATACGAACATCACGGTCGGCACATTCGGCACTGCCGGTTCGGCAAACACGATCAACATTTCTGCGCTGCCCACGATCAGTTCACTGCCTACAACGGTTCGAGTCATCAAATATACCACTGCCGCATCAGGACTCGTGGACGGCGGAAATAATCTGGTCACGCTGGGGGTAGTCTTGCCACCTACCGGCAATCCGCAGGGCTATCTCACCAACAACACTGTTGCGAAGTCAATTGATCTCATCGTCACGAATTACCTTCTTGCACCGGCGATTCAGAATCAGCCTGCAAATGACAATGCCTACGCCGGCGGCAAGGCGCACTTCACCGTCCAGTTGGTCGTGACCAATTTGGCGGGCGTGCACTATAATTGGCGCAAGGCGGGCGTTCCGCTGTCGGATGGCGGCAGCATTACAGGTTCTACCAACAGCACGTTGCTCTTGAGCAATATTACAGCAGCGGATGCTGCCAATTATGACGTCGTCATTACCAACAACTTTGGTTCAGTGACAAGTTCTCCGGCGGCGTTGATTTATCTGACGCCGACAAATTATGAAGAAGCTGCCGTAGCGGCGGGGCCAACGGCTTTGTATATGTTCCAAGAAACGGGTGATCCGGCGACCAACACCGCGGCTTACGACTATCAAGGTGACTTGGATGGTTTTTATGCGGTCGCCGCGCAGAATGGTTTTAATGGAGTCACCGGTCCCACGCCGGCGGATGGCTTCCCCGGCTTCGATGTTGCGACCGTGGCGGCAAAATTTGCGGGGTTCACTACGAATTCTCACGTGGCCATCCCGCCGCTGAACCTGTTTACGAATACGGTCTCGTTTGCGGCCTGGATCAAGCCCGGCTTGCCGCCGGCAAACTGCGGACTCATCTTCAGCCGTGGCGGCGGAACGATTGCAGGTTTCAATTTTACCGGCAGTCTGGATGGCTCTGGCAACCGCACGCTCGGTTACACTTGGAACAGCGAGGCGGGCACTTTTGGCTGGAATTCACAGATCGCTCCGCCTCCGGGAGTCTGGTCATATGTCGCCCTGGTGGTTTCCCCGACCAACGCCACCATTTATATCTTCAACGTGAATGGCCTGCTGTCGGCTTCGCAAAACTACACGCATGTGAATCAAAGTTTCTCGGCGAGCACCTGGATTGGCGATGATGCTTTCTCGGGCGGCAACCGCCAGTTTGATGGTTCAATGTATGGTGCGGCTATCTACGCGAAAGCTTTGAGCCAATCGCAACTGGAAAATATATACGGTGCCGCTTCCGGCGTGTCGAATTTCGCGCCGGTCATCGTGTCGCAGCCGGCCAACGTGACGCGCTATGAACATCAGACGGCGACGTTCAATTCTACAGCCAGCGGCACGCAGCCTTTGGCGTATCAATGGAAGTATTTTGATGGTGCCAGCACCTACACCGACATCGTCAACAGCGGCCGCATCAGTGGCGCGCAGTCTTCCAGTCTGTCCATCAGTAATCTAATTCTGGCGGACGCGGGCAATCTCGTCCTAGTGGTGACCAATAACTTTGGGTCCGTCATCAGCAGCGTGGCAGTTCTCACCGTGAATCCAGTGCTCGGACCGCCCACGAATATCACGACCTCGGCCATCCAGCCCAGCACCGATGATTGGGATACCACGACGGCGTGGAGTCTGCCGGGTTCGGCGACGGATCTGGCCGGGCAGTATTATGGCAGCACCTTCACCATTCTCTCCAGCGGCGGCATCCGGACGCCGAACTTTGGCAACCCCAATTCGCCCACCACGGCAACCTTCCCCGGGGATGAACTCCGGGTGGAAGGCGCCGGCACATACGATACCAGTTTCACCACATCCGGCGGTATCCGGATCAAGGGCGGCAATCCTTCGACAGTGAACTTCAAGAAACTGGTCATGGCTGGTGGCCAGATTTCCAGCATCCTCAACAGCGGCTGGCCGGCCATCCTCACGGGCGAAGTGAACGTCATTTCCAACACCGTGGTCTCGGCCAGCGATGATACGTCGCCGCGCAGCATCAATATCCAATCCAAGCTGACCGGCAACGGCAACCTCATCTGGCACGGCTATATAAACTTCACGACCTTGCAGACCGCGTCGCCCGCGTCGTTGAACATCTCCAATGCGAACAACACTTACACCGGCACCTGGGATGTGTTGTTTGGTTCACTGGTCGGCAGCGCGCCGAATGCGCTCGGCACGAATACCATCACGGTCGAGGCACAGGGTGCCTTGCAGACGACCTACGACATCTACAACCCCAACAGCACGCTCACGTTGAACGGCGGCATGTATCTGACGCAAAATGACACGTTCAAGAATGTCATCATCAATGGCACCAATTTGAATGGCGGCACGTATTCCTACGCCACCTTGGCGGCAGCTTACCCGGCGAACTTCCCGGCGACCTGGACGCCGTTGAACGGTGCGCTCACAGCCACCACGCCGGGTGGCAGCATCACGGTGCTGGCGAGCACCATCGCGTCGTATCCGACGAACATCACCGTCAGTGTCAGCGGCAATAATCTCTCGCTGACGTGGCCGGCAACGCACCTCGGCTGGATCGCCCAGTCGAACAGCGTGAATCTCGCGGATGCGAACTTTTGGTTTGATATCGCCAGTTCGCAGTCGGCGACGAACCTGAATGTGACCATTAATCCGGGTGCGACGAAGGTGTTCTATCGCCTGCGCCATCCTTGATTGATGAAGCGCGCGGAGCCGTTCAATCGACTTGCTCCGCTTTTTGAAATTGGAAAAGACTATGAAGAAGAAGCCGAACGGCTCAAATGGTTTCACTTTGATTGAACTGCTGGTGGTGATCGCCATCATCGCCATTCTGGCTGCGATGTTGCTGCCCGCATTGAGCAAGGCCAAGGCCCGGGCGCAACAGACGGCTTGCATCAACAACCTGAAGCAAATGGATCTGACCTACATCATGTATGTGGGCGACAACAACGGTTCCGGCATTGATTATGGTGGCACCGCTTACACGTTGTGGATGAAACCGCTGATGGAATATCAGTCCAAGGTGAACAAGGTGCGTACCTGTCCCGTGGCTCCCGACCGTGGCAAACAAACCCTGGCCAAGGGGAATGCTATTTCCTGTTGGGATTGGAACAGTTTCGTGCCCACCGCCAACACCAACGACAGCATCGGCAGCTACACGATGAACGGCTGGTTTTATGTGAACAGCCCCACCTTCGCCGGTTCGGATAATTATTTTAAGAATGAATCCAGCGTCACCCAAGGTTCCACTACACCGGTCTTTTTCGACGGCGCGTGGGCGGATGTGTGGGTGCAGGTCACGGATGTGCCCTCGGCCAATCTTGATATGACTTATGGCGATTCAAGCAATATTCCCAACGGGATTGATCGCCTGATGATTACGCGGCACCCGTTGTTGAACGGCAGCAAGACCGTTTACAACCAAACCATTCCCGGCAAGAACGACACGGCTTTTGCCGATGGCAGCGTGAGCCGGGTGAGCCTGCAAAAAATCAAGACGTTGAACTGGCACCGCGGTTATTTGGGCACGTCCAATCCGTGGAAGACCACTCCGCCATAACCAAAAGCTCATGAGAAAAATATCCCCAGCCGCGCGCGCCTTCACCCTGATTGAACTGCTGATGGTGATTGCCATCATTGCCAGTTTGGCGGACATGCTGCTGCCGGCACTTTCGAAGGCGAAACAAAAAGCCGTGTCTATCAATTGCGCCTCCAATCTCAAGCAGGGTGGCATCGCATTGCCATTATATGTGGATGATAATGGGGATAAACTTCCAGGCCTTGCAACAATGGCGTGAGTTCCGCCTATGGCAACATTCCCTGGCATCCCGACCCCAAGGCCCAACATGGCTATTTCGCATACTGCCTGGCGAAATATCTCGGCAGCAAAGATTCCTCGTCTATGTCCGCCGTGGAGATCAATTATGTGAAGGCGTTGTTTTGTCCCGGCTATGGAAAATTCTCCACCGAAGATACTAATGTTGCCCAGACCCGTGTGACCTACCGGCTGACTGTCGGCTACACCAACGGTTTGGCGCAAGTTCCCAACACGGCGATTCCCTTTGGCTATCAGGGGTCAATGGGCCGCCCACGGCTCCGCAATAGCCAGCGATGAAACTTTCCGCCGTTTCCAAATATGGCGCGTTGACGGATATTTATGCGGTTTCTGATTTGGATTCTCAAATTGCCGCTGGCGGTTGGCAAAACGAAGCGGCGGCTCCTGTCCACGGCTCGACACGTAACAATCTCTATTTTGACTGGCACGTGAAATCATTTCGCGGCATTATTATGAGTATTGCCATTCAGTGATCCGGGAGCCAAGCTGGCGGTTCACCCGGCGCGGCGCAACGACTGTGAGCCTGGCGGCATCTTGCAGGTTGCGGCAGACAGGCATACGCTTACGTTGTTTGAACATTGTGGACTCGAAATCGCAAAGCATATCCAACCCGTGCCGTGCGCCGCGACGGAAGGGCGTGGGATTTTTATTTCGTGCAGCAATGCTGCTCGTGGTTTGCCTCGTTGGCGTTTTCGATGCCGGGTCGGTTCAGGCGGCGAATGAAGCCACCGGCAGGAACGGAAAGATCATTACTCAATACGCGCTGGTTTCGGCCAATGATTTTCCGCAGCGTGATCCGCTGGACTGGAGGTTGCTCGGCTCCAATGACGGCGGCAAAACCTGGGTGACGCTGGACACGCGCAAAAATGAACTCTTTTCCGAACGCCACCAGCGGCGCGCGTTCAAAGTTGCCAGCCCGGCGGCTTATGAGACTTATCGTTTGCAGATTGATCATGTGCGAGAGCGGCGCGTCGCCAACTCAGTTCAGCTGGCGGAAATAGTGTTGATGGGTAAATCGGAGGATGATTTAAGCCCGGTCCCGATTTTTACAGATAGCATCTCGGCGCAAGGAGACAATCCGCCGGCGGAGAGCGCCTCCAAATTATTTGATGGCCGGGTGGAAACAAAATGGCTGGATCGACCGGCCGACCGGGTCACGTGTGCCAGTTGGATCCAGTGGCAGTATTCTTCACCGACTGGCGTATTGGTCACCAATGTCAACCAGATCGTCGCGTTGCGCGGACGCGCGGTCGACGGTTATCAGGTCCAACTTGATGGAGTCGTGGCGGGCTATTCCGAAAAGACGAATACTCTCTACTTCCTGGACTCCACCGGCGGTATTGAATTTCACGGCCTGTCAGATACGGAAGAACTCAAGACCGGCCAGCATGTGACATTGAAGGGAACCACGGAATTGAGGCAAAACCGGATCGAGATCGCACACTTGAGTGTTCATCATCGTGACGCGAATCTGGAGGCGGCTCCGGAACGGATTGCTTTAGAGCAGGAATTGCCTGCGGGTGAAGATTTGAAGTGGGTTGAACTCGAGGGGCGGGTTGAGTTTGGCGGCAGTTCGGAAAATGAATACGCCTTTGACCTGCAAGATGCGAACCGCACCATGCGCGTGCATTTGAAAAATCTGACGGACTCTGAGTCGCTGCCGGCGACGGGGACGAGGGTTTCAGTGCGTGGTATTTGTCGTGGGGCTTATAATGATCAGGGCCAATGGGTGGCGGCCAGGCTTTGGGCCTCAGGCGTGGAAGCCATGACGCCGGTCGATCAATCAAGTGGGGCCGTGTTTTCCAAGACGCCATTCACCCAGAACAACAAGGGCAACGGGAACGCCGCCGCCATCACCAAGATCGATCAGATTCGGAAGTTGACTCCAGGCCAGTTGAACAGCCGGCCCCGGGTGAAAATTCGCGGTATCATCACCGATCTGGTGGGCGCTTTTATTCAGGATGACACGGCGGGCATTCAAGTCGCATTTCCTCCGGAGGAAAGCCGCAAAATCACCGAGGCGGGAATGTTTGTGGAAATTGAAGGCTGGGGCGGCTTGGGCGACGTGGGCAACCCGGTAATTTCCGCCGACCGCATCACCGTTCTGGGCCGCGGAAAATTTCCACAACCGCAGCGCCTCTCGTTGAGCCAGTTGATGAGCGGGCGCATGGACGCGCAATGGATCGAGATGGAGGGCGTGGTCCGCGCGACGGATGGCGCGCATCTGCTGATGATCTGTTATGGCCGCGAAGTGATGGCCAGCATTGGTGCTGGTTCGGTTTCTGTGGTGAATGGCCTCGTGGACGCCGCCGTGCGCGTGCGCGGTGTCGGCGTTACGGCGTTGGACGATCGCGGGCGGATTCAGGGCATCCACCTGCTGATCCCATCGCTGGAACAGTTGGAGGTGGTCGAGGCGCCGGTGGATCCATTTTTGCAGCCCATTCAGCCAATCGGCAGCCTGCTGGGTTTGAGCGGACCGCGCGAATCCTTTCATCGCGTGCATTTGAAAGGAGTTTTGACGTTGCAGGAGGGTCAGAATTTTTTTTTGCAGGACAATACCGGAAGCGCGATGGGAATTTTGAAAACGGAAATTCTGCTTGATGCCCGGTTTGGACGCTCACGCTGGTTGTTCTGGCAAAGCCCGCAAAATGTCGCGCCGGTCAAACCCGAGCTGCAATTCGCTCCCGGTGACAAGGTGGAAGTGGTCGGCTTTCCCGAAACGCGCGGTTATTCGCCGGTGCTCACGGAAGTCACGGTGCGCAAAGTGGGCGGCCCGTTGCTGGTTAAGGGCATTGAGGCCACGCCTGACGCCATCGCCGCTGGCACGCTGGATTCCGCGCTGGTGACGCTGGACGGCATCGTGCGCGGGCAGAATGCACTAGGTGTTCACAATGCGCTGGCTCTGGAGTGGGCCGACCGGACGCTGCAAGTGCTGGTCTCGACGAATGTGGAATTACCCGCGTTCCTTCCCGGCACCCGGCTGCGGGTCACGGGTGTTTGTCAAATTGATCAAATGCCCTATGCCGAACTCGGCTTGCGCGTTGGTGCCGTCCGGATATTACCGAGGTCGGCGGAAGATTTTGTTGTGCTGGCGCGTCCGCCGTGGTGGACGGTGCGCCGCGCGCTGGCGGCGATGGGCGGCATGGCGTTTGTCATTTTGGCGGCATTCATCTGGATCAAGCAATTGCGGCGGCAGGTGGAAGAGCGGACTAATCAGCTCACTTCGGAAATCCAGTTGCGCGAACAGACGGAGCGTCAGCGCAGTTTGGAAAAAGAGCGCTCGCGTATCGCCCAAGATTTGCACGACGATCTCGGCGCGAACCTGACGCAGATTGTTTTCTTGAGCCAGCGCGTGGAGGCGGCGCAACAGGACGCGCAGGAAGTGGATCGCTGGTTCCGGTTGATTCCCGCCACGGCGAAGAAGACCATTCAGTCGCTCGATGAAATCGTTTGGGCCATCAATCCCCGGAATGATTCGCTGGAAAGTTTTGCCAATTACCTGAGTCAGTTTGCGCAGCAGCACATGACACTGGCACGGGTGCGGTGCGTGCTGGATGTGCCCACCGTGTTGCCTGCTGTTCCGTTGACCGCCGAAGTGCGGCATAAACTGCTGCTCGCCGCGCGCGAGGCGTTACAAAATGTCGCCACCCACGCGGCGGCCACCGAGGCGCGGGTGACGTTGCAACAGAATGAGTACCTGCTGGCCATTACCATCACCGACAACGGACACGGCTTTGATATCGGCGGCAACAACAGCGAGGGCAACGGACTTTCCAACATGCGTCGCCGGTTGGAAGATATCGGCGGAATGGCGGAAATCACCAGTCAGCCCGGAAAAGGCACGACGGTGCGGTTGGTGATTGAGCGGGACCAGTTACACGGACGTGTAATAGGCGCAAATGGACATTCTTAATAAAGTTATGAAAATGACTGGCACCAGCACCAGCACCAGCACCAGCACCGAGAATGCCGAAACGCAAACGACGCGCGTCGTGCGGGTCTGTGTCGTCGAGGATGACAATGTCGTCCGCGAACAGTTGGTGCATCAGCTTTCGCGGGCGCACGGTTTCACCTGCATCAGCAGTCATCGCTCCGCCGAGGCCGCACTGGAGGAGATTCCTCGCCATCAACCGGATGTGGTGTTGATGGACATCAATCTTCCCAAGATGAGCGGCGTAGATTGCGTGCGCCATTTGAAAGGACAGCTTCCCCGGACACAATTCGTCATGCTCACGGTTTATGAAGATGCCGATTTGATTTTCAAATCCTTGCTCGCGGGCGCGGTCGGCTATCTGCTCAAGGGCCGGACCGCCGGTCAAGGCACGCAGGTTTTGGAAGCCGTGCATGACGCCGCTTCGGGGGGGTCGCCGTTGAACAGCCTCATTGCCCGCAAGATCGTCCAGCACTTTCATCATCAACCGTCGCGTCCCGGATCGGAACAACCGCTTTCTGCGCGCGAACGTGAGGTGCTGGAACTGCTGTCCAAAGGCCTGCCCTACAAGGAAATTGCCGATATGCTGGGCGTGGGGATCGAGACTGTGCGCAAGCATTGCCACAACATCTACGAAAAACTTCAGGTCAGTTCGCGCACCGAAGCCGTGGTTAAGTATCTCGGCAAGTGATCGACCGTCAATTTGTGGTCGTTACACCTTCGTGTAATGGATTCAAAGGCACTTGAATGCCACCTTGATGGCGTGATTCCCACGACCGCCCGAATTGCAAGTTGCGCAGCACTGTCGCCGGCTGGCCGGACTTGTTACCGGTTCGGTGCGCGCCACATTGTTTTCTACCAACCTCATTGACGCATTTGTGAATCATCCCAAGGCCATTTCTGTTGCTCTGCTGACTGCTGGATTGCTGATGCTGTCGAGTCTTCCGAGTCGCGCGCAATTTTTGGGTGAGCCGGTCACGGTTCAGTGGCCGACCGTCGGCGCGCTGCTAAGCTGGAGCCCGACCAATGACGCCAATGCCCGTTACAATCGCAGTTCTGTCTCGCTCGCGCCGCGCATCAGTAATCCCGCACTGAACGTCAATTCTCACGCCCGCACCAACGAAGCCAAGGTAATGACGCTCGTGTCTTTCAATTCCTACTCCACGGGTTCTGCTGAAGGTTCGCACACGACTTCGTATTATCCTTTCAGCTATTGGGGCTACGCGGGTTCAATGACCTTTTGGGGGGCATCGGATAACGACCACGGCCTCATCATGTGCCCGGCAGGCCACGTGGCAGATGCTGCACATCGCAACGGCGTGAAAATCTACGGAAAGGTTTTCTTCGGGCCGTATGTCTATGGGGGAAACATCCAGAACGTGACGGACTTTCTGCAGAAATCAGGGACAAATTTCCCGGTCGCGGACAAAATGACTGAGGCCGCGCGCTATTTTGGTTTCGACGGCTGGTTCCTCAATCAAGAAACCGAAAATGCCACGGCAGCCACGGCGGCGAACATGCGTGACTTCATCAGCTACTTCAAAGCGAAGGCGCCCGAACTGCAAATCGTCTGGTATGACGCGATGACTGAATCCGGCAACGTCGGCTGGCAGGGCGCGTTCAACACGGCGAATGACTGGTTCATGTATTACAACGGCGCGAATGTGGCGGACACCATGTTCATCGATTTCCGCTGGAGCAGTTCCAGTCTCGCCGGCTCGCGTTCGTTGGCGCTGAGCTACGGTTTGGACCCCTATGATTTTTACACCGGCGTGGATGCGGGGCCGTCAGGCTACAACACAATGGTGAACTGGTCGGCCTTCTTTCCTGAAGGCCAGACCAATCTGCTTTCGCTCGGACTATTCGGTAGCGAATGGGTTTACAAAACTGCCAGCGGTATGACGAATATGCACGCGCGCGACAATCGTTTCTGGGTGGGATCGAATGGCAACCCCGGTATCACCTCGTCCTCCGATACCTGGCCGGGTATCGCGCATTTCATCCCGGCGTCGTCGCCGGTCACCAGCGTGCCTTTCGGAACGTGTTTCAATCCGGGGCAGGGAACCAACTTCAACCTCAACGGTCAGCGTGTGATGAATGGTCAGTGGAGCAATCTCGGATTGCAGGACGTGTTGCCGACGTGGCGCTGGCTGGTGAAAACCAACGGCACCGCGACGCGTCTAAATGCAGCCTTGGATTTCATGGATTCTTATTACGGCGGCTCCTGTTTATTGGTGAACGGGACGATGGCGGGCACGAATGATCTCTGGCTGTATCAAGCGAGTCTTGCCGTGAGTAACAACACCCAGTTTCGGCTCGTCTATAAAACTGGCGCTGTCGGTGCGAGTAACCTGAAAGTCGGGCTTTCGTTCGAGGATAATCCGAATTCGCTCCAGTTTTTTGACGTGAGCAACACAGTCAGCGCCGGTTGGAATACAAACGTGACGGACCTTGGCGCGTTTGCTGGGAAAAAGATTGCCGTCATTGCGCTGCGCTTCGGTGCGGCGGCCTCGACAGCTTACAACACGCGCATCGGTCAGCTTGCCGTTTATCACGGCGCGATGAGCGCGCCCGCCGCGCCCACTGACATTGCGCTTGACCAGATGTATAATCTCGATTGGAAGACTTACAACCTGCGACTGACGTGGAGCAATTCCACCGACACGATTTTTTACTACAACGTCTATCGCCGTAATCCCGACAACAGCTTGAGCTGGCTCTGGGCCACACCGAACAATTGCGTGTTCATTCCGCAACTTGCGCGCACCAACAACGAGGCGTTCACGCCCGTCGAAATCGAGGCGGTCGGGCCGGACTACGGTGTATCGGCGCACGCGGTTTACAATTTTCAATGGATTGACCCAGTCACGATTCCGCTGACGAATAGCGACGTGTCGGGAGCGTCGAGCTTTGATTCAGGTTTGAACTGGTCGAATGCCATCGCGCCGGCGGCGACGAATATTTATCTCGTCTCTGGCTTGGACTTGCGGACGCCACAGATGAGCGATGATCAGATGTTTCAAGGCGGCGCGCTGGTTCTCACCAACGGTGGCGCGCTGCGCATCAAGGCCACTGGCAGCGGCAATACGACGACGGTTGGCGCGGCTCCCGGCACGGCGTTGTTCATGGGTGGCGGTGTCGTGAGTGACTGGTCGGGCTTGCCGGAAACTTTGGCGGGCTACGTCTCGTTAACCGGCAGCGGGAATATTTTCGACCCACAGACCAGCGTGTTTATCGTCGCATCGCAAATCAGCGGTGGTGGCACGCTGACAGTGGACAGCCCGAATAGTTTGGTTGGCGGAACGGTGATCCTTTCTGGCGTCAACACATACACCAATGGCACGATTTTGAATGCTGCCAACACACTGCAACTTTCTGGATCCGGCACGCTTGGCACGAACAGTTTTCTCGCGATCAGCAATACCGCCGGTCACGGCTTTGGTGTGATAAATTTAAACGGCACGAGCCAGACCGTCGGCACGCTGCTGGGCACGGGTGGTGTTATCACCAATAGTTCGTCCACCGCCAGCAGTTTGACCGTGGGCAGCGGCAATGGCAGCGGAACTTTTCAAGGCAAAATTATTTCGAGCAGCACGCGTTCAATCGCGTTGAACAAAACCGGCAGTGGCGCCCAGACGCTCGCTGGCAATTCTTCCGTCGCCAGCCTGAACATCGCGCTGAACAACGGCAGTTCGCCGATGACGAATGGCCCCGTGGTGGTTTCCGCCGGCGCGGCGTTGAGTATTGGCAGCGGCGCCGGTGATTCCATAGCGATTGCGAGCGGTAACATGGGTGCAGCCTCCTTCGGCATGCTGGACGTTTCGGCTTCGTCAAACTTCACCGTGAACGTCGGCACGATTCAAGTGGCGGTGAACTCGCAAAATCCCGGTGGTAATTATCCGTGGACGGGAACCTTGAACCTTGGCACGAACAACAACCTCACGGCTTCAATGTCCATCATCGTCGGCGACAGCGCGAGCGCCTTTAACGCCGCCACCTCGCAGGCAGTGCTCACCACGGCGGCAGGCGGAACGACCACCATTCAGACACCCAGCCTGTTTTTAGGCGCGCGTAAATGCAACCCGACATTCAACTACGGCAACGGCGCGGTCTTCAGTGTTGGTTCAACCGGAAGCCGCACCGCCTTGAGCATCGGCAACTCCGCCGCATTCGGTCAACTTGGCACGGGAACCAGCTTCATGTCGAGCAACAGCTTTGCGGCGGGAATTTTCAATGGCGTCTTGAGCAGCCTCACGATTGGCACGATCAATAATACCGGCGGCGGTGGACAGGTCGGTGCGCTGATTTTGGGAAATAGTGTGGCCAATCACCTCGATATCAGCGGTGCGGGCAACGTGGTGGTGCTCGGCAGAAATCTTCTCGGCGGCGGCGGGGGAATGGCGACGGGCGTTTTGACGGTTACCAATCTCGACACGACGAGTGTCATCACCTCGACGGACAACAGCGCGGCCATTTTGCTGGGCGCAACGAGCCAGTCCGCCGGCACGCTCAACTTGAATGGTGGCACGTTGAAGATCACGACGACGGGCTCCGGCATCGCTGGTGGTATCGGCATGAGCACGTTGAATTTGAACGGCGTAAAATTTATTGCAGGCGCGAACAGCACGAGCTTCATCACCAACATCATCACAGCCATGGTGAATCCCGGCGGCGTCATTTTCGATACAGCAAACTTCAATCTCACCGTGGCACAGGCGCTGGCGAATGGCGGCGGCAGCTTGAGCAAGCTCGGTGGTGGCAGGCTCACGTTGTCAAAGGTGAATACCTACGCCGGCAACACCGTTGTCGGCGCCGGCACGTTGGCTTTGTTGGAACCAGGCAACATCGCCAGCAGCGCGCAAATCATCATCTCCAACGCGGCGGTGTTGGATGTGACGGGGCGCACGGATCGGACATTGACCTTGAACAGCGGCAAAACTCTCCGCGGAAGCGGGACGTTGTTAGGCAAGTTGAATGCTGTGGGCGGTTCGACCATCAATCCAGGCGACGCCATTGGCACGCTCGTAGTGCAGAGTAACGCCACACTGGCAGGAACCGTCCTCATGGAACTGAACCGCACCAATGTGCAGCCGAACGACAAATTATTTTCAACCAACGGAGCTATCGCGGGCGGCGGCACGTTGATGGTGAACAATCTCGGTCCAGCCTTGGAAGCCGGGGATGTGTTCGTGCTGTTCAACCAGGCGGTGAGCGGATTTACGACGGTGAACCTGCCCGCATTGTCAGCGGGTAACGCGTGGCAGAACAATCTTGCCGTGGATGGCAGCCTCCGCGTGGTTTCAACCAACGCGGCGGGTCTGACGTTTGAAACGGCGGCAAATCAACTGATGCTGACCTGGCCGGCAGATCACATCGGCTGGCGGTTGCAAGTGCAGACGAATGATTTGGCGTCCGGCTTGGGCACGAACTGGTTTGATGTGCTGAACGCCGCCGCCACGAATCAGATGATTCTTCCTATCGTCCCCGACAACGCCAGCGTGTTCTTCCGGCTCATCTTCCCCTAATTCAACCACATGCTTAACGCCATCCACAAAATCATTTGCTCTGCGGCGCGGCAGTTTCGCGTTCAGCGATTGGCTGGCATGGGGATGGTTCTTGGCATTGTGACTTTGATTCTGACGTCGGAACGGCCTGCGGCTGCCTATTTCGCGAGCGATGTGCCGACGATCGTCAACGGTTACTCCAACGCTTTTTATTCTGTCAGTGGCACGAATGGTTTTATCCGTGATCGTCAGGGCAGCAGCAGCGCCACGTATTTCTGGCAGATGGCCAATGAGATTGAATCGGTGATCGATGCCTACGAGTGGACGACGAATACGGTTTACCTTGGCATGGTCACCAACTTGCTGAACGGTTTCATCAAGAACTGTGGCGCCAACTGGTCTTACAACGGTTACAACGACGATGATTTGTGGGCGGTGATGGCCTTCGCGCGCGGCGGAGCCGTCACGGGCAGGACGAATTATTGCGACATCGCCAAAGCCAATTTCGATATGGTTTATGCGCGCGGCTGGGATACCAATCTCGGCGGCGGGCTGTATTGGTTGTATCCGGTCAATGCTTCCAAAAACGCCTGCGTCAACGGCCCTGGCGCGATTGCCGCGTCGTTGCTCTACCAAATTTATGGTGACACGAATTATTGGAACAAGGCGACCAATATTTATTACTGGGAGCGTGCAGTTCTTTACAACCCAGGCACCGGGCGTATTTACGACAACATCAACACCAATGGCAATGTAGACCAGACGCCAACGACCTACAACCAGGGCACATTCATCGGTGCGGCAGATTTTCTTGGCCAGACCAACGACGCGCTACTCGCGGCGAATTACACGATGAATTCCATGAGCGGTGGCGGCTACCTGCCGCGTTACGGCATCGCCGGCAACAACTCCATCTTCAATTCCATTTTCATCCGCTGGCTTGGGAAATTCATGAAGAAGCGGGACATCCAGGCGCCATATCAGATCTGGTTGCAGAACCAGGCGAACGCCGCATGGAACGGGCGACGGTTGTCGGACAATCTCTCGTGGTGTCAGTGGCCGCAGCAAACGCCGGACGGAACCAATTTCTATTCGTATGATTGCATCTCTTCCTTCGAGGCCATGCTGGCGGTGCCGCCGACGCAAACGAATACGCTGTCCACGGTGACTTTGCTGAGCTCCGATGGTTCCGGTTCGAGCAGCTTTGAATCCGGCTTGCATTGGTCAGGAGGACTCGCGCCTTTTGTGGCAAATGATTACCTCGTGTCCGGTTTTACGCTGCGCACGCCGCAGGATACGGCGAATCATTATTTCGCCGGCAGCTCGCTGACGTTGTCCAACGGTGCCGTGCTGGCCTGCAAAAACTCGAGCGGCGGCAAAGGGATCTCGGTGGGAACGGATTTGTTCCTCGACAACGGCGAAGTTGCCGACTGGGCCGCCAACAGCACGGAACTTTCCGGCAAAGTCACGTTGCGCAATGGTGGTGGAAGACTCGATCCGCAGGGAAATTCATTCACCATTTCCGCCCTCATCGGTGGCGCCGGTTCTTTGCGCGTGAAAGGAGCTTCCGGTCAGACGGGCGGCACGCTGATCATTTCCAGTCTGAATACTTACACGGGCGGAACCGTCATCGACGCGGCCCATACCGTCCGCTTGAACGGGCAGGGCACGCTGGGCGATGTCAGCGGTTCACTGACGTTCAGCAATTCCGTTGCGCTCGGCTACGGCACGGTGGATTTAAATGGAATGGATCTGGGCATCGGCAACTTGAGCGGTGCCGGGGGGAGGATTTTTAATAATCTTACCAACGTTTCAACTTTGACCTTCGGCAATGGCAACGCCACGGGCGGGATTTTCCAAGGCGCCATCAGCGGGAGCATCGAGCTGGTCAAGACCGGCACGGGGACGCTTTCGTTGGCCCGCAATACCAACACCTGTTACGGCGGCGCGAATCTGGCGGGCGGAACACTCGTCGTGTCGAATGCCTTGCTGGCCATCAGCAATTATCTCGCGATCGCGGCAGTTGGCAACGTGAACTTCGGTTCGAACAATGCGACGCTGGATTTGTCGGTGGCGACTAACTTCACCGCCAATGTGGACACGGTGAAGTTGGGCGTCACGACCAACACGGTCGGCGGATCGCCAGTGATCATCGGCACATTGAAACTCGGCACGAATAACTCCATCAATGCCGCCACCTCGATCATGTGCGGCGACATGGGGAACACCTTCAACACGAATGTGCAATCCGTCGCTACCGCAGCCAATGGAACCACGACGATACAGACGCCCGCTCTGACGATCGCCGGGAGTAAGGCTAGTGCGACTTTAGCTCTGGGCAGTGGTGCAAAATTGAATTTGGGGAACAGCGACAACCGCACGGCGCTGAACATTGCGGTTTCACCGCGCGGTGGGAGCGGCAGTTACACCAGAAATCTCGATTGCTCGGACGGCATGTTCAACGGTTACCTGAGCAACCTGACGCTCGGCCAACTCAGCGGTGGCGGCAATGGTAATGAAACGGGCACAATGACATTGGGCGGTAGTGCGGCCAATCACCTCGATGTCAGCGGCAACGGCAACGTGGTGACCATCGGAAAATATGTGAGCGGCAGCGGAGCCGGACAAGCCATCGGGGTATTGACGCTGGCCAATCTCGATGCGACGAGCGCCATCGTTTCGACTGACAACGGCACTGCGGTGTTGTTGGGGGCAACGGCTCAGTCCGTCGGCACGTTGAACTTGAACGGCGGCACGTTGAAAATCGCAACGGCTGGTTCCGGCATCATCGGTGGCAGCGGCGCGAGCGCGTTGAACCTGAACGGCGTCAAACTGCTGGCTGGCACCGACAGCACGAGTTTTATCGCCAATCTCACAACCGCGACGTTGAACGCCGGCGGTGTCACGTTTGACACGGCGGGCTTTGACATCACGGTCGCGCAAGCGTTGCTGGATGGCGGCGGTGGATTGACCAAAACCGGCGCGGGCAAACTCACCTTGTCAAAAGCAAATGCCTATTCTGGCGATACGATCGTTGGTGCGGGCACGCTGGCGCTGATCGGATCGGGAACCGTCGCCAACAGCGCGCAAATCGTCATCTCCAACGCCGCGATGCTGGACGTGTCCGAGCGGGCTGATCAGACCCTGACATTGGGCGGCGGACAGACCTTGCACGGCTCCGGTTCGTTGTTGGGCAAACTGAATGCACCTGCCGGTACCATCGTGAATCCCGGTGATTGGATTGGCACGCTGGTGGTGCAAAACAACGTCATCCTTGCAGGCACCGTGGTGATGGAACTAAACCGCACGAACGTTCAATCGCATGACCGGTTGATTTCGACGTCCGGAATAATTGCCGGCGGCGGCACGCTGACGGTGAACAATCTGGGGCCAGCGTTACAAGGTGGGGATGTGTTTCCGTTATTCGATCAGCCGGTCAGCGGGTTTTCGACGGTGAATTTGCCCGCATTGCCGGCCGGAAATATCTGGCAGAATAACGTCGCGATCAACGGGGCCATTCAAGTCATTTCCACCAACGCTACGAATCTGACAATCGGCGCGGACGCCAACCAATTGAAGCTGACTTGGCCGGCGGATCATGTCGGCTGGCATCTGCAGGTTCAGACAAATGATTTGTCGGTGGGCTTGGGCACCAACTGGTTTGATCTGGCGAACACGGCAGCGACCAATCAGATAACCACCCCGATTTTCACCGGTAACGCCAGCGTCTTTTTCCGGCTGGTTTATCCGTAACGTTATCGCATGAATCGCCCCGCCAAATCATCAACGCTCTCGCGACGGTCATTCATCTGCGCCACCTCAATGGCGGTAACGGCGGCGTTGGTCGGGCCTGCTTTTGCCGCAGGCACAACGGAACGCCGAAAGGTGGATGTGTGCATTTATGGCGGCACCTCCGGCGGCGTCATAGCGGCGGTCGCCCTGGCCAAACTCGGGCGGTCTGTGCTCGTTATTGAACCAACGCGTCACGTCGGCGGCATGACTTCGGGCGGCTTGGGCTGGATTGATTATGGGCGCGCTTCGACGATTGGCGGATTGACCAAGCAGTATTTCGACGATGTCCGCGCTTACTATGCGGATGCGAAAGTTTCCAACAACGGCTGGAGTGTTGAGCCGCATGTGGCCGAGGAGATTTTCGAAAAACTCATAGCCCAACACAAAGTTGAAGTGATTCGTGAAACCCGGCTGGCGGCGGTGAAAAAAAGCGGACGCCGTATCCGCTCCATCACACTCGACAAGGCGCCGGTGGATTCGCGCGGTGCGCCCGCCGCTCTGCCGCAGGAGAGAAGCTTCCTCGTCATCGAGGCGGCAATGTTCATGGATTGTTCCTACGAAGGCGATCTGCTCGCCGGCGTTGGAGTGAGTCACCGTTCGGATCGCGAAGGTCACGATGAGTTTAATGAGAAATATGCGGGAGTCAGTTACACCGAACTTGCGACCGAGCAGGCAAAAGATCCCAAGGCTGTCAAAATTCCGTTGCGGATTGATCCGTATGTACGTCCGGGTGATCCGGCCAGCGGACTGATACCGTTTGTTTCGCCTGCCGCACTAACGACAGAAGGCCGGCGTGATCCGGCGGTGCAGGCTTACAACTTCCGCCTCTGTCTCACAAAGAACGATCCGCTGCCCATTGCGCCGCCGGCGAATTATGACCCGCGGAATTTCGAACTGGTCTGTCGTTACCTCGCGGCGCTGGATGCCGTTCACGAGCCGTTGCTGCCGGGCGATTTGTATTTCAACTTTGGCATCAAACTTCCGTATCCGCATCCGCGCCTGTTGAAAATCACGCGGCTTATGCGTGGCAAGACGGACGTGAACAGCGGCTCATGCGGCATCTCGATGGATTTTGTGCATGGTGGCGCGGAGAAATATGCGAACGGAAGTTGGATGGAACGTGCAAAAATATGGCGGGCGCACGAGGAATACCAACGTGGCTATCTTTATTTTTTGCAGACGGACGAACGCTTGCCGGAATGGCTGCGCCAGGAAATTTCTCCGTGGGGATTGCCCAAGGATGAATTTTGCGACACCGGCGGCTGGCCCACGCAACTTTACATCCGCCAGGCACGGCGCATGGTCAGTCAGTTCGTCATCAGCCAATCGTTCTGCGAGCATCCGGTTGCGCGAGAGGATTCCGTCGGCTGCGGCAGCTACTCACTCGATTCGCACGTCTGCCAGCGGCTGGTGAAGGACGGCGCGGTAATTCATGAGGGCGGATTTTATCATCGGCTTGGCAATTCTTATCCGATTCCCTACGCGTCTATGGTGCCGCGTGAGGACGAGTGCGAAAACCTGTTCGTCACGTTTTGTGTTTCGACGACGCACGTCGCGTTTGCGTCCGTTCGCATGGAACCGCCGTTCATGATTTTGAGCGAATCTGCCGCGCTGGCGGCGGATCAGGCACTGGAAGAGGGCACCAGCATCCAAAAAATCAATCTGGCAAAACTACGGAAACGACTGCTTGCCGCCGGGCAAATTTTATGAAGACACGGGGTAAATATTTTTTAAAGTCGGCAGGCCGATGGTTTGTGCCGAGAGCGATTTTAATTTTCGCTGGGGTATTGCTGGCCGAGCCAATCGCGCGTGGCACAGTCGTGACGCTTCAATCCAGCGACGCGGTCGGCACTTCCAGCATCACCGGTTCCACGAACTGGTCTGACAAGGCGGTGCCGTCGCCGGGCAATGACTATCTGATCAACGGTTTCAATTCGCGCACGCCGACCAGCGGGAGTGTTACGTTTGGCGGTAATTCGCTGACGCTTTCGAATAGTGCAACGCTGGCCTTCAAAACCAGTGGCACGCTCACGATTGGAACCAACGCCAGCACCGGTCTGTTTATGAACAACGCCAACCTCGGTGGCTGGAACGGCTCGGCGTCCACGCTGGCGGGACTTCTGACACTGCAGGCAGGCGGCGGCACGATGGATCCGCAGGCTTTTTCCATTTTGAATCTCACCAGTGTAATCGGTGGAACGGGCGCGCTGACGGTGGCCGGACCAAGCGGCCAATACGGCGGGACGGTCAGACTGCTCGCCTCCAATAATTATGCAGGTGGAACTCTGATCAATGCCGTGGACACGCTCCAGCTTTCTGGTCCGGGAACTTTGGGTGCAATCAGCGGGGCGCTGACAATGAACGTGATCCAGGGCGTGTCCGTTGGAAAAGTCGGCACGCTGAACCTCAACGGCACCAGTCAAAACGTCGGAAATCTGGCGGGTAATGCTTATGCGATGATTCTTAACAACGCGACTGGCACAACCAGTATGCTGACCATCGGCAACGGTAATGGCAGCGGTGGAAATTTTGGCGGAGCCATTGTCAATGGAAGCGGTCTCATCGCTTTGACAAAAGTTGGCGTCGGAATCATCACGCTCTCGGGAACAAACACCTACACCGGTGGCACGACGGTTACGGGTGGAGCACTGCAAATGGCGACAGCGTCCGGCCAGTTTTCTGGCGGTGGAACGGTTGTGTTGATGGCGGCGACTACGAACACGGCGCGGTTGATTGCAAATGCCAGCAATCAATTTACGGGCAAATGGGTGGTGGCCTCCGGTTGGCTGGTTGGCGCGACAAATGACGCGTTCGGAACCAATGACATCACGGTGGATCCGCTCTATCCGCTGGAGGCGTCGGCCAACGGGTCGCCACTCGCAGGCGTGTCGGTGATCGAGCCGCGCTATGATTTGAACAGCGCAGGCAAATTGACGCTAACCGACGGCGGCAAAATGTTGCTGCATCAGAATTGTGCATTCAGCGCCGTGCGAATTGAAGGCGCGGCGCTGGCGGCGGGAACTTATTCCTACGCCGCGCTGATGGCGGGCCATCCAAATAATTTTCCGCCCGGCGGCGCAGGACAGATTACGGTGCAGCCGTTCGGTTCGCTGCCAAATTATTCGCAGTTGCCGCAGTTCACGATCCAGCCGCAATCGCAGACGAACTTTCCCTCCAGCGCGGTTCAGTTTTCAGCCTATGCGTTCGGCAATCCCGCACCGGACTATCGGTGGATGGCAGGCGTTGCTGGCAGCGGAATTTATACAAACCTGATCGAAGGTGGACAATTCACCGGCAGCGGCAGCGATACGCTTGCCATCAATAATCTTACGTTGGCAAACGCGGCGGATTATGTCGTGGTTGCAACCAATGCAAGCGGCTCGGTGACAAGTGCGCCGGCGCGTTTGACCATTATTCAAAGCGCCGCGATTCAAACATATCCGTTGCCTTCGATTTATTCCACGTCGTCGGTTTACGCATTGAAAGTGAATGGCACGAATGTTCCGGTGGTGAGTTTTACCGGCGATTACGATTATGCCCAGCTTTCGATGGCTGGTGGCACGGCGACGTTTGAAGTCACGGCGCTTACGCAATCCAGCATCGTCTCCTATGGCATCAGTCCGAAGAAGTTGAACCTGACTGGCAGCGCATCAGGAAATAAACTGACGTTCACCATTTCAGCAAACCAGTATCTCATTCTGCAACTCAACGGTCTGAAGTGTCTGGTCATCGGTGCAGATGCGACGGAATTGGATGTTCCGCCATCATCCGGCCCGGGAATTTTTAACGTGACCAATACGCCTTACAACGCTGATAACACCGGAACAACCAAGGCATCCGCGGCAATTCAAAATGCCATCAATGATGCGAGTGCTTATGGCAGTGTGAATGGTCAGGGAATCGTCTTCGTGCCCGCTGGCGTCTATCTGAGTGGGAATCTTCAGTTCAAGAGCAACGTAGCGTTGTATCTGCAGGGTGGTTCGTTGATCCGTTGCACGGGCAATCCCGCTGATTATTCGACCAATCAAACTTTTGGCCCGCTTTCCATCGGCACTTGGTTTCTTTACGCGACCAACGGCTTCAACATGAAAATCTACGGTCGCGGGACGGTGGATGCCAATGGCGGCTACATGGTTTACACCAAAAACTTCGCAGTCAACACACTGATGCCGCTCAATTGCACCAATTTCACGGCGGAGGGAATCACGTTCAGGGATTCTGGTGGCTGGGCGATCATTCCGTGCATCGGTGCGGACATGAAGTTCAACAACCTGAAAATTTTCAACCAGCTTTCGGTCGGAAACTCCGACGGCATTGATGTCAATTGCGCGCGAAATGTCACCGTGACTAATTGCATCGCCATCGGGTTGGATGATCCGTATTCCACCAAGACTTACACGAGCATCCCCTGGCCGGGCGGAACCATGATGAACAGCAACATCGTCTTCGATGGCTGCATCGCGTGGACCATTTGCTACGCATTCAAAGTCGGACAAGGCGTGGAAACCGTTCAGGACGGCATCACGTTCAAGAACGGCGTCGCCTACGACTGCGCCGGGGCGGTGTGCATCGATCACAAAAACGGCGCGTCCATCGTCAGAAATGTCACGTTCGACACGATCGATGTGGAGCGCGTCTCTTACGTCAATGCGGGACATGGCGCGTGGGGAGTATTTCTGGTTCAGAACGGACTCGGCGACGGTGGCGGACCGGTTTCCAATATTTTGGTGAAGAACATTACCGTGCGCGATGTTGGCACAACGGGCGGTTTTATTCAGGGACTTAGCAGCTCCGCATCCATCAATGGAATCACCTTCGACCACATTTATCTGCCCGGCAGTAGTTCGCCTGCGTCCAATTTATTTCAGATGGCGCTGACGAACGTTGCCTTTTATGGCAACGTGACGATTCTGCCCGTGCAAACGTCGGAGCCGTTGCTGGTTTCCGCGAAGCCCGCTTTGCAATCCGCCTACTTGCAACAACCCGTGCGATTTACCGCCTCGGCATGGGGCAATTTGCCGCTGAGCTATCAATGGCAGGTAAAGTCCAACGGGGTTTTCGTGAACCTGAGCGATGGCGGCCAAATTTCCGCTTCACAGACGGCCACACTCCAGATTGCCAACATCACCTATGCCGACGCCACTAATTATCTCGTGCGGGTATCGGACAACGATAATTCACCAGTAAGCAGCGCGCCAGTGAGCTTGACGGTAATACCGCCGTTGGGACCACCAATTAACGCCACGATGTCGGACGTCGAGCCGAACACCAGTCCGGCCACCGATTGGAATACCGCCGGCTATTGGAGCAACGGTCTGTCGGCCTCCAACACGGCGATGGCTTATCCGGGCAGCACGTTTGAGATTTTGCCCGGTGGCGGCATGCGCACGCCCTACAATGTTGCGTCGGCCAGTTTCCCGGGAATCGCTTTGACGGTCGATGGCAACGGGATCTGGAACGATGCGGCGAACATCGGCCAGATTATTCTGAAAAACTCCGGGGGCGGCTCGGTGAATTGGCCCAACCTGGTGATGCAGGGCGGGCAGATCAGCAGTTATGTAGACTTCGCCGGCAGTTCTCAAATCGTCGGGGTGATGAATATCCAGGCGAATACGCCGATTGGTGCCAATCAGACCGGCAGCGGCGGCGCGATTGATATCGCGGCCCAACTAACCGGCAGCGGCGGCATCGAGTATCACGCTTACAGCGGGAGCACATTCCAGCCGACGTGGATTGGCGATTTGAATGTGTCCGGCAACCACAACTCTTTCTCCGGAACCTGGAATGTTGTCATTGGCACTCTGCTCGCGAATGGCGCGGGTGCGCTTGGCACAAATACCATCACCGTGGGACCGGCCGGGGCATTGCAGGCGAATTACAGCCTTGATAATCCGGCGGGCGATTTGATTTTGAACGGACGACTGAACCTGACCCAGGCGCACCGGTTTCATTCCGTCACAGTGAATGGAGCGACACTGGTGTCAGGGCAGTATTCCTTCGCACAATTGAACGCGGTTTATCCGGCAAATTTTCCCGCTAACTGGGTCGCTCAACCAGGCGCCCCGACCACCAACGCGGCGGGTAGCCTGATTGTCGGGTTACCGCTCACATTAAATATCGCGAGGAACGGGACACAACTCTTGCTGACTTGGGCTGGTTCCGGAAAATTGCTCGAGGCGACCAATCTCCTCGGGCCGTGGTCCACCAATGCCGCCGCTCAATCGCCGTTTCCAATCACACCGTCGGAGCCACAAAAGTTTTACCAGGTGAAGTAATAACAACCATGCGCGTCCAATTAAACATAACGGCGGTCCTGTCAATCCTGCTGCTGGCCGGCGGATTGCGGGCGGAAGACGGCCATCGTCTTTGGTTGCGCTATGATCAGATCCAAGATCGTCAACTGTTGAAACAGTATTCGCTACAAGTCGGTGAAATTGTGGTGGCAGGTGACTCGCCCACACTGACGGCGATCCGTGGAGAGCTTCATCGAGGATTGTCTGGCCTGCTTGGGCAGGATATGTCGGTAGTTACGAATTGGAAGCAGAAGAGCGCAGTCATGGTAATTGCATCCACAAACTCGCTCTTAATGGAAACCGTCGGATTAAGGCAAGAGCTCGCTTCCCTCGGCGACGAAGCTTACCTCATTCGCTCGGTCACAAAGGACAATCGCTTGCTGACCGTGGTTGCATCACCGACTGAGGCTGGTGCGCTTTATGGAGCATTCCATTTTTTACGTCTGCTTCAGACACAGCAGAATATTTCTAATCTAAATATCACTGAACAGCCCAAGTTGCAGCGGCGAATCCTGGATCACTGGGACAATTTGGATGGAACCGTGGAACGCGGTTATGCTGGAAAATCCCTTTGGAAATGGAGCGAACTGCCGGGCATGTTGGATCCACGTTATCAGGATTACGCGCGGGCATGTGCATCCATCGGGCTGAATGGCGTAGTGCTAAATAATGTCAATGCGAAGCCGGAACAACTTGCCACGGACAACCTAAAAAAAGCGGCGAAGCTCGCAGAGGTCTTACGGCCTTATGGCATCCGTGTTTATCTCACGGCGAATTTTGCATCGCCAAAAAAACTTGGCGGATTATGGACTGCGAATCCGACCGACCCGAAGGCTCGTCGCTGGTGGAAGGACAAGGTGGATGAGATTTATTCGCTCATTCCCGACTTCGGCGGTTTTTTGATGAAGGCGAATTCCGAAGGCCAGCCCGGCCCGCAAGATTACAAACTGACTCACGCTGACGGCGCGAACATGATCGCGGAGGCGCTTGCACCGCACGACGGTGTGGTGATGTGGCGCGCGTTTGTCTACAACAGCTCTAAGGTGGACAAGGACCGCGCCAAGCGTGCGTATCTGGAGTTCATGCCGCTCGACGGGAAATTTGCGACGAATGTTTTTGTGCAGGTCAAAAACGGGCCGATTGATTTCCAGCCGCGCGAGCCGTTTCATCCGTTGTTTGGCGCGTTGAAAAAAACCTCCGTCATGGCCGAGTGCGAAATCACGCAGGAAAACATGGGGCACTCGACCGACATCGTTTTTCTCGCGCCGATGTGGAAGGAGTTGTTTCAATCTGACACGTTTGCCAATGGCCGTGGCACGACGGTGATGGATACGCTGGAAGCGTCGCCGCTAACCGGCATCGCGGGCGTGTCCAACGCAGGCGATGACACGAACTGGTGCGGGCATGATTTCGCGCAGGCGAACTGGTATGCGTTTGGCCGACTGGCATGGGGCAGTAATTTATCTAGCGATCAAATCGCCGAGGAATGGACGCGGATGACTTGGGGCAGCGACGCGAAGGTTGTTTCCACCGTGGAAGCAATGCTGCGCGGTTCGTGGGAAGCTTGTGTGAATTACGAGATGCCGCTGGGACTTCATCACATCATGGAGGGCGGCGGACATTATGATCCCAAGCCGGGCACTTTGAGCCGAAACACACCTGAGTATTCCGGTTGGTATTATCACAAAGCGGACGTGAAGGGCATTGGTTTCGACCGCACCGCGACAGGTTCGGACGCAGTCGGCCAATATGCGCCGGAAGTCGCCGCGCGTTTTGCAAATCTGGAGGCGTGTCCGCCAGAACTGTTCCTGTGGTTTCATCATGTCAGTTGGGATTATCGTTTGAAAACGGGGCACACGGTGTGGGAGGAACTTTGCTCTCGTTATCAAGCTGGAGTGGATTATGTGAAGGAAATGCAGGTGCAATGGGAATCGTTGCGCGGCAAGGTGGACGTTGATCGGTTTGAGTCCGTGCAGACAAAGCTGGAGGCACAACTGCGGCACGCAACCAACTGGCGGGATGTTTGCCTGCGCTATTTCCAAACCGTGAATCATAAGCAAGGCCTCAAACTTTTAGCCGATGAAACTCAACCCAAAAATTGAGATGAAAAGTTTGATCGCCGCCATTTTATTCGCAGGTTGCGCCAGCCACTTGCATGCAGATGATGTGTTTGCACCAGAAATTGTCCTGTCCTCAAATGCCGAGCATGGCGGCGGACAAGACTGGTGCATGAGCCGCCGTCAGGATGTCTCCACCGATGGCACTGCGATTTCGACTCCAGCGTTTTCAGTCGCGGCTTGGCAGCCAGCCATGGTTCCCGGCACAGTATTGAACAGCCTCGTCAAAAATGGCGTTTATCCCGAACCGTATTTTGGGCTGAACAACGCGTATGAGCAAAAACTCATTCCTGATCTTTCCGAAACCGGACCGGAATTCTACACCTACTGGTTTCGCACGGAGTTCACCGTGCCGGACTCGTTCAAGCAAAAGCAGGTGTGGCTGCAATTCGACGGTATCAATTATCGCGCAGAAATCTGGCTGAACGGAAAGCATCTCGGCGACATGGTTGGGATGTTCCGTCGCGGAATTTTTGATGTGACCACCGTGCTGAATTTTGGCGGGGCGAATGCGCTCGCCGTGCTGGTGCATCCGGTGGACAAGCCTGGTGGTTTCCGGCAGAAGGATAAAACCGCCCCCGCCACCGGTGAAAAGCGAAATGGTGGCGATGGCGAAATCGGCCGCAACACGACGATGTTAATGACGGTCGGCTGGGATTTCACGTTCACCGATGGCATTCGTGACCGCAACACCGGCATCTGGCGCGACGTGAAGTTATTCGCCACCGGCCCGGTGGTCTTAAGAAATGCGTTCGTGCAGAGCAAGCTGCCAATGCCAAAATTAAAACCGGCGCGGGAAAGCGTCAGCGTGGACATTCTCAATGCCAGCAGTGCGCCGCTGACCGGCAAGTTGACGGTGAGGGTGCGCGAGGCGGGAATCAAAATTGAAAAGCAGGTTGCGTTGCGGGCGAACGAGACGAAAACGGTGACGCTGACTCCGGAAGAATACAAGGTGCTGACCGTCGCCGAGCCACGGCTTTGGTGGCCGTTCAACAAGGGCGAACAGTTTTTATATCACCTGAGCTTGGCGTTTGGGCAAGAGGGGAATACTTCCGACCGGCTGGAGACACGCTTCGGCATCCGCGAAATCACGAGCGACCAAAATACGCCAGACAAAAGCCGCGAGTTTTTTGTGAATGGCCGGCGATTCTTTCTGCACGGTTCAAACTGGATTCCCGAGGCGATGTGCCGTACCTCGCGCGAGCGGACGGAGGCGGAGTTGCGTTACACGCGCCAGTCCGGCGTGAATTTCCTGCGCCTTTGGGCGGGTGGCGTTGCCGAGTCGGATGACTTTTTTGAGCAATGCGACGAGTTGGGGATTCCGGTCTGGGTGGAATTTTGGCAGACGGGCGACACGTTGTTGCCCAACGACCGCAAGCTTTACCGCGCGAACGTCGCGGACACGATTCTTCGTCTGCGCAATCACGCGAGCGTGGCGTATTACGTCTCCGCCAACGAACGTCCGAGCGCGCCGAATACGCATGTTGATCCGTCCTTGGTTGTGCCGATGAAAGACATTGTAGATAAGCTCGACCCCACGCATGGTTGGCAGCAAAGCTCCGAGGCGGACGGTGTCCACGACGGCAGCCCATACGTCGCGCTGAACCCGATGTGGTATTACGAGGACACGGCCTCGGTTCGTGGCAGCCGCATCAACGGGCTCTGCCCGGAATACGGCTGCCCGATTTTGCCGACGGTAGACTGCTTGCGTGAAATGATGCCGGAAAAGGATTTGTGGCCGGTAAATAAAACTGTCTGGGACTATCTTGATGGCGGCGGTTTCCACAGCATGACGGAAAATTATGATCGTTGTGTCCAGCAATACGGTCCGAGCACGAACATCGAGGAATACACGATGAAAGCGCAGACGTTCGGCGGACTGGCCTATCGCGCCATCTGGGAATGTTGGAACGAAAACAAGTTTGATTACGGCGAACGCTTTTGCACCGGCTCGCTCTTCTGGTATCACAACAGCCCGAATCGTCAGGTCTGTGGGCGTATGTGGGACTGGTCACTAGAACCAACGGCGGCGCTTTATTTCGCGCAGAACGCACTTGAACCGCTGCACTCACAGTTCGACTTTTTGAAGAACACTGTCGCAGTGAACAACGAATTGCCAAAGGAATTCAGTGGTCGTGTTACGGCACGCGTGCTGAATTTTGACATGACCGAGGTTTTCCAGCAAACGGCGAGTGTGCACATATTACCAGAAGCATTGGCGACGAATGTTCTGGCGATCAACTTTCCAACAAACGTTTCGCCAGTTCATTTCATCAAGCTGGAATTAGCCGATGCAAAAGGCCGGCCGGTCTCGCAGAATTTTTATTGGCGTTCAAACAAGTCTTACAAGCCAGGGCGCACCTGGAGTGGGCCACAGTTTGAAGGTTTTGAAGATTTGGCGAAACTGCCGAAGGTGAAACTCGCCAGCGACGTGAAATGGAGTCACTCAAATGGTGAAAATGTCTGCACGGTCTCGGTGAAAAACCCGTCATCATCGCTGGCATTCATGGTGTGGTTGCGCTTGCAGCACGCGAAGGACGGCAAGCCCGTGCGCCCGGCGTTTTACGATGATAACTTTTTCTCGCTGCTGCCGGGCGAATCGCGCACGGTGCGGATCACGTTCGGCGACACGGCAGCGGATTCCAAGCAGGTTCGGTTGCTTATTGACGGTTGGAATGAGGAGAACGAAATATTTGCTGCCGGCATGTTGGGGCAATAAAAAGTTAAAATGAAACCCGTAGTCACCCGCTATCCGATTTGCAATCTCTACAATAGTGCTGGCTTGCCAGCTGTGCCATTCCGCAGGGACATCTGACCGGGCATAACGAGATGAATCTCATGAAGACGTTGATTGCTTGCCTCGGTTTCATGACTTCGGTCGCGCTGGCCGCTTCGCCGGATTATCAATCGCCGTTTCTCGCGGTCGGGTTTGACCGCCACTCGCCGGAGTTTTCATTCTTCGCGCTGGATAGCCTGGGTCAGGGAAAATTGTCGGACAATCCGGCTTTACCCACAGGACAAACAAATTCGGCGATTCAGTTTTTCCAATCAGGCAAGAACCATTTTGGCTGGACACAACTTGATGCGAAGGGAAGGTCTGTTGCCGTCTGGGAAATCGTCTGCGGTGCAAAATCGCTTACACTCATTTCGCACACCAGATCCATCACCAACCCGTCACCGCTGGTTTTGCAGTTCGACCAAAAATCCAATCACGCCACGCTGCTGGGTTTGATGAATCCTGACGAACGCCAGATGCGACTTCCCTGCGTTTTGCATCTGCCGGACAAGGGTTCAATGAAAATTACTTCAAGCTTGGCGGGGGGGAAACTGAATTACGACGCGCGACGTCGGCGCGTGCCGCACGCTTTCGTGCGTGTCGAATTTCCGCCCGCGACGAAGGAGCATCCGTTGGTGAAATATGATTTAAACGTCGCGACAATTTATCCGCATCTGCCGCAAATTGACGGCGACGCCAGCTTTGACGGATTCCGCCGCAGTTTCCTGAATATTTTCCAAGTGAACCCGCGCGTTCAAATGCTGGCGAACAATGCTGCGAGTGACCCATGCCCTTTCACTTTGTTCATGTATTCCGAAGTTGCGCTTCAGACGCCGCCTCTCGCCAAGAATCTGACCGCGCTCGACATGGTTCGCATGACGCTTGACCGCTATCTGGCGGGTGCGAAAGGTTACGGGCAGGTTGGATACGCCTGCACTCCCGTGGATGCTGACTTGGTTCCATGGTATACGCCGTGGACGACGCTGGACACCTGCCCGTCGCTGTTGATTGCCGCGTGTAATTATGTCCGAGGCACGAAAGATTTTATGTGGGCAAAGAAAAATTATCCGCAACTCGTCGTTTGGGGACGTGAAATGCTTGCGGCTGACAAGGATGGCAATGGTTTGCTGGAATATCCGTCCACGGGAAATTTTGGCGACCGTCCGCGCGGAGACCGGCGTCCGTCAAATTGGTGGGACACAATCAATTTTGGGCATGAGGATGCGTATGCAAACGCGCTGGCATATCACGCCTGTCGTGAATTTGCATCGCTCGCCAACCAGATGGGAAATACCAATGACGAAAGTTTTTTCAACGCTGCCGCGGACAAGTTGCGGGCTGCTTACGTCCCGGCCTTTCTAAATCCAAAAACAGGCGTCCTGGCCGGCTGGCGTAGTGCGGATGGTGAATTACATGATTATTGGTTCACCTTTGTGCAGGGAGCGGCTATCACTTACGGATTGGTGAATACCAATCTGGCGGATTCAATCATGGATCGTCTTTTGCAAAAAATGCAGGAGGTTGGCTACACAAATTTTGCCATCGGTCTGCCCGGCAACCTCGTGCCAGTCCACAAAGGCGACTATATTTTGCAAAACCATCCGCCGACGCGCTACGGCGAGCCGCTGTTGGATGATGGTTCGGATGGATTTCAGTTTTACGAAAATGGCGGCGCGACCGGATGCTTTGCTTGGTTCACGGTGAAGGCGCTTTACCAACTGGGACGGGTGGATGACGCGCGGAAAATGTTTCTGCCGATGCTTGCCGGTTATGCCGCCGGAAAGTTTCAGGGTTTTGATTCGCCCGGAAAATCGCGTGACTGGCGCGATTGGAGTGGTGGCGGCCACGGTTACGAAGGTTTGCTGGTGGATAATTATTTTGCCTTGCTGGCAGTGTTTGACGAGGCAAATACAGGATATTCAAGACCGCGCTAGTAGCACTCTGACGTGTGGTTACACTAACGTGTAATGGCTATCGCGCGTAAAAACATGGAGTTTTAGGGGGAACATTATGGTAAACGTTTCCGCACCTGCTAAATCGTCTTCTAATATATTGGCCAACGGCCAAACCTCTCGTGGTCCGTTCGCGATCATGACCGTCCTCTTTTTCATGTGGGGATTCATGACCGTCTTCAACGACATTTTGATTCCGCGATTCAAGGAGGCGTTTACGCTGGATTATTTCCACGCGATGCTCGTGCAGCTTGCGTTCTTTGGCGCTTACTTCGTCGGTTCACTGATTTATTTCATGATTTCGGCGACGACCGGCGATCCCATCGCCAAAATCGGCTACAAAAGCGGCATCGTCATCGGCCTGCTGATTTCCGCCATTGGCAGCGCGCTGTTTTGGCCGGCAGGCGCGGCTTCCTACCCGATGTTTCTGGCGGCGTTGTTCATCGTCGGCCTCGGCTTCGCGATGCTGCAAATCGCGGCCAATCCCTACGTCACAATCCTTGGCCCGGAAAAAACCGCGTCGTCGCGCCTGAACCTCGCGCAAGGTTTCAATTCTATCGGTACGACCATTGGACCTCTGATTGGAGGCTATTTGATTTTCCAATACTTCGCCAAGACCGGCGCCCACGGCGCGGAATCGGTGAAAGTGCCCTATCAAGCGTTCTGCGCCATCTTTCTCGTGCTCGCGGCGGTTTTCTTTTTCATCCGCCTGCCGCACATCGGCGAAGGCCATGTCGAACCCGGTGCGGGCGCGCTGAAACATCCGCACGTGGTTCTCGGCGTAATCGCCATTTTCATGTATGTCGGCGGCGAAGTTTCCGTCGGCAGCGCCATTATTAATTTCCTTGGACAAAAATCCGTGGCAGGACTGACGGCGGATGAAGCCAGCAAATATGTTTCCATTTACTGGGGTGGCTTGATGATTGGCCGTTTCATGGGCGCGGTGACATTGAGCGAGATGCGGGTAGCGCGGAAACAACTGCTGCTTGTGGTGATCCCGTTGCTTGCGTGGCTTCTGCTTTGGGCGGCCAAAAGCGCGCCGCTGGACGCGATGCACGGCGATTCCACCTCGTCTGTATTCACGTTGTGGCGCGATGCGTTTGTGTCGAATTGGTCAGCATTCAAAATTTATCTGCCGTTTGTCGGTTTGTGCTGGTTGTTGTTCCAGTTCAGCCAATCGCTCGCGGCGCGGACGCTGGCGATTTTTTCGCTGACGGTCTGTGCGCTGTTAATCACGGCCATCATGGTCGGAGGTGTGGTGGCGATGTGGTGCGTGGTAGCCATCGGCCTGTTTACTTCCATCGGCTGGTCGAACACATTCAGCCTCGCGCTCGAAGGCACGGGCATCTACAAAAGCCAGGTGTCGTCGCTGCTGGTGATGGCGATTCTTGGCGGCGCGGTGCTGCCGCCGTTGCAGGGCAAGATCGCCGACCTGACCGGCAACCTTCAAATCTCCTTCATCGTGCCACTCATCGCCTACGCTTACGTAGCATTCTACGGATTGAAAGGCCATCGCATCGGACGCAAGGACTTAACTGCTTAACGTGCCATGACTGACATTTCAAATGAACACAGTATCGTGCTGACCTTGGACGCGGGGGGAACGAGTCTCCGCTTCTGCGGAATGCGCGCGGGCAAGCGGGTTACGGATATGGTCGCGCTGGACACTCACGGCGATAATCTCGAGCTCTGCCTAATGAACATCGTGGGTGGTTTTGCCCGTGTCCGGGAGATGTGCCCCGTTCCACCGGTCGCCATCAGCTTTGCGTTTCCCGGGCCGGCGGATTATCCGAACGGCATCATCGGCGACCTTGGCAATCTGCCAGCTTTTCGCGGTGGTATCGCGCTGGGGCCGATATTGCGGGAAAAATTTGGCATTCCTGTTTTTATCAGCAACGACGGCGACTTGTTCGCCTTTGGCGAAAGCATCGCCGGCTTTTTGCCGTATGTAAACGGCCTGCTTGAAAAAGGGGGCAGTCCGAAACGTTATCGAAATTTGCTCGGCGTGACGCTTGGCACTGGTTTCGGTGGTGGGATCGCGCGCAACGGTGAATTGCTGCTTGGCGACAATTCGGTCGCGGGTGAAATCTGGCTGTTGCGGAACAAACTTTTGCCCGCGATGAATGTCGAACAGAGCGTGAGCATCCGTGCCGTGCGGCGGGTTTATCCAGAAGTGGCGGGTATTCCGCTTGAATCCGCGCCCGATCCGAAGGATATTTGCAAAATTGGGACAGGCGCTTCGCCGGGCAATCGCAACGCCGCTTGCGAAGCATTTCGGCAGTTGGGTGAAGCTGCGGGTGATGCTGTGGCGCAAACGTTGAACCTTGTGGACGGGCTGGTGGTAATTGGCGGCGGACTGGCAAATGCGTGGCCGTTATTTGTGCCGTCGTTGGTTGCTGAATTGAATGCCACCTATAAAACTTTTCAAGGTCAAGATTTCCGCCGCCTCGCCGTGGATGCTTTCAACCTTGAAGATTCGACCGCACTGGAAATGTTTGTTCGCGGTAACTCACGCGAAATTATCGTGCCAAAAACCGGCGAGAAAGTATTGTTCGATTTGATGCCGCGCATCGCCATCGGTATTTCACGGCTCGGCACGAGTGAGGCTATCGCCTTGGGGGCTTATGCTTTCGCACTCCAAAAGCTCAATCAAAAAAACTAAATGAATGCCAATTTCATGAATCGGAGAGAGTTTATCCGCAACACTGCGTTCGCGGCTTCAGCGCTCGCGTTTGTGCCTTCAGGTTTTGCCGCTGGCGAGCAATTTCCAGTCGTCCGCCCCCCTGAGGGCAAGCGTCGTTTCAAAAGCATTGCCGTCGAGCAGGCGATTAACGAGGTCCAAACCAAAATCGGGAATCAGGAACTGGCATGGATGTTTGGGAATTGTTTTCCGAACACACTTGATACGACCGTGGACTTCGCGATGGTCAACGGCCGGCCTGACACCTACGTAATCACCGGCGACATAGATGCGATGTGGCTGCGCGACAGCTCGGCGCAAGTGTATCCGTATCTGCAATTGATGAAGGACGACACGGCGCTGCAACAGCTCATCGCTGGCGTCATCAACCGGCAGACGCGCTGTGTTTTGAAAGACCCGTATGCGAACGCGTTTTACAAAGATGAAAACAAAGAGAGCGAATGGAAGAACGACTTCACCGACATGAAGCCCGGCGTGCATGAACGCAAGTGGGAGATTGATTCGCTGTGTTACACCATCCGTTTGGCGCATGGTTATTGGAAGCATTCCGGCGACGCGTCTCCATTCGACGACGCGTGGCACGGTGCAATCAAATTAATTTTGCAAACATTCCATGAGCAGCAGCGTAAAGAAAATCACGGCCCGTATCATTTCATGCGGCGCACCGAATGGGCGACCGACAGTTTGCCGGGACACGGCTACGGAAATCCCGCGAAGCCAATTGGTTTGATTCGCTCCATGTTCCGGCCGAGCGATGACGCAACGGTTTTTCCGTATCTCGTGCCGTCAAACGTTTTTGCGGTCGTCAGCTTGCGCCAAGCGGCTGAAATGGTGGAGAAACTTAAGAACGACGCAGAATTGGCTCAGCAATGCCGGGCATTGGCGGACGAAGTGGAAAAGGCGCTGCACGAATACGCCATCGTGAATCACCCGAAAGCCGGGCGTGTTTATGCGTTTGAGGTGGACGCGTTTGGAAATTACTATTGCACCGATGACGGGAACATCCCAAACCTGCTGTCGCTGCCGTATCTTGGCGCGGTGAAGCCGGACGACAAAATTTATCTGAACACGCGCAAGCTGCTGCTTTCAGCAGACAATCCATATTACTGCCGCGGCCAGGTGGCGAGCGGCCTCGGTGGGCCACACGTTGGCGTGGACATGATCTGGCCGCTGGGTTTAGTCATTGAAGGGCTGACGGCGACGAGCGACTCTGAAATCAAGCAATGCCTGACGACCCTGCAAAAAACCCACGCAGGGACAGGATTTATGCACGAGGCGTTCCACAAGGACAATCCGGAAAAATTCACGCGCGCATGGTTCGCGTGGGCGAACACGATCTTCGGCGAATTTGTGTGGAAGACGTTCAACGAACGTCCGCAGCTCTTGGCATGACGACTGACTCGTATTTTGTTCCTACCATCAACTATATTTCAAATATTATGTTTCGCATCTTAATTTTCGCGGTGATGATCACCATTCTCTGTCCGGTTCACGGGTTGGCCGGGGGGGCAAACATTGAACTGAAAAGTCCGGACGGAAAAATTGCCGTCACTGTTTCGACGGGTGGTCATCTGAATTATGCCGTGAAGTTCCACGGTCAGGCGGTGGTGGAAACTTCCGCGCTAGGCGTGACGATTGATGGGAAGGATTTGGGGCTGGGCGCGACGTTTGCCGGGAGACCTGCGGTTGAAACCATCAGCGAGACCTACCCGATGCTTGGCAATCATTCGCTGGCGGTCAATCGCTGTGATGCCACGATGATTTCGCTGACGAGCGGTGACGTGACGTGGCAGCTTGAAGTTCGGATGTTTAATGATGGCGTGGCGTATCGCTATCGTGTTCCGGGCAGCGGCGCAAGGCATATTGACGGTGAAAGTTCCGAGTGGAAAATTCCCGTCGGCACAACCATTTGGAGCCAGAGTGCGACCAACACTTCTTACGAGGCGCGCTACGAGGTGGCCGTTGTCGGGCAGCAGCCGAAACAGTTGCAGATCATGGCGCCGGCCACGTTGAAATTCGAGAACGGTGCGGGTTACGCAATGATGACCGAGGCGAACCTGGTCAATTACAGCGACCTATCATTGCTCACGGAAGGAAATGTTTTCAAGGCGCTTTTCCGCAACAGTCTCAAGGGCTGGGACGTTACCGGCGAAATCGCTTCGCCGTGGCGCGTCACGCTTTTGGCCGCTGACCTGAATAGGCTCGTTAACAGCGACATCATCAAAAATCTTTGCCCGCCGCCTGCGCCCGAACTGGCCGACGCGAAGTGGATTCGTCCCGGTCGCTCGACGTGGGGCTGGTTGAGTTGCTATTGCGCGCCGAACTTGGACGACCAAAAGGAATGGATTGATCGCACCAAAGCGTTGGGCTTCGAGTATTACCTGATTGATGATGGCTGGCGCACTTGGAACGGCGGCGGTGACAATGCCTGGGACGCGCTCGCGGACATCGTCAAATACGCGAAGGCTCAAGGCGTGGACATTTGGGCGTGGGTGCATTGCAAATATGTCCACAAGCCAGAAGATCGAACGGCTTATTTCAAGCGCGCCAAAGAAATTGGCATCGTTGGTCTGAAAATTGATTTCCCTGACCCCGCCAATGTCGAATGGGTGAACTGGTATGAAGATACGTTACGCGAGGCCGCCGGGTTGCAACTGATGATTGATTTTCACGGCGCGGTGAAACCCACCGGACGCGAGCGCACTTGGCCGAACGAACTGACGCGCGAAGCCATCGCCGGACGCGAGCAAGGCAAAAGCCCGGCGGTTCATGACATCACGTTGCCATTTTTGCGCTACGTTCAGGGACACGCGGATTTCACGCCAACATTGTTCATGCCCGACCGTTTGAGCGGTTCGTCGTTCGCGCACGAACTGGCGATGTCAGTAGTCTTCGCCTCGCCGTTTCTTTGTTTCGGCGACAATCCGCAACACTACCTCCAAAGCGCGGCGGTGGATGTGATGAAGGCATTGCCGCCGATCTGGGATGAAACTGTGGTGTTGCCCGTCAGCGAAATCGGCGAGCAAGCGGCCTTCGTCCGGCGTCACGGAAACGAGTGGTTTGTCGGCGTCATCAACAATCAGATGCCGCGACGCGAACAAGTTTCATTGAAATTTCTTGGCGCAAGAAAATACAAACTTGTAGAGCTGGCAGACAGTTCAGAACGCAACGACGATTTTGTGCGCTCGGAACGAATGGTCACTGCCAAAGATTCACTGACGTTGCCGTTGCGCAAGGATGGCGGTTATGTCGCCTGGCTGGTTCCTGCAAATAATTAACCAAAAAAACTGTGGTAAGTGGAGGAAATGAAAATGACAAATTAATTGTTTTCAGCCTGATTAAGATGGTCGTTTTCAATGTGGCGATCCTTGCATTCGCATCGAGAATTCTCGCGCAGGCGCCGTTGCCGCCAGAAATTGAAGACCCGGAATGTCTGGGCATCAACAAAGGGCCGGCCCATGCCGTGCTCATGCTGTATGCCAACATCAAACAGGCCATTGCCGCCAACCGGACGGCATCGCCGTTTTGCCGGAGCCTGAATGGGCTTTGGAAATTCAACTGGGTGACACATCCGGCGCTGCGGCCGGTGGATTTTTACAAACCGGATTGCGACGCGCCACGCTGGAAAGAAATTCCGGTCCCCTCCAACTAGCAGTTGCAAGGCTATGGCACGTCGTATTACCGGAACAATGGCTACACATTTCAGAAGGACTGGCCTCATGTGTTGACGGAGCCGCCTATGTCGAGCGCGACCCGGTGGGCAGCTACCGGCATGAGTTTGAAGTTCCGGCGACGTGGTCACACAAAACGATCCCGTCAAAACTTGACCAACCTTCCGCCATTGGCCCAATGATGCGCGGCGTCGAGAATTTCAACGACCAGCAGATTCACTTCCAGCGAGGAGAGTCCCGCCGGTTTGATTTCGTGACGGACGACAGCGCCAAAGTATGAGACCGGGTCAGTATTGGGCACTGTGACTGGCGGCGGGATGATTTCTTTCTCAACTTGGTCTTTCGATTCGTTCAACCGCACTAATTTTGGTCCCGGCACAAGGATGCTTCCAATTTCACCATAGATTTCCATGTCCTTGCGGTTTGACGGCCAGTCCCATGATGGTTGCAGGATGACTTGGGCTTGAGGATACATCAGAACAATCGTCGCATAATCTTCGACCTTGGCCGCCTTGAGCAGGGACTCCTTGGTTTGGGGCGTGTTCCCCAAGTTCTCTCAGGGCAATGAGACGGAGATGGCCATCCAGGAGCAAATAGCTCTCTGGTTGATCTTTTTGCGGGTGAACCATGAGCGGCTCTACCAACCTAACCTCCTTGATTGACGCAAGAATTGTCGGATACTGCCGCAGTCGGCTCGACCACTGCACACCCAGCAACGACACCGCCGGGCCCGGTAACGGAATTTTCAGAAATGGAACGCCTGGTCTCCGGACCACGACTCCTTGAAATCCTTTGGGATCCGGAAAGCCGTCCCAACCTGCGCTGGCTGCGCACTCAATCCAAAAAAACGCACCATTCCATTCGTAAGGTCAGAAGGACGAGTTTGGTTCGTCCCACGAATGGTACGGGATTCCCTCATAGTCCGTGATGCCAAACGTGGCCGCCCACGGAAGATTGTGGTTGCACCAAGCTCGGCCAGTAAACCTCCGACGGCACTGTCTTTCTGCTGGCATCCGGGCTGCCCCAGTGACATCATATTCCAGGAAGTGGAAACAATAAGCACGCGTTCGAGCGACCAGAATCAGCAATGAAAACACAGTTGCCGCCGGTGCAATATTCCCGGTTCAACTCCTTCGGAAAAGACTGCGTGGACTATTGCGTTGAGCGATTCGGAAACAGCACGTCGGCATCGAGCTGGCGATGGCGCCGTGGTTGCATGATCATTCCTTTCTTCGTAGCAGGAACCCGCCTGAAGGCTGAGTCTTACCAAGAAAACGCACCGGGGAACTGCGATTGGTTGCCAGCGCGGATGCCGTAATTGCGTAAGTTGCGTCCCATCTGCAT